>NZ_JAZHRV010000001.1:6852534-7165052 GCF_036924595.1 Bradyrhizobium algeriense | reverse complement strand
ATTATATTGATGCCGATCCGTCAGCGTCAGCGCGAGACTTCAAGTGCGGCACCCTGACGTATGACGGCCATAACGGGACTGACTTTCGCTTGCCGTCACTGGCGTCGCAAAGGGCAGGCGTGGAAGTGCTCGCTTCCGCGAGTGGCCGCGTTCTTCGCACACGAGGCGATGCGCCGGACGGCGCCTTTAGCAAATCGGCGCGCGAAGCCGTTCGCGATGTCGAATGCGGCAATGGCGTTGTGATCGAACATGCGGAGCACTGGGAAACCCAGTATTGCCATATGGCCAGCGGCAGCCTGGCGGTGAAGCCCGGCGACGTGGTCAAGGGCGGGCAGCCGCTTGGCCGCGTAGGTCTTTCAGGACTGACCGAATATCCTCATCTGCATTTCACGGTCAGGCACAATGGGGCGGTCGTCGATCCTTTCGCCTATGGCGCTGCCGCCGGCTCATGCGGTAGTGGCGAACCGCTATGGCACCCCGCGCTTCACGCGCAACTCGCCTATCAGGAGCGAGCCGTTCTAAACGCCGGCTTCGCGAGCGGTCCGGTGACGATGGAATCCATCGAGGATGGAAGCGCGGACAAGGAAGTGCCGTCCACCGGCGCAGCGGCGATTGTCGCTTTTATTCGTGTTATCGGCCTGAAGACGGGCGACGCACAACAACTTGCGATCAAGGACCCGCTCGGAAACGTCATCGCCGAAAATCGAGCCCCACAACTTCAGGCGAACAAGGCGCAGTTCATGCTGTTTACCGGCAAAAAGCGTCCGGCGACCGGCTGGGATCGTGGCACCTACAAGGCCACGTATGTTGTCGAGCGCGACGGCCGGGTCGTCCTGAAGAAAGATATGGAACTCACCCTCTAGCAGCGAGGGGCGGCCGGTCTCCGGGGCATCTGGTTCGATCCGGCGGACAGGGCGCCGACAATACGGATCATCGTCGGATCGAAATGTCCGGGACAGGATCGCTGTCCTGCTTGCCCCCTCGCTCGTCCGGGGCCCCGGTCCGCATGGCCGCCTGATTGGTTGCCGGAACGGCCTCGTCCCGCTATAGGGCGTAAAGAGGTGAAACCATGGCCGATATGCGATTGATCGTTGCGGGGGCCGGCGGCCGGATGGGCCGCGCGCTGGTGCGCGTCATTTCGGAGACGCCGGGCGCGGTGTTGACCGGTGCGCTGGAAGCGCCGGGCTCGGAACTTTTGGGCAAGGATGCCGGCGTGCTCGCCGGCCTGCCGGAGAACGGCGTCAAACTCTCGGCCGACCTGTGGACCCTGTCGGCCAATGCCGACGGCATTCTGGATTTCACCGTCCCTGCGGCGACCATTGCCAATGTTGCGATTGCCGCCCAGCGCGGGCTCGTGCACATCGTCGGAACCACCGGCCTGTCGGCATCAGACATGGCGGTGATCAAGAGTGTTACCGAGCGCGCGGTGGTGGTGCAGTCAGGCAATATGAGCCTCGGCATCAATCTGCTCGCTGCGCTGGTCAAGCGCGTCGCGCAGTCGCTGGACGAAAGCTTCGACATCGAAATCGTCGAAATGCACCACAAGGCCAAGATCGACGCGCCGTCGGGCACCGCCTTCCTGCTCGGCGAGGCCGCTGCCGCCGGCCGCGGCGTCGACCTGCACGCGCGCTCCGCACGAGGCCGCGACGGACATACCGGCGCGCGCCGGCCGGGCGATATCGGCTTTGCCGCGCTGCGCGGCGGTACCGTTGTTGGCGATCACAGCGTGATCTTCGCCGGCTCCATGGAGCGCATCGAACTGACCCATCGTGCGGAAGACCGGACGATGTTCGCGCAAGGTGCGGTGAAAGCCGCGCTGTGGGCGCACGGCAGGAAGCCGGGCTTCTATACGATGACCGACGTGCTCGGGCTTGCCGACTTCTAGAAATCGAACAACGGAAAATCCACCCAATGAGCGAACGTCTTCTTGTGCTCGTGCGTCACGGGCAGAGCGAATGGAATCTGAAAAACCTGTTCACCGGCTGGAAGGACCCTGACCTCACCGAACAGGGCATTACTGAGGCCAAGGAGGCCGGCCGCAAACTGAAGGCGCAAGGGTTGACGTTCGACGTTGCCTTTACCTCGGACCTGACGCGCGCCCAGCATACGCTGAAACTGATGCTCGCCGAGATCGGGCAGACCGGACTGCCGACGACGAAGGACCTCGCGCTCAACGAACGCGATTACGGCGACCTCTCCGGGCTCAACAAGGATGACGCCCGCAAGAAATGGGGCGAGGACCAGGTGCTGGTCTGGCGCCGCTCCTACGACGTGCCGCCGCCCGGTGGCGAAAGCCTGAAGGACACGCTGGCGCGCGCGCTGCCGTATTACGTGCAGGAGATTTTGCCCGGCGTGCTGCGCGGACAGCGCACGCTGATCGCCGCCCACGGCAATTCGCTGCGCGCGCTGATCATGGTGCTGGAGAAGCTCACGCCCGAGCAGATTTTGAAACGCGAACTCGCAACCGGCGTGCCGGTGATCTACCGGCTCAATGCGGATTCGACGGTGGCGACGAAGGTCGATCTGGCGGCTTGAGTTCGGGCGTGCAGGGTGGGCAAAGGCGCGTTAGCGCCGTGCCCACCATCTATCCCGACGACGACTGAATGGTGGGCACGCTTCGCTTTGCCCACTCTACGAAGTCAATGCAATCCCACCTGTCCCGCTTCCCAGCCCAGCATCGCCTGCTTGCGCGTGATGCCCCAGTGATAGCCGGTCAGCGCGCCGCCCTTGCCGAGCGCGCGGTGGCAGGGCACCACGAACGACACCGGATTTCTTCCGACCGCGGCGCCGACAGCGCGCGAGGCTTTCGGGTTCTTGATCTTGTTCGCGATGTCGGAATAGCAGACCGCGCGGCCCATCGGAATTTTCAGCAGCGTCTCCCACACCCGCACCTCGAAATCGGTGCCGATCAGGACCACGCGGAGCGGCTGGTCCGGCCGCCAAAGCCGCGTATCGAAGATGCGTTGCGCGAGGTCAGTGGTGCCGTCGTGGTCCTCGACATAGGTCGCGTTGGGCCAGCGCCGCTTCATGTCGGCAAACGCCGTCGGTTCCTCGCCGGGATCGGCGAAGGCAAGCCCCGCCAGTCCGCGGTCGCTGGCGATCACGATCGCGGTGCCGAATGGGCAAGCGTGGAATCCGTAGCGCAGCGTCATGCCGGCGCCGCCATTCTTCCATTCGCCCGGCGACATCGCTTCATGGGTGACAAAGAGGTCATGCAGCCGGCCCGGGCCCGAGAGCCCTGAATCGAGCGCGGCATCGAGCACGCTGGCGGAATCGCGCAGCAAGCCTTTCGCATGGTCCAGGGTGAGCGCCTGCATAAATGCCTTTGGCGTCAGCCCGGCCCAGCGGCGGAACAGATGGTGCAGCTCATCCGGCGTCACGGCGGCAGCGTCCGCCATCAACTCGATGGTCGGCTGCGTGCGCCAGTGCTCGGAGATGAAGGCGATGGCGCGGCGCACGGAGTCGTAGTCGCGGAGCGCGGCGCTCTGGTGGCCTGGCCTGGCCAAGCGTTGGTCATGTATGGCTGATATCATCATGGGGTCTGATTTAGGGCTCATGCGCGGTCCAAACCACCCGATTTCTGACAACGTAGCGTTTTCGAGCGAAGTGGGAACCGGTTCGCGTGAAGAAAACGCGTCAAAAAAGAGAGCCTACGCGACCGGATTGTATGTGATACCGCGCTTGGCGGTCTGCAACGCAGCCAGTAAGGCTTTGGCAAAGCTAGCTTTTTCGTCTGGTCCGAGGAAATAGCCGACCGAAACCCGGCGGCCGCGGGAGACCAGATAAAGCCGCTCGATGCCGAATTCGGGGTCGCCGGTCTGTTCGAGCTGGACCCAGAGCGGATTGAACGACCATTCGATCAGACGGCCGCGATGGCTGACCCGCCGCACGCGTAATTCCGATGGCGTCACCACGATATCCTCGGTGGCGTCAGCGCTGCGGAAATTGATCCGGAACGCCCAGTAGATCACCAGTACATCGAGGCCGAAAAACCCCAACACCGGCCACGCGCCCATCAGGCAGAACGCGACGCCGGCGACAAAGCTGACGATGCCGATGAACGTCATCAGCACCAAAAAGCCGGTGCGGTTGAGCGAGCGATGCGGCGTCACCCGCGCCGAAAACAGCGTCGGCGGGTCAAGCGGGGGATCAAAGTCGTTGCCTGCGGTCATCGCGTATCAGTATATCCCGATCATGGCCAAAATCACCCGCTCTATCAGCGCAAAAAAATCCAGCGTTCCGTCGGTGCCGAAGAAAGTGGCAAAGAAGGCCGCCAAGGCGGTGCCGAAGCGTGTGGCGAAGCAGTCAGCCAAGCCGAAACCCTGGACGCCGGCCGAGATCCACGAGGTCTTCAGCCGATTTCGCAAAGCCAATCCGGAGCCGAAGGGCGAACTCGAACATCTCAATCCCTATACGCTGCTGGTGGCGGTCGTGCTGTCGGCGCAGGCTACCGACGCCGGCGTCAACAAGGCGACGCGCGCGCTGTTTGCGGTCGCCGATACGCCGGAGAAGATGCTGGAGCTCGGTGAAGAGAAAGTGCGCGAGTACATCAAGACCATCGGGCTCTATCGCAACAAGGCGAAGAACGTCATCGCGCTCTCGGAAAAACTGATCGCCGAATTCGGCGGTGAGGTGCCGCGCACCCGGGCCGAGATCGAGACGCTGCCCGGCGCCGGGCGCAAGACCGCCAATGTCGTGCTCAACATGGCCTACGGCGAACACACCATGGCAGTGGATACCCATGTGTTCCGCGTCGGCAACCGCACCGGGCTGGCGCCCGGCAATAACGTGCTTGAGGTCGAACTCGGGCTGGAGAAGGTGATCCCGTCTGAATTCATGCTGCACGCCCATCACTGGCTGATCCTGCACGGGCGCTACACATGTCTCGCCCGCAAGCCGCGCTGCGAGGTATGCCTGATCAACGATCTTTGCCGTTGGCCGGAGAAGACGGTCTGAGGCATGATCGTTGTCATGTCGTGAGGGTCTTAATCCGGCTCTCGGGAACGTAATTGAGGGCGTCGCTGTGAGCGAGCAGGATCAAACGAGTCCGCCACCCGCAAATCGGACCCCATCTCCGCCGCTCGCGCTAGCTCCGAAGCCGTCGCCGGCGGTAAGCGGCTTCTGGGGCCGCTTCACGATTCCATTGTTTGCGGTGCTGACGGCGTTGGTCTTTATCGCGCTGGCGACGGTGCGCTGGGATGCCTGGGTTGGCAGCGCCACGATCCAGACCACCAACGATGCCTATGTTCGTGCCGAGCTCACGCGGTTGAGCAGCCGGGTCGCCGGCGAGGTGATTACGGTCGCAGTGAAGGATTTCCAGCGCGTCAAGGCTGGCGATTTGCTGGTGCAGATCGATCCTGCCGATTACGCGGCTCAGGTCGCACAGGCCGAGGCCAGCGTCGCCGCCGCGCAGGCAGCCCTCGACAATCTGAGCAATCAGGTCGAACTGCAATACGCGACAATTGCACAGGCCGAAGCTCAGCTCGTATCCGCGGCCGCCCAGGAGGTCGAGGCGCGTCAGGAACAGGAGCGCCAGCAGTCGCTGTCGCAGACCGAATCCGGAACGCGCCAGAAGCTCGAACAGGCGACTGCGGCCTTTGCCAAGGCGCAGGCGGACGTGCGCGCGAGCCGTGCCGTCATCGCCGCGCAACGTCACCAGCTCGACGTGCTGTCGGGCACCAAGAAGCAGCGTGCCGCCGACCTCGAGGGCGCCAAGGCGACGCTGGCCGCGGCCAAACTCAAGCTCGGCTACACCAAAATCGTGGCGCCGTTCGATGGCGTCACCGGCGAGCGGCAGGTGCAGCCGGGCGATTACGTCAATATCGGCACCAACCTCATCAACGTCGTGCCGCTGCCGAACGTCTATGTGATCGCCAATTACAAGGAAACGCAGTTGACCCAGGTCGAACCCGGTCAGCCCGTCGAGATCAGCGTCGACAGTTTCCCGAACGAAAAACTGCGCGGTCGCGTCGAGCGGATTGCGCCGGCGAGCGGTTCGCAATTCGCGTTGCTGCCGCCGGACAATGCCACCGGCAATTTCACCAAGGTGGTTCAGCGCGTCCCGGTCCGGATTCAGTTGGACAAGAACCAGCCGCTGCTGGAGCGCCTGCTGCCCGGGATGTCCGTCGTCACCCATATCAATACCGGCCAGGCGGGCACGGATGGCGGAAAATGACCTCGACCGCGGACCGGTTTCGCGCGGCGGGATCGCGCCGCGGCCGCTGTTCGCGGTCGGCGCGGTGCTGCTCGGTGCGTTTCTGGCGAACTTCGACAGCCGGCTGACGTCGGTAGGCCTGCCTGATCTGCGCGGCGCGTTCTCGCTCGGCTTCGACGAGGGCGCCTGGCTCTCTACCGCGGGCATCGGCTCGCAGATATTCGTCGCGCCGGCGGTGGCGTGGCTTGCGACCGTGTTCGGGATGCGCCGCGTGCTCGGCATTCCGAGCCTGGTTTATGCCCTGATCTCGCTGGTGATCCCGTTCGTGCACGATTACCTCACGCTGATCGCGCTCAGCATCGTGCATGGCATGCTGCTCGGCACCTTCGTGCCGGCGACGCTGATGATCATCTTGCGCAATTTGCCGATCAAATGGTGGCTGCCGGCGATCTCGATCTATTCGATCAGGGTCGGGTTCGCGCTCGACACCTCCACCTCGCTGGTCGGCTTCTATGTCGACCATCTGGGATGGCAGTGGCTGTACTGGCAGGGCGTGGTGATAGCGCCACTGATGGGCCTGATGATCTATCTCGGCACGCCCAGCGAACCTGTTAACCGCGACCTGCTGAGGCACGCTGATTGGGGCGGGATGCTGCTGCTCGGCACCTCCGTCTCGATGATCTATGCCGGTCTCGATCAGGGCAATCGTCTGGACTGGCTGGAATCGGGCACGGTGATGGCGCTGTTGCTCGCCGGGGCTGCGCTGTTCATCGCCTTTCTGATCAACGAGATGCTGGTTCGCCAACCCTGGGCGCACGTCAACGTGCTGTTCTCGCGCAATGTCGGGCTCTCGCTGGTCGTCATCCTGCTGTATACCTTGACCAGCCTCTCCAACTCGTCGCTGGTACCGAATTTTCTCAGCGTTGTGGGCCTGATGCGGCCCGAACAAAGCGGCGTTCTGCTCTTGACCTTCGGCGCCTTGCCCATGGTGGTGCTGGTGCCATTCTCGATCGTCCTGCTTCGGCATTTCGATGCGCGCGCCGTGGTGGTCCTCGGTTTTTCGGCGTTCGCTGCCGCCAATCTGTGGGGAACGCAACTGACTCATGACTGGGCACGCGGCGATTTCGTCGGCATCGTGATCCTGCAGTCGATCGGGCAGGCACTCACGCTGTTGCCGATCATCATCCTCGCGCTGTCCAATTCCGACCCGACCCGCGCGACGTCATTCGCCGCCTATATCCAGATCATGCGGCTCGGCGGCGCCGAGATCGGCGTGGCGCTGATGGGCACCTGGCTGCGCGTGCGCGAGCAGATCCATTCCAATTATCTCGGGCTGCACATCCAAAGCGGCAGCCTCGACGTGACGCGCCTGCTCAAGCAACTCGGGGACTATTTTGCCAGCCATGGCGTGGGCGCCGCCCTGGCGCGGGCGCTTGGGACGTTGTCGGCGCGGGTCCAGCGCGAAGCCAACGTGCTCGCCTATATCGACGGATTTTGGCTGTGCTTCTGGCTGGCAATGGCGGCACTGTTCTTCGTCGCCCTGATCACCCGCGCGCCGCCGGGCCCCTTCACGCCGGCACCGTTCGGTTTCGCGAAAAATGTGCTGCGGAAGTGCGGGGTGACCGTGTCGCAATGAACGGCGCCGATCAGCGTGCCGATATTTCCTGCCGCCGCGCCGGCTCGATCAGTTCCGGCCGCGGGCCGGAGAGGCGCTTGTGCATGTGGACCATGAAGGCCATGCCGAACAATGGCGTCGCCAGGTTGACGATTGGGATCGAGACAAAAGCTGCGATGAACAGGCCCGCGGTGAACACGGTCGCCGCATTGTCCTTGCGCATCGCCTTGGCTTCAGCGGGCGAGCGGAAACGCATCGCCGCGAGTTCGAAATATTCGCGCCCCAACAGCCAGGCGGTGGCGATGAAGAAGATCAGGAAGCCCGCGCCGGCGAACAGCACAAAGGGCAGCGCGATCAGATAGACCAAAATGGTCAGCAGCGCCGTCTTGATGCCCTCGGGGATCGCGACGCCGAGCGGCAGCGCGTCGCCGGGGCGCTCCGCCGGATAATGTTCGCGCTCGACATGCTCGGCGACGTCGTCGACGAACACGCTCGCCACCAGCGAGGTCACCGCCGGCATCAGGAAAATGCCGCCGAGCACGACGCCGAGCCCGGCCGCGATCGAGATGATCCAGGAAAGGATGTTGAGCGACGTGTGGAAGCCCGGCCCCAGCATCGCTTCGGCCCAGCCCTCGCCGTATTCGGCGAACCAACTCAACCCGCGCTGCAAGCCGATGGCCAGCACCGTAATCAGCACCAGCGCCAGCCCGATCGAGCGCCACAGGATGGTGCGCATCGGCGGCGACAGGATCTGCGAAAGCGCCTTGACGGCGGCGTCCAACATGGCGGTTCAACCTCTCGTGAAAACCTTCGCGAGAGGTAGATATACGCGAGCCGTTCGACAAGTGCCGGTTTTGGCCCGGTCGTGGGGCGGCGCCGGCGTTATGCGGCAGCGAATGGCAGCGTCTGACAGATTGTGCCTTCCCAAGGGCCGTCGAAGGCCTAGGTTGAGCGTCAAAAGACGGCTACGGAGAGAGACACACGATGACCGGAACGGGATTGCCGCTTGACGGCGTGAGGGTCGTTGAGATGACCCATATGGTGATGGGCCCGACCTGCGGCATGATCCTCGCGCAACTGGGCGCTGAGGTCATCAAGGTCGAGCCGCCGGTGGGCGACAAGACACGTTCTCTTGGCGGTATGGGAACCTCGTTCTTTCCGCTGTTCAACCGCGGCAAACGCAGCGTCGTGCTTGATTTAGCCAAGGCGGAGGATCTCGAAATCCTGCATCGGCTGCTCGAAAGCGCCGACGTGTTCGTGGAAAATTTTCGCGACGGCCAGCTCGAGAAACAGGGGCTCGGCACCAGGGAGTTGCGCCGCAGACACCCGCATCTGATTGTCGCTGGTCACAAGGGTTTTCTCTCCGGTCCGTACGAGCATCGGCCGGCGCTGGACGAGGTCGTGCAGATGATGTCGGGGCTCGCCGCCATGACCGGGACGCGCGAGAAGCCGCAACGCATCGGCTCCTCCGCCAACGACATCATGGGCGGCATGTTTGGCGCGATTGCGATTCTCGCCGCGCTTTACGAGAAGCGGGGCGGCAAGAGGGACGGCGCCAACATCCGCATCGGCCTGTTCGAGAACTGCCTGTTCCTGGTCGCGCAACACATGGTCGAATATGAGATGACCGGCAGGAAGCCGCGCTCGATGCCGGAGCGCGAGCACGCCTGGCCGATCTACGACATCTTCGACACAGCGGACGGCGAGCGCATGTTCATCGGCGTCGTCACCGAGGGCCATTGGTGGAGTTTCTGCCGCGAGTTCGGACTGCAGGAATTTGCCGACGACCCGAGCCTGCGCAACACCACAGACCGCATTCTGGCGCGTGGGAGAATCATTCCGCGCGTTGCCGAAGTGATCAAAGGCTGGAAGATCGCTGATCTGTCGGCAAAGCTCGATGCGTTGAATATCGCCTATTCGCCGATCAACCGCCCCGAGGATCTGCTGCAGGACCCGCATGTGCTGCGTCCCGGCGGCCTGGTGCGGAATTTCAATGCCGACGGCGCGCCGTTCCGCGTTCCAGCGTTGCCGGTGGAGTGGAACGGCGGCAATATCGGCGAAGGGCTGAAGGTGGCGGTACTGGGCGCCGATACCGAAGCCGTTCGCGCTGAACTCGACAAGCAAGACCCGTCTTCCAAACACAACGCCGCATGAGGCTGCCATGACCCGTGTCCAGGAACTCTATCCCGACAGCAAAATCATCCTGCGCGAGGTGGGCCTGCGCGACGGCCTGCAGCTCGTGAAGGCATTTCCGTCGACCTCCGCCAAACAGCGCTGGATGCGCGATGAATATGCCGCGGGCGTGCGGCACTTCGAGGTCGGCTCGTTCCTGCCGGCAAAGACCTTTCCGCAATTCGCCGACGTGCGCGACATCATCGGGACCGTGGCCTCGCTGCCCGGCGCCTACGGCATCGCGCTGACGCTGAACGAGCGTGGGGTCAACGAGGCGCTGGCCTCCGGCGTCGCCGAAGTGGCGACGGTGGTCTCGGCCACGGAAGAACACAGCCAGGCCAACGCCAACCGCTCACGCGAGTCAGCGATTGCCAACGTCAGGCGGCTTTGTGAGCTGCGCGACGCCAGCGCGCACAAGCCGGTGGTGAACTCCGCGATTTCGATGGCGTTGGGCTGTTCGATCGTCGGGGCCGTGGATCCCAAGGAAGTGCTGCGGCTGACGGAAAAGCTGTTCGAGGCCGGCGTCGACATGGTCGCGATTGCCGACACGGTTGGTTATGCCGGGCCGAGGCAGGTCGGTGAACTGACGGCGGCTGCGGTGAAGATCGCAGGCTCAAAGCCGATCTGCATTCACCTGCACGACACAAGAGGGATGGGCATCGCCAACGCCTCCGCCGCGCTCGATGCCGGCGCGCGCGTGCTGGATGGATCGCTGGGCGGCCTCGGCGGTTGCCCGTTCGCGCCGGGCGCCACCGGGAATGTGGTGTTCGAGGACCTGGTGTTCCTGTGCGAGAGCAAGGGATTTGCCACCGGGATTGATATCGAGAAGCTGGTCGCGGTGCGCGCGATCCTGAAATCGGAAATGCCGGGCGAGGCGCTGTATGGCGGACTGGCGCGCGCAGGCTTGCCGCGCGGGACGGCAGCCAGGGCGGCGTGAACTTACAGCCGCGTCATCCTTAGCCGTAGCGCATTGCCGACGACGCTCACCGAAGACAGCGCCATCGCCGCAGCGGCGATGATCGGCGACAGCAGCAGGCCGAACGCGGGATAAAGAATGCCCGCGGCGATCGGGATGCCGGCGGCGTTGTAGATGAAGGCGAAGAACAGATTCTGCCGGATATTACTCATCGTCGCCTGAGAGAGCCGCCGGGCGCGGACGATGCCGACCAGATCGCCCTTCAGCAGCGTGATGCCAGCGCTCTCCATCGCAACATCGGTGCCGGTGCCCATGGCGATGCCGACTTCGGCGGCGGCGAGCGCCGGCGCATCGTTGACGCCGTCGCCGGCCATCGCGACGACCTTTCCGGCCTTCTGGAGCTTGGCCACGACAGCGCTCTTCTGGTCGGGCAGCACCTCCGCCTCGACATCGGCGATGCCGAGGCTCCGCGCGACGGCATTCGCCGTGGTCCTGTTGTCGCCCGTGAGCATGATGACCTTGATGCCATCAGCCGCCAGCGCCTTCAGCGCGTCCGGTGTCGACGCTTTCACGGGGTCGGCGATGGCAAACAATCCCGCAAGTTTGCCGTCGACCGCCATGTTGATCACGGTCGCGCCGTCGCCGCGCAGACGTTCGCCCTTATCGTTCAATGAATGTGCGTCGATGCCAAGCGACTGCAGGAAGTTCGCATTGCCAAGCACGATCGCCTTGCCGTCGACCTTGCCGGTGGCGCCCTTGCCGGTCGGCGAGTGGAACTCTTCCACCTTGCCTAAATCGAGATTGCGCTCTTTGGCCGTCCGTACGATGGCGTCAGCCAGCGGATGTTCGCTGGCGCGCTCGACGGTCGCGGCCAGCCGCAGAATGCCGGCTTCCTCAAATCCGTCTGCCGGTACGATGGCGACCACCTTCGGCTTGCCCTCGGTCAGCGTTCCCGTCTTGTCGACCACCAGCGTGTCGACCTTCTCCATGCGCTCGAGCGCTTCGGCGTTCCTGATCAGCACGCCGGCCTGTGCGCCGTGCCCGACGCCGACCATGATCGACATCGGCGTAGCCAAGCCGAGTGCGCAGGGACAGGCGATGATGAGCACGCTGACGGCGGCGACCAGGCCGAACGCCATGCGTGGCTCCGGCCCGAACCAGGCCCAGGCGCCGAACGCGAGCAGCGCGACGAGGATGACGATAGGCACGAACCAGCCGGAAACCTGATCGGCCAGCCGCTGGATCGGCGCGCGGGAACGCTGCGCATCCGCCACCATCTTGACGATCTGGGAAAGCAGCGTGTCGCGCCCGACTTTTTCGGCGCGCATGACGAAGCCGCCGGACTGGTTGAGCGTACCTGCGATCACCTTGCCGCCCGGCTCCTTGGTGACGGGCATGGATTCGCCGGTCACCAGCGATTCGTCGAGCGAGGAGCGGCCTTCGAGGATGACGCCGTCGACTGGCACCTTCTCGCCCGGGCGCACGCGCAGATGATCGCCAACTGCAAGCGTATCGATTTCCACCTCGTGATCGGCGCCGTCATCGCCGATCCGGCGCGCGGTTTTCGGCGCGAGCTGCAGCAGCGCCTTGATCGCGCCTGATGTCGCCTCTCGCGCGCGAAGTTCGAGCACCTGGCCGAGCAGCACGAGGACGGTGATGACGGCCGCGGATTCGAAATAGACGGCGGCCGCGCCGCCATGGCCGCGGAAGGTCGACGGGAAGATTCCGGGCGCGACGGTGCCGATGACGCTGTAGACATAGGCCACGCCGGTGCCGACAGCGATCAGCGTGAACATGTTGAGATGGCGCGTGACGAGCGATTGCCAGCCGCGCACGAAGAACGGCCAGCCGGCCCAGAGCACCACCGGCGTGGCAAACGCTAACTGGATCCAGTTCGACAGCGTCGGATCGAGGAAGCCATGGCCGCCGACGAGGTGCCCGCCCATTTCCAGGACGACGGCCGGCAGCGCGAGCACGAGGCCGATCCAGAAGCGGCGCGTCATGTCGGCGAGTTCCGGATTGGGCGGCGCATCGAGGCTCGCGACCTCCGGCTCCAGCGCCATGCCGCAGATCGGGCAGCTTCCGGGGCCGACCTGGCGGATCTCGGGATGCATCGGGCAGGTGTAGATGGCGCCTTCCGGCACCGCGGCCTTCGGCCTGCTGTCCTTTTCCAGATAGGAGACGGGATCGGCGGCGAATTTGGTACGGCAGCCGGCCGAGCAGAAATGGAAGGTCTCGCCGCGGTAGTCGAAGCGGTGCTTGCTGGTCGCGGGGTCGACGCTCATGCCGCAGACGGGATCGCGGAGGGTTGCAGCGGTGTGGGTGTGATGATCGTGCTGGCTGTGACTGGCGTGGTCGCAGCAGGCGCTCTTTGACGCGCCGTTTCGCTCGGCGTTTTCATTCTTGTTCATCATCCGCTCGGTCCTTGAAACCTATACCCCGTAGGGGTATATAGGCCGCATGCGAAAAGACATCAAGGCTTCCTGCCAAAAGCGCCTCAGCCGGATCGAGGGCCAGGTCCGCGGCCTGTCCAAGATGGTCGAGGAGGATCGCTACTGCATTGACATCGTCACGCAGATATCAGCCGTGCGGGCCGCGCTGCGGCGTGTCGAGGAAGAGGTCTTGCGGGATCATGTGTCGCATTGCGTCGAGCACGCGATCACCAGCGGCAACAAGGCCGATCAGCGGGAAAAGATCGCGGAGCTGATGGCCGTGATCGGCCGTTCAGACAGGTAATCCGGGCTACGCCTTCTTGCCTCCACGCTAGTCGTGGCCGTGCTTGCGCGCCTTCGGTTTCTTGTCGGATGCCGTCGGGATCATCACCACGCGGCCGTAGCGCACGCCGCGCTCGGCGATGATGTGGTCGGCAAAGTGCCGGACCTCGCCGCTCCCTCCCTTCAGCGCCGTCACCTCCATGCAGGAGTCGTCGTCGAGATGGACATGGAGCGTCGCCAGCGACAGATCGTGGCGGCCGTGGAAATTCTGCACCAGCCGTTTCGACAGGTCGCGCGCGGCGTGATCGTAGACATAGACTAGGGCAGCGACGCATTGGCCTGAAGGAGTTGCGTCCTCGGCGCTTTGCTGCAGTCCGGCGCGGGCGAGATCGCGGATGATCTCGGAGCGGTTTTGATAGCCGCGGGCTTCCGCCGCCGCATCGATCTCGGCGAGCAGATCGTCTTCAATGGTGATGGTGATCCGTTGCATCCTGATTTCCGTGTTGGTCCCGGTATGATATTTCTATTGTATCGTCATACTGTCCTTGCTAGCGAATGTCGGGTTGGGTATGGTGCAGTTGCTCTCAGACTTGTAGCAGTAAACATGCGGGGGCATGGCGGTGCGCAGGGTCTTGTTGCGGATATTTTCCGCTACGGCTTCTTCTGCCGTTCTGATGCTCCCCGCCGAGGGGCAGGAGTGGACGGCGTCTCAGCCTGACCAGCTTCCACCGGTGACCATCACGGCTCCCAACGCAACGCCGCCCAAGCGGATCGCTCGGCCAAAACAGCCGCAAAATCGTGGTGCGCGGAGCAGAACCGCCGTTCGCTCGAACCAGCCGGTCACCGCGGGCGCAGGCGGCGTCACGCCCGGCACTTCATCCGATGGCGCCGCCGCCCTGCAGCCCACCGCCGCCAGCGCGATAAGCTTTACCGGCGAACAGGTGAACGCAGTGCCATTCGTGCGTGTCGGCGAGGCGCTGGAAGTCGTGCCCGGTCTGATCGTCACCCAGCATTCCGGAGAAGGTAAAGCCAATCAGTATTTCCTACGCGGCTTCAACCTTGACCACGGGACAGATCTCTCCATCAAGGTCGACGGCATGCCTGTCAACGTGCCAACGCATGGCCACGGGCAGGGCTACGCCGATATCAACTTCCTGATCCCTGAGCTGATTCAATCGGTGAATGTCCGCAAGGGTCCGTACTACGCCGATGTGGGCGATTTCAGCTCCGCCGGGTCCGTCGCGATCGACTACCTTAACAAGCTGCCGAAAAATCTAGCCGAGGTCACATTTGGCAGCTTCGATTACCGGCGCGGCGTGGCGGCGGGATCGACCGCGGTCGGCGCGGGCACGATGCTCGCGGCGGTCGAGAGCATCAAATACGATGGGCCGTGGGACGTTCCGGACAATGTGCGGAAAATGAACGGCGTGCTGCGCTACAGCCAGGGCACCGCGACCGATGGGCTCACGCTGACCGCGATGGCTTATTCCAACGGCTGGAATTCGACCGACCAGGTGGCGCAGCGCGCCATCGATCAGGGCATCATCGGCCGCTTCGGCTCGCTTGATCCCACCGATGGCGGGACGGCCAGCCGCTTCAGCCTGTCCGGCAATTGGGCGCAATCGAGCGAGTACGGCCAGAGCAAGGTCAACGCCTACGTCGTGCGCTCCGACCTGCAGCTCTTCAACAACTTCACTTATTTCCTCGATAATCCCGTCAATGGCGACCAGTTCAACCAGCTCGATCGCCGCACCCTTGGTGGCTTCGACGCACGGCATGCCTTCGATTGGCGGTTTGGCGGCTTCGAGACGCAAACCCGCGTCGGAATGCAAAGCCGCTACGACGACATCCATGTCGGTCTGTTCAAGACGGAGCAGCGTGCGGTGCTTTCGACCGTGCGCGAGGACCGCGTGCAGGAAGGCAATGTCGGCATCTGGGCCGACACAACGACGCGCTGGAACGACTGGCTGCGCACCACTGTTGGCATCCGCGAGGACGTTTTCGCCGGCCGCGTCCTCAGCGACACGCCGGAAAATTCAGGCAATGCCCAGGCGACGATAACGAGCCCGAAAGCCGGCATCGTGCTTGGCCCCTGGTACAAGACTGAGTTCTACGGCAATGCCGGCTACGGCCTGCACAGCAATGACATCCGCGGCGCGACGATCACGGTCGATCCGATCGACAAGGTGACGCCGCAGGATCGCGTGCCGCTATTGGTGCGATCGAAGGGCGCCGAGCTTGGCTTCCGCACGAAAGCGATCGAGGGACTCACAAGCTCGGTCGCTGTCTTTGTACTCGATTTCGACTCCGAACTGCTGTTCGTGGGCGACGCCGGCACCACTGAGGCCAGCCGGCCGAGCCGCCGGGTTGGCGTGGAGTGGGTGAACCAATACAAGCCGAAGCCGTGGCTATCATTCGATCTGGACGTTGCCTATACCCGCGCGCGCTTCACCGATTTCGATGCCGCCGGCAATTTCATCCCGGGCGCGCCGGCGTGGATCGCGAGCGGCGCAATCACCTTGGGCAGCGAGACTGGTTGGTTTGGTGCATTGAAGGCGCGCTATTTCGGCCCGCGTCCGCTGATTGAGGACGATAGCGTCCGTTCGCTGGCGTCGCTGATCTTCAACGCACGAGCCGGCTACCGCTTCGACAATGGTTTAAAACTGCAGCTCGACGTGCTCAATCTCTTCAACGCGCGGACCAACCAGATCGAGTATTACTATCTGTCGCGGTTGCCGGGCGAACCGATCGGCGGCGTCGCGGACCGGCATGTGCATCCGGCCGAGCCGCTGGCGGTGCGGCTGACGCTGGCGGGGAGGTTTTAGGGAATCGTGTAGCCCCGTTGGCTCCATCCGGGCTACGAATTCTTGCCCCTACGCCACGATCTCGCGCGGCTTCATGCGCCGCTCCGGCGCGCGGACCGGGACGTATTCGACAGCGAGATAATGTTCCGAGACGGTGACGCGTTCGATCATCATCGTTTCGCAGGCCACTTCTTCAACCGTCACTTCTTCAGCCGGAAGCGGCGCTTCTTGGTCAATCTCTTCAGGAACAAGCGGCGGCGACTTGACCTCTGGAAACACACCGAATTCGCCCGCTACCTCCTGGAGCGGCTTCTGCTTGTCGGCCCAATGCAGGGCCGTGTAGTCGAAGCCGTGCACGATGGTGGGTTTGACGATTTCGAAATAGGGCGAGATGTCGAAATCGCGCGGCATGTAGAGCGAGGAATCGCGGATATGCAGGATCTCGCGCCGGGCCTTTCTTGAGGCGGCACGCGTGATCTTGGGCAGGATCGGGTAGCGCACGGCGTCGAACGCCTGCGCGATCAGCGCCGAGCAGATGATTTTGGTGGGATCGCCGGAGCCGAACGCGATCATGCGGCGGCGCCAGCGCTGCGGCACCGGCAGCGGGATCAAATAACGCATCAGGTCGACGATATTCTTGGTGTCGTAGCCGAAGCCGATCCGGTTGATGGCGTAGCGGCACACCGTGGTGCGGTCCTCATAGGACAGGCCGATCGGGCGGCAGAGCCGGGTGTGATAGGGATAATATTTCGACAGCGGCGCCGAGGTCACGCCTTCGCCGATATTGGCCTCGATCAGGACGTGCGGCTCGCCGTCGGGTTCGAACGCGCCGTCGACCGGGCCGACGTAAAGCGCACCGTGCGACCAGGTGGACTGTGTCAGGTATTTGATGATGCCGGAGATGCGGTTGTTGCCTTCGACCAGCAGCACGTCGCCGGGCTCGATGACGCCGCGCAGATGCTCGGGGTCGCTGGGTGTGAACGGCTCATAGCCCGGGACTTCCTTCTGCAGGTAGCCCGCAATCACCTGGCCGATCGTATCGAGCATTACGCCCATGAAACTCCCCCAGAGCGGCTTTTCTCCCGCTTTTTTTGTTTCCTTATCATGGTCGCAAGCCGTTTCAATTTAGTTCATGCGCCAAACGGATCAATCATGATTGATTTACCATGAGTGTTGCTGCGTTACGTGAGATGCGGCACAGTTCGCTAGCTGTTCTCGCTCCTTTCAGGTTCCGGAAACCATGACATGACAATGACCCGCCGCACCTTCCTGTCGGCGTCCGCTGGTCTGGCAGCTATTCCGGTTTTTTGCGGGGGGCGTGCGGGGGCCGCGCCGCTGCCGCGGGAAGCTGACGTTGTGGTGATCGGCGCGGGTGCGGCCGGCATTGCTGCGGCGCGGCGGATCATGGCGGCGAACCGCAAGGTGATCGTGGTGGAGGCGGCGAGCCAGATCGGCGGCCGCTGCCAGACTGATAGTTCGACCTTCGAGGTGCCGTTCGATCGCGGCGCGCGCTGGATGCACAATCCCGAGACCAATCCGATGATCAAGCTGGCGCGCGCAGCCGGCCTCGAGATCACGACCGCGCCCTCGGGCCAGAAGATCCGCATCGGCCGCCGCAACGCCCGCGCCGGCGAGACCGAGCAATTTCTCGCCGCGCTGGTTCGCGCCAATCGCGCGATCGACGACGCCGCGCGGCGGTTCGACGTCTCCTGTGCCTCCGTGCTGCCGAAGGACCTCGGCGACTGGGCCGACACGGTGGAATTTGTGCTGGGCGCCAGTTTCGCGGGCAAGGATTTGAAAGATGTCTCCGTCGGCGACAAGGCCCGCGCGCAGGATCGCAATACCGCGATCGGCTGTCGTCAGGGATTGGGCACGCTGATCGCAAAGCTCGGCGAGCAGGTGCCGCTGTCGCTGTCGACACCGGCCAATCGCATTGTCTGGAGCAACCGCGATGTCAGCGTGGAAACGCCGGCGGGAAGGATCACCGCGCGTGCCGCGGTGGTCACTGCGTCGACCAACGTGCTGGCCGCCGGCAATATCAAGTTCGCGCCTGATATCCCGAAGCGTATGCTCGACGCGGCTTCGAAACTGAGCCTCGGCAGCTACGACCGGATCGCGCTGCAGATGGCGGGCAATCCGCTGGGCCTCGCCCGTGACGACGTCGTTATCGAACAGAGCAATTCGACGAAGACAGCGCTGATATCAGCCAATATCGGCGGGTCGTCGCTCTGCACGATAGACGTCGGCGGTTCGTTCGGCCGCGATCTCTCCGCGCAGGGCGAGAAGGCCATGGTGGCGTTTGCGGTGGAATGGCTGACGAAACTGTACGGCAGCGAGGCTGCGGCCGCGGTGAAGAAGTCGAGCGCGACGCGCTGGAACGCCGCGCCGTTCGCGCTCGGCGCGATGTCGGCGGCCGGGCCCGGCGGGCAGTCCTCGCGAAAGGCTTTGGCCGAACCGTTCGGCTGCATCTATCTGGCCGGCGAGGCCACCCATGAAACGCTATGGGGTACGATCGACGGCGCCTGGGAAAGCGGCGAGCGCGCTGCGGAATCGGCGTTGCGGCGGATCGGTGCATTGAAGGATCCCGAGCCGGAGGCGCGGCCGGCGAAACAGCGGCGGCGCGGGCAGGGATCCTCGATCAACTGATGGCACGCCCGAAAGCACTGATCTCCTGGTCGAGCGGCAAGGATTCGGCCTTTGCGCTGTCTGAAGTGATGCGCGCGGGCGAGTTCGATGTGGTCGGTGCGCTGACCACGGTGACCGAGACGTTCGGCCGGGTATCGATCCACGGTGTGCGGCAGGAGATACTGCAGGCGCAATGCGAAGCCGCTCGTTTGCCACAGCGGATCGTGCCGATCCCCTATCCCTGTCCGAACGAGATCTACGAGACGCGGATGGGCGAGGCGATCGCGCAGGCCGTCGCTGACGGCATCACGCACATGATCTTCGGCGATCTTTTTCTCAGAGATATCCGCGCCTATCGCGAACAGAAACTCGCGGGCACCGGCATCACGCCGGTGTTTCCGCTGTGGGAACGGCCGACGGCGGAACTGGCGCAGGCGATGATCGCAAGCGGGCTGGAGGCGCATATCGCCACCGTCGATCTGAAGCAGTTGCCGGCGGCGTTTGCCGGCCGCGCATTCGATGCGGCCTTGCTGGCCGATTTGCCCGAAGGCGTCGACGCTTGCGGCGAGAACGGTGAGTTTCACACCTGCGTGGTGGCGGGGCCGATGTTTTCGCGGCGGCTTATGGTCACGACAGGCGAACGCGTCGAGCGCGACGGTTATGCGTATTGCGATCTGGTGATGGGTTAATGCAGGAATCGTAGGGTGGGCAAAGCGAAGCGTGCCCACCATGCCAACGTAGATCTCGCTCTTGATGGTGGGCACGCTACGCTTTGCCCACCCTACAGATCTACGCAGCTTGAGGCAGCGTCAGCGCAGCACGCCATCCAGCGCCGGCAGGCCGAAGATAACGGCCGCCGCGATCAGCGCGTAGCAGATCGCGCGGAATACGGTTTCGCTGGCTTTGCCGAACAGCGAGGCGCCGAACCAGACGCCGACGGCATAGACCGGGCCGACCACGAGCGCGAAAAGGATCGCATTCATCGTGATCAGTCCGGCCGCGGCGTAGCTGACGGCGGAAAAGAGATCCGACGCGCCGAAGAACAGCAGGATATTGGCGCGGGCGATCACGGACGGAAGCGGGCGGCCGAGCCAGTAGCCGACGATCGGCGGGCCGCCGGTCTGGGCGAGCCCGCTGCAAAAGCCGGATAGCCCGCCGATGCCGACCGAGACCGCCGCGTGGTCCTTGCCGCGGTAGCGCCAGCCCGACAGCAACAGCAACAGCAGTGCGAAGACGAAGCCGGAAATGATCCAGCGCGTCGTCACGGGTTCGAGCCGGCTGAGGAAATAGGTGCCGATCGGGACGCCGATCAGCGCGCCTGTCACCATGATGGCGGTCGCCTTGCGATCGGCCTTTTGCCACGCGCCCGGCAGCAGCGGCGCGGCGGCGACGAAATCGATGATCAGGAGCAGCGCGGCCACGAGCCGCGGGTCGGCGATGGAGCTGGCGAGCGGCATGAAGATCAGCGCCGAACCGAATCCGGAAAATCCTCGCGCCGTTCCCGAGATGAAGGCGACCGCAGAGATCGCGATCGCCGCGTTGATGCCGACGTCAGCCGGAATGAGCGCCGCAGGGTTCATGCGGCATCATGCCCGTAACGTGCCGCCGGTCTTCTTCGTCACCTCGGCCACGATCTTCGTCGCCACTGCATCGATCTCCTGGTCCGTCAGGGTTTTTTCGCGCGGCTGGATCGTCACGGCAATCGCGATCGACTTCTTGTTCGGATCGATGCCCTTGCCTTCGTAGACGTCGAACACCGTCACATCCGTGATCAGCTTCTTATCCACGCCCTGCGCCGCACGCACGATGTCGCCGGCCTTTACGCCGCGATCGACGATGAAGGCAAAGTCGCGCGACACCGGCTGGAAGGCGGAGAGTTCAAGCGGCGGCTTGGCCCGGGTCGGCTTCTTCTTGGCGTCGGGAATGCGGTCGAGGATGACTTCGAACGCCATCAAGGGGCCATCGGCACAGAGCGCTTCCAGCGTGCGCGGATGCAGCTCGCCGAAATAGCCCAGCACGTTCTGCGGGCCGATCTGGATGGTGCCGGAGCGCCCGGGATGCAGCCAGCTCGCGCCGCCCTGCACGACCTGCAGCGCCTGCATCGGCGCGCCGGCGGCCGCGAGCACGGCGAACGCATCGGCCTTGGCATCGAGCGCATCGGTCATGGCAGAGCCCGACCAATGACGACCCATGCCTTTCGAGGACGCAAAGCCGTGGCGCACGCCTGAGGCCGCAACGAACTGGTTCTCGGGCTTGTCGCCCTTGAAGATCTGGCCGACCTCGAACAGCGCGACGTCCTGATAACCGCGGTTGGCGTTGGCCTGCGCCGCGGCGACGAGGCCCGGCAGCAGGCTCGACCGCATGTCGGAGAGGTCGGAGGCGATCGGGTTCGCGAGCGCGAGCTCAGCCTGTCCGCCGCCGAACAATTCGGCATGCGGTTTGGAAATGAACGACCAGGTCACCGCCTCCACCATACCGCGCACCGCCAGCGCGCGCTTGGCGCGGCGGGTGCGGTTCTGGATCGTGGTCAGCACCGGCTTGCGGGCGTCGTCGCCGCGTTCGAACGATGTCATCGGCACTTTGTCGACGCCGACGATGCGCACGATCTCCTCGACGATGTCGGCCTTGCCGTGCACATCGGTGCGCCACGAGGGGACAGCGACCTTCACCACCGGGCCGCTGCCGGCGACCATGAAGCCGAGATGGCTTAGGATGCGCCGCATCTCGACCAGCGACACTTCGATTCCCGCCAGACGTTTGACCTCGCTCAGCGGGAAGTCGATGATGCGGTCCTCGCCGAAGGCGTTACCGACGACCACGTTCTCCGATGGCGTGCCGCCGCAGAGCTCGATGACGAGTTTGGTCGCAAGCTCGAGCCCCGGCACCATGAAGGCCGGATCGACGCCGCGCTCGAACCGATAACGCGCATCCGAATTGATGCCGAGCTTGCGGCCGGTCTGAGCGATGTTGATCTCGTTCCATAAAGCCGATTCGATCAGCACGTCGGTCGTGTTCTCGTCGCAGCCGGACGTCTCGCCGCCCATGATGCCGGCCAGCGATTCGACGCCGTGCTCGTCCGCGATTACGCAGATCGCGGGATCGAGCGTGTAGGTGCGGCCGTCGAGCGCCAGCAGGCTTTCGCCTTGCTTGGCCCGGCGCACGGTGAGATTGCCGTTCACCTTCCTGGCGTCGAACACGTGGAGCGGCCGGGCGCGGTCGTAAGTCATGAAATTGGTGATGTCGACCAGCGCGTTGATCGGCCGCAATCCGATCGACGTCAGCCGCTTCTGCAGCCACTCGGGGGAGGGGCCATTCTTGACGCCGCGCACCAGCCGTAGCGCGAAGCCCGGACACAACGTGGCGTCTTCCACCGTCACCTTCACCGGGCAGGGAAATTCGCCCTTGACCGGTTTGATACCGGGATCGATGAGCTTGCCCATGTCGGCGGCGGAGAGATCGCGCGCGATGCCGTGCACGCCGGTGCAGTCCTGGCGGTTCGGCGTCAGATTGATTTCGAGCACGGGATCGCCGAGGCCTGCCCATTCGGCATAGCCCTTGCCGATGGGCGCATCCGCCGGCAATTCCATGATGCCGTCATGATCCTCGGAAATCTCGAGCTCAGCCGCCGAGCACAGCATGCCGCGGCTCTCGACGCCCCTGATGGTGCCGACGCCGAGCGTGATGTTCTTGCCGGGGATGAACGTGCCGGGCGGCGAAAAGACGCTGACGAGGCCGGCGCGTGCATTCGGTGCTCCGCATACCACCTGCACCGGTGCGCCGCCGTCGCCGGTATCGACCATGCACACCCGCAGGCGATCCGCATTCGGATGCTGCTCGGCGGAAATCACCCGCGCAATCGAAAACGGCGCCAGCGCCTTCGCCTTGTCCTCGATGTTCTCGACCTCGAGCCCGATCATGGTGAGCTTGTCGGCAAGCTTTTCCAGCGGCTCGTCGGTGTCGAGATGTTCCTTCAGCCAGGAGAACGTGAATTTCATGGTGTTTGCTTCTCTTGTCCCCGCTCCCGCGCGCGGGTCGCGACGAGCTTCGCTCGCGCTGGGAGGGTCAGGGTGGGGGCGCTCTCCGCAACGGCAGTCTCGGCGGCGTTCACGTGCTCAATCCCCCCGCGAGCGTCGGGACGTCGAGCGGCTTGAAGCCGTAGTGATTGAGCCAGCGGACGTCGCTGTCGAACAATTGCCTGAGATCGGCGATGCCGTATTTCAGCATCGCGATGCGGTCGAGGCCCATGCCCCAGGCGAAGCCCTGATAGACGTCGGGATCGATGTTGCAGGCGCGCAGCACGTTCGGGTGCACCATGCCGCAGCCGAGAATCTCGAGCCAGTCCTCGCCTTCGCCGAAACGGATCTCGCCCTTGTCACGCCGGCACTGGATGTCGACCTCGAGCGAGGGCTCGGTGAACGGGAAGAACGACGGGCGGAACCGCATGTTGATGTGGTCGACCTCGAAGAACGCCTTGCAGAACTCGTGCAGGATCCATTTGAGGTGGCCGAGATGCGAACCCTTGTCGATGACGAGGCCCTCGACCTGGTGGAACTGCGGCGTATGCGTCGCATCCGAATCGATGCGATAGGTGCGGCCCGGGCAGACCACGCGGATCGGCGGCTGCTGGCTCAGCATCGTGCGCACCTGCACCGGCGACGTATGCGTGCGCAACAGCATGCGCGAGCCATCCTCCTTCGGGTTGAAGAAGAAGGTGTCGTGCATTTCCCGCGCCGGATGGCCCTCGGGGAAATTCAGTTTTGTGAAGTTGTAATCGTCGGTCTCGATATCGGGACCTTCGGCAATCGCAAATCCCATGTCGGCGAAGATCGTGTTGACCTCTTCGAACACCTGGCTCAGCGGATGGATGCGGCCGGCTTCCGCGGGCGCCTCGCGCAGCGGCAGCGTGACGTCGATGGTTTCCGAAGCAAGCCGGGCATCGAGCGCCGCCGATTTCAGGATGTCGCGGCGCGCGGAAAGCGCCTGGGTGACCTTGTCCTTGGCGAGATTGATGGCGGCGCCTTGCGTCTTCCGTTCGTCCGGCGACATCTTGCCGAGCGTGGCGAGCAAAGCCGAGATCGAGCCTTTCTTGCCGAGCGCTGCGACGCGGACGGCTTCGAGGGCGGCTTCATCGCCGGCGGCGGCGACATCGGCGAGAATCTGGGATTCGAGTTGAGCTAGGTCGGTCATGGCGATCCTTTTGACTAGGATGCTAAAGCCGATGCTCCTAGCCCGTCATGCCCGGGCTTGTCCCGGGCATCCACGTCTTACAGCGTTGCGAGAAGGAAGGCCTGGATGGCCGGGACGTCTAGCGCGAAGACGCGCTTCGCGCTTTTTACCCGGCCATAACGACCTCAAACATCGCAGAAGAACCAAGGGCGACGGCTCAGGCCGCCAGCGCCTTTACGCCGCGAGCGCGGCCTTGGCCTTCTCGGCGATCGCCTGGAACGCCGCCGGCTCGGTGATGGCGAGATCCGACAGCACCTTGCGGTCGACCGTGATGCCCGACTTCGACAGACCGTTGATAAAGACGCTGTAGGTCATGCCGAACGGGCGCACGGCGGCATTGATGCGCTGGATCCAGAGCGCGCGGAAGGTGCGCTTCTTGCGCTTGCGGTCACGGAAGGCGTATTGCCCGGCCTTCTCGACCGCAGCCTTGGCGGCGCGAATGGTGTTCTTGCGGCGGCCGCGGAAACCCTTGGCGGCCTTGTAGACTTTCTTGTGCCTGGCGTGAGAGGTCACACCGCGTTTGACGCGAGACATGACTGCTATCCTTGAATTTTTAAATCGGTGATGGATCGCCGCGCGGACGCGGCCGGCTTTAGCGGAATGCGAGCGCGATCAGGCGTTCGGCAAGAAGTACTTCTTGACGTTGTCGCCGTCGGTCTTGAACAGCACGCGGGTGCCGCGGAGCTGACGAATCTGCTTCTTGGTCCGCTTGATCATGCCGTGGCGCTTGCCGCGCTGGGCGTGCATCACTTTGCCGGTGGCAGTCACCTTGAAGCGCTTTTTAGCGCCTGACTTGGTCTTCAGCTTGGGCATTTGGCTCTCCTATCGGCCACAGAAAAATGCGCCCGAGGGGCGCTTTTGCGGCTTAAAATGCTCGTTAGAGCGTTGAAAGTGCTCAGGTTTTTTCGAAAACGAACCAACCCGCACGGACATCGACACGGCAGCCCTTGATCAGCCGGGCGATGAAGGTCGGGCTTATGGCAGAGGAAGCGCCAATTGGCAATGATGAACCGCGGCTCCCCACGCCGCTACCTATCGCTGACGTCGTTAAACATCCCGTGCGGAGTAGGAACAATGACCCGTTTTCAGCGATCGATTGCCAGTTTTGACGCTTCTCCCGGCCTTCGCACCGCGCGCTGGCTTCCCGTTTTCGCCGCGCTAGCCGTCCTGGCGGCCCCGGTGACCGCCGAAGCCGCGAGGGGGGCCAGGGCAATCCGAGCCTATGACGGAACCTGGAACGTAGTCTTCGCCACCACGCGGGGCAATTGCAGTTCAGGCTACAGTGTTCCCTTCACTGTCATCGGCAGCCGGGTTTCATCGGCCGGCGGCGGCAGGGTTTCGGGATCAGTTAGTCGCGCGGGCGTTGTTGCGGTCAGGGTTTCGGTCGGCGCGTCCCACGCCAGCGGCGGCGGCCGGCTTGTAGGCAGCTACGGTGCGGGCTGGTGGCGCGGCATCATCACCGGTGACTATTGTAACGGTACCTGGCAGGCTACGCGCGGCTGACTTTTCAAACAACGAAATCGGCCCGTCGGATATCTGACGGGCCGTTTCATATCGTCCGATCCTGAATTCAAATCAGCGCGGCGCCAGCACCATCACGACCTGGCGTCCTTCGAAACGTGCATCCTGCTCGACCTTGGCGAACTCGGCGACATCGGCCTTCACCTTGTCCAGAAGCTTGGTGCCGATCTCCTGGTGCGCCATTTCACGGCCACGGTAGCGCAAGGTGATCTTGACCTTGTCGCCTTCCTCGAAGAACCGCTGCATCGCGCGCATCTTCACGTCGTAATCGTGATCGTCGATCATCGGCCGCAGCTTGATCTCCTTGATCTCGACGATCTTCTGCTTCTTGCGGGCCTCGGCAGCTTTCTTCTGTGCCGAATACTTGAACTTCCCGTAGTCCATAATCTTGCAAACGGGAGGATTGTTGTTCGGCGAAATCTCGACGAGATCCATGCCCGCCTCGAGGGCCATCTTGATGGCGACCACGGTCTCGACTGTTCCGTGGTTGAGGCCGGTCTGATCGATCAGCTGGATCTGCGCGTTGCGGATATCATCATTGGTGCGCGGCCCGTCTTTGGTTGCAGCGGGCGGGGCTCTGTTGGGACGGCGAATGGGTAACTCTCCAAAGTTGTGAAAGGAAGGGCCGTAGTTTGAAGCAATACGCTGATAACAGCAAGCGAACTCACGCTCTGCGCCCGAAAACCGTCAAATGCGAGGCATTTCGGTCACGTGCGGCAAATATAGCGCGGCGGGCCGATCCGCAAGCGCCGGGCGGTCGTGCTTGACCGATGAAGTGCGCTCACGGACAAAGCAACGGGGCGAGAGTGACAGATCCATGACCAATTCAGCACCAATCGACCAGGAACCGACCTTTATCGAGGTGGGAGAGGGCGCTGGCCAGCGCCGGATCGCGGTGCGCGCCCGTGACGGCGGCGGGCCCGGGCTGTTCTGGCTGGGCGGCTTCAATTCCGACATGAGGGGCACCAAGGCGCTGGCGCTGGACGCCTGGGCCGCGGAACATGGCCGCGCCTGTATCAGGTTCGATTATTCCGGCCATGGCGAATCGGGCGGCGCTTTCATCGACGGCACCATCGGCCGCTGGCTGGAAGAGGCCATCGCCGTGTTCGAGCAGTTCTGCCGGGGGCCGCAGGTCGTGATCGGTTCGTCGATGGGCGGCTGGATGGCGCTGCTGCTGGCGCGCGCCATCGCAAGCCGCGAGGCGAAGCAGGCGACGCTCGCCGGGCTGGTACTGATTGCGCCGGCGCCTGATTTCACCGAGCAATTGATGTGGAACGCTTTCTCTGACGAGGTTCGCGAGGAGATCAGCACCAAGGGCGTGTGGATGCGGCCGTCGGAGTATGGCGACGGCGCGCCCTATCCGATCACGCGCGCGCTGATCGAGGAGGGCCGCAACCATCTGCTGCTCGGCAGCGCCATCGAGGTCGGATGCCCGGTGCGCATCCTGCAGGGCGCGCAGGATCCTGATGTGCCCTGGCAGCACGCCTTCGCGCTGGCGCACCGGCTGCCGGCGGAGGACGTGGTACTGACCATGATCCAGGACGGCGACCACCGCCTGTCGCGCCCGCAGGACATCGCACGGATCATGGCGGCGGTGGCGGAGATGGGGTGAGTTTTTCTCTTCCTTCCTTCTCCCCTTGTGGGAGAAGGTGCCTTCGCGATAGCGAAGGCGGATGAGGGGTCTCTATCCGCGGAGACAGACCCCTCACCCGTCTCGAATGAGCTGACGCTCATTCGATCCACCCTCTCCCACAAGGGGAGAGGGGAAGAAAAAGCGAGCGGGGAGACAACGCCATGAACGCATCCACCATGCTCCGCGCCTTCTGCGACGCCGTCGAGCAGCGCAACGGCAAGGCGTTCGCGGAACTGTTCACCGAAGACGGCGTCTATCACGACGTGTTTTACGGCGCGTTCGAAGGCCGCGCGAAAATCGCAGGGATGATCGACGACTGGTTCTATCGCACGGCCACCGATTTTCGCTGGGACATGCACGATCCCGTCAGCGACGGACGGACGCTGTATGCGCGCTACACCTTCAGCTACCGCTCGACGCTGCCGGAAGCCGAGGGGGCGCGGGCAATGTTCGAGGGCGTGGCCATCATGCGGCTGTGCGATGGCAAGATCGCAGAGTACCACGAGGTCGCCAACACCGCGCCGGCCTTTGTCGACATCAAGTTTGCGCCGGAGCGCATCGTCAAGATCGTTGCCAAGCAAGGCGCCGCGCTGAAGGCGCGGCCGGAGATGAAGCGGCATTTGGCGTAAGTGACGGTCTCTCCACGTCATTGCGAGCGAAGCGAAGCAATCCATAGCGCCACAAAGGAAGAGTGAATTGCTTCGTCGCTACGCTCCCTTGCGCAAACGCTTCGCGTTTGTCGCAGGCAATGACGGCTGCGGCAACTACGGCGGCGGCACGTTGGTCGTCGGCTTGCGCTGCGCGAGCGCCGCGACCGTGGACGTCCCGATCGGACCCTGCTCGTCATAGAGCCAGCATTCGCCGATTGCGATGCCGTCGGTGGCGTGGTGGTTGACGACCTCGAAGCCGACCCATGGCGTGACGGGCAAGCGATGCAGATGGAGCGTGACGTCGCTGTTGATGTAGCCGAGGCCCTGGTCGCCGGCATTGGCGAACGGGCTGGCGAAGTCGGCGCCGGTGGCGACATGCACGAAGGGCGACATCGGCACGCCCTCGACGAGTTCGCGCACCTCGCTCATCCACAGCCGCCGCGGCCCGAGCGCACCCATGTGGCCTACGATCGGCCGCGTGGTCCATTTGCCGTTCATGCCGAGCCTGGGATCGGTGGGCTTTGGAATGTCCGACGGCTTCGGCGCATCCCAGTTCGGCGGCGACCAGACATTGCCCGGCGCGTTTTCCGTCTTGCGCAACAACTGGCAGGAGGCGCGCGCCATGCGGGTGCCGCCACTGATGAACTCGGCTTCCACCACCCTGATGCGCATGCCGTCGCGGATAAGCCGGGTCGTGACCTCGATCGGCGTCGTGATGTTGGGAAGGCGGAACATGTCGACGGTGAGCCGCGCCGGCACGAAATCGTCGGAGCCGTGGCGCTGCTCGATCACATGGGCGAGCAGGCCGACAACGACACGGCCGTGCAGGGAATTGGGGTCCCAGGCTCCGTTCGCAACCGGCGTGGGCATGAAGCTATCGTTGACGCGATCGTGGGTGAAGAAAGGCTGATTTTTTGTCATGGCGAGCGACCATGGCGGATTTGGATGTCCCTCTCATCGTCCGCCTTGCGCGCAATTGCGCACTGGGGCGGACGATCCAGTACGCCGTGACATATCGGTTCAGCCGAGATGCCCGGGAGTACTGGATGCCCCGCCTTCGCAGGGCATGACGACGGAGGTTTGCCGCCATTCCGAGCGGACATCTTCATCCGTCTCGACGCCGACCGCGTTCGCCGCCAGCGCGTCAAACCTCTCCCGCTCCATCAGCTGCGACAGCGCCCACACCGCGGCACCGCGAACCAGCGGGCTTGCATCATCCAGCAGGCGTTCGGCCGCCGGCGCCAGCGATGCATCACCCGCGTTGCCGATCGCGATCAGCACGTTGCGGACAAAACGGTCGCGGCCGATGCGCTTGACCGGCGATTTGGTAAACAGCGCGCGGAAGGCGGCGTCGTCGAGCCGCGCCAGCTCCGCCAGCGACGGCGCACGTAACTCCGCCCGCGCGGCCAGTTTCGCCTCGCGGCCTTGCTGCGCGAACTTGTTCCACGGGCACACGGCGAGGCAATCATCGCAGCCATAGATGCGGTTGCCGATGCTCTTGCGAAACTCGCGCGGGATCGGGCCCTTGTTTTCGATCGTCAGATAGGAGATGCAGCGCCGCGCATCGAGCTTGTAGGGCGCAGGGAACGCCGCGGTCGGGCAGATCTCCTGGCAAGCATTGCAGGAACCGCAATGATCGCCGTCCGCCGCGTCGCGCGGCAGGTCGGATGCGGAAAAGATCGCGCCGAGAAACAGCCACGAGCCGAACTCGCGCGAGACCAGGTTGGTGTGCTTGCCCTGCCAGCCGAGCCCCGCCGCCTGCGCCAGCGGCTTTTCCATCACCGCTGCGGTATCGATGAATACTTTCACCTCGTCACCTGACGCGGCGACCAGCCATCGCGCCAGCATCTTCAGCCGCTTCTTGATGACGTCGTGATAGTCGTCGCCCTGCGCATAGGCGGAGATTGCGCCGCGCGCACGTTGTTCGAGAAGCGCGAGCGGATTGTCATCGGGTCCATAATTGACGCCGAGCATGATGATCGAGCGCACGCCGGGCCACAGCACGCGCGGATCCATCCGCCGTTCGGGTTGGGCGGCGAGCCAGTCCATGTCGCCATGCGCGCCGGCATCGAGGAATTCGCGAAAATATTTGCCGGCAGTGCCGATCGCGTCGGGATCGGTGACGCCGATGCAGTCGAAGCCGAGCGTCTCCGCCTCGCGCTTGAGCGCGGCCTTCAGATCGGCGGCGGAGAGTTTAGCGCCCTTGTTCAGAAGTCGAGGTCCACGTAGGTCCGCGACGCCGGCACGCCCGCCAGCCATTCGCTGAGCAGCGGGCGGAACGACGGGCGGGATTTTACCCGCGCGTACCACGCCTTTGCCGCCTCGTCCTCGTGCCATGGCACATCGCCCAGATAATCGATCGCCGAAAGATGCGCCGCGGCGGCGAGATCCGCGTAGGTCAGCCGGTCGCCGGCGAGGAAGTTCCGCGTCTGCGCCAGCCAGCCGATATAGGCCAGATGATAGCGCACATTGACCTTGGCTGCGCGGATTACGTCTGTTGCCGGCGCGCCGCCGCCATTCTCCTCGCTCATGAAACGCTTGTAGATGCGCTCGATCACCAGCGGGTTCGACGCCTCCTCGAAGAATTTTTCGTTGAACCACGCCATCAGCCGGCGCACCTCGACACGCTCGGCCATCGAGGCCGGCAACAGTCGCCGCTCGCCCGCCTCCAGGCCGTGCGTCTCGTCGAGATATTCGGCGATGATCCCGGCGCCCGGAATCGGCGGAAATCCGTCAGCCATCAAGACAGGCGTGGTGCCCGCAGGATTGAGCACGAGAAACCCTTCACGCCGCTCCCAGGCCCGTTCTTCCACCAGGCGCAGGTCGAGGCCGTGTTCGCCCAGCACCAGGCGAATGAAGCGCGAATGCGGACAGAACGGATGATGATAGAGCGTGTACATAAAATCCCTAAGTCAAAGTCGCGGCGCTGGAGGAACCCTCAAGCCGCGTCATGCGAATCGCGACACTAGCCAAGCAAACGCGCGAGACAATGGTGTTTTGCCGTTTTTTTGCGATTGCGGCATGGGATCGAATAGGCGAGAAGGGCCCGGCTTTTCCAGTCAAAAACGGACCACAGCATGATGTCTGATGCAGTGAAGGCGGTGATTCTCGGCATCATCGAGGGTATCACGGAATTTCTCCCGGTTTCCTCCACCGGCCATATGCTGCTGGCGCAACGCTTCTTCGGCCTTGGCGAGGGCGCCTTCTGGCAGAGCTTTGTGATCCTGATTCAGCTCGGGGCGATTCTTGCGATCGTGATGCTTTATTTCGTCAAGCTGTCACGCGTAGCCCTCGGCATGTTCACCAATCCCGACGATCGCCGGTTCGTGATCGGCGTGCTGGTGGCGTTCCTGCCGGCGGTGGTCGTCGGCCTGGCTGTCGGCAAGTACATCAAGGAATTGCTCTTCAATCCGTGGGTGGTGTGTTTCACGCTGATCGTCGGCGGCGCGATCCTGCTGTGGGTCGATCAGCTCAATCTCAAGCCGCGCGAGGACGACGCCACGCGCTATCCGCTGATGATGTATCTGTGGATCGGCATCGCGCAATGCGTCGCGATGATTCCGGGCGTATCGCGCTCCGGCGCCAGCATCGTGGCGGCGATGCTGCTCGGCGGCGACAAGCGATCGGCGGCGGAGTTCTCGTTCTTTCTCGCGATCCCCACGATGGTCGGCGCGTTCGCCTATGATTTCTACAAGAACCGCGGCGAGATGACGGTCGACCATATCGGCGTCATCGCGATCGGATTCGTGGTGTCGTTCATCACCGCGGCGATCGTGGTGAAGACGTTCCTGACCTATGTCACCCGCCACGGGTTCACGTTCTTCGCGTGGTGGCGCGTCATCCTCGGCACGCTCGGCCTGATCGCGCTGGCGCTGGGGCGGTAGGGATCCAAAATTGTTGGATTCGTAGGGGTGGGCAAAGGCGTTCTTGCGCCGTGCCCACCATCCAACACCGAGCTCGCAATGGTGGGCGCGCGGAGCCTGTCATCGGGCGCGCATTCGCGCGACCCGGTGGCTTTGCCCACCCTACGAAAAACTACACGCTCATGCGCTGGAACTGCCCGGCGGCGCGGAAGCGCCAGAGATATTGCGGGGCGATCGCCTGCATCGACTCCGGCGTGATGCCGAGGCCTGCCAGCGTGAGGCCCGCGGACTTCGCCGCGTCCGATACCACATTGTCGGACTGCAGCATCATCACCTGGTCCGGCGTCAGCTTCAGCATGCCCGGCGCGAACTGCAGGAACATCGCCTGCATCTTCGCCAAACCCCACGGCAGCGAAATCAGCATGCGCTTGCGCCCGGTGATCGCGAGGATGACTTCCATGATCTCGCGCATCGTCAGCACTTCCGGCCCGCCGAGCTCGTAGGTCGCCCCAGATGCGGTCTTGCCGTCGACGGCATTGGCCACCGCGGTCGCGACGTCGCCGACATAGACCGGCTGCATCCGGGTCACGCCGCCGCCGATCAGCGGCAGGAAGGGCGATATCCGGGCCAGCGCCGCAAAGCGGTTGGTAAACTGATCCTCGGGGCCGAACACCACCGAGGGCCGCAGGATCGTGGCGGAGGGGACGGCGGCCAGCACGGCCTTTTCGCCCGATGCCTTGGAGCGGCCATAGCCCGAGGGCGAGTTCTCGTCGGTGCCGATCGCGGACACGTGCACCATCCGGGCGCCTGCGGCAGCGGCGGCCTTGGCGACCGTTTCGGCGCCCTTGGCCTGTACGGCGTCAAAGGTCTGCGCGCCGCTCTCGGCCAGGGTGCCGACCAGGTTGATTGCGACTTGCGAATCGCGCATCGCCGCCTCGACGGATGCCGGATAGCGCAGATTGGCCTGCACGGCGTGGATCTGGCCGACCCGGCCGAGTGGCTGCAGGTGCCCGGCCAGTTCCGGCCGACGCACCGCCACCCTGATCCGGTATTCGCGCTTGGCCAGCGCCCGGACCACGTTTCGCCCCAGAAACCCCGATCCGCCAAAAACCGTGACGAGCGTTTCCAGGTTCGATGCCATGGTCAATTCCTGCGGGTCGAATTCGAGAGATATCGGTTGAATTTAGCGGATTCGCGATACGCCAACACGCGGCCGCTGTACAGCGTATTTGGGCGGCATTGAAGCGATTTGACAAGCGCGTGACCGTTCCTTACTAACCCGCCCGGGCCCAGGTGGCGGAATTGGTAGACGCGCTGGCTTCAGGTGCCAGTGGCTTCACGGCCGTGAAGGTTCGAGTCCTTTCCTGGGCACCATTGCCCTTGCCCATGATTCGCGAAAATGCGGGCGGTTTGATCCGCCGGCGGCGGCAGCTAGTCGCCGCGTCGCTGCTGCGTGGACGAAGCCCAGATCGCTTCTGTCTCATCAAGGAGCTGTTGATTTTCAGGATCTATGGAATCGCCGAGCATCGAGCGAGCGCCCTTTAACAGCGGACTCCGCCTTGCGAATTTGCCGGTCAATGCTGGTCACGACGATGCTCACTCCGGTTGGGCGCTGAAACCGATCAAATCCCATCAACCCTGATCACCATCAAGCGCGCAACGTAAGAATGATTTAACTGCCAGTATGCAACTTGCGACGGTCTGATAGCGGTTCTTGAAGGCGACCCTGTCGTCGGCGGCTGCCGCGGGGCCGATGTGAGCCGCGCAGATCCCATTAAATCCCGGCCGGGCTTCTCAGCTGCCAGGCCGGATCGAGTGACACCGGGTTTCGCATGAATTCGGCCGCCGCTGACCGTCCTCAAGAAGGGCAAGTCGACATGTCCGCGCAGCGCGGACCGAGTTCGCGCTGGCTCCTGACGGCGCTGGCGCTTGTGGTCGTGCTGGCGATTCCCCTCTTCCTCGTCGATGTGCCCCCCATACTGGACTATCCAAACCATTTGGCACGTTACTTCGTGCTGGCGCATCCGGGCGATCCCGTGCTGTCGCAGATGTATCTTCCGCGTTGGGGATTGATTCCAAATTTGGGCATGGATGTGCTCGGCGCCGGACTTTTGAGACTCACCGATGTTCACGTCGGGGGCCGGATCCTGCTGGCCTTCAGTCTTTTCGCGCCAGTGGCGGGCGTGGTCGTCTTTAGCCGTGGCGTCTTCGGTGAATTTTCATATTGGCCGCTGGCGTCAGGCACCCTCGCTTTTAACGGTATCTTCCATCTTGGATTCATGAACTTTCTGCTGGGGCTGGGACTGGCCTTCGCGGCCGCGGCCGGCTGGATTGTACTGCGACGGCGCGGTGAAGCACTGGCTGCGGTCGCGTACGCCGTGGTGGCGACGCCCGTACTGTTCTTCTGCCATCTGTTTGGCGTGCTGGTGTTCGCGTTGTTGATCGGTGCCGACGAGATCGCGCGTCTGGCCGCCTCACGCCACGCCGGAAAATTGACGGCGGCCGAAGTGACGCGGACAGGGATCTTGCTCGCGATCGCGATCAGCCCGGCGGTGGTGCTGTATCTGGCGGCTCCGCTGGCCGCGGGCGCGGCGGCTCCGGCGCCGATCGCCGGCGTGGGCTACAAATTGTGGACGTTGCTGACGCCATTCATGACCACGAATATTTCGCTGACGCTGTGGACGACGGTGATTGTCATCGGCTTCCTTGCCATCGCCTGGCGGGGCACGCGCGTGAGCCCGGGGGTCTGGATCGCTCTCGGAATTCTGGCGATGGTCTATCTGATGGCGCCTTCCGAGATCAAAGGTGGCACCTTCGTCGACGTTCGCCTCGGAATGATCGTTGGATTGCTCTTCTTCGCCGGGTTCAGGCCATCGCTGAGCCCGCGACAGGCCCTGGTGGCCGGCGTGATCTTCGCGACGCTGATCGGCGCTCGCACGATTTACATCGCCGCAACCTGGATTGACCATCGGCAGACCTTGGCGGAGCTACGCGGAGCGATGGCGCAGATCGCGCCCGCTTCGCGGGTGATGATCGCCCATGGCCCGCGGGCGAGCGGGACCTATGCCGAACGACCGGAATGGGCGCTGCCCGGAATTTCCCGGCTCGACGGTCAGTTGAGCGCGTTGATGGTGATCGAACAGCGCGCGTCCTGGCCCCTGCTATTCGCAGATCCCGCACAACAGCCGATGGAGGTGACGGCGGAGTTCAGGTCGCTGTCGCAGTCTCCCGGCGGCCCGGTGGATTTTGCCTGGCTTTCCGACGCGGATGCGCCTGCCGCCAGGCTGAAGCAGGCGCCGTACCTGAAGAGCTGGCGTGCCGACTTCGACGCCGTGCTGCTGATCGACCCGCCGGCGCTTCTTCCGTCAACGCCTGAAGGTCTGACGCCGGTGCATGCCGCGCCGTTTGCCGTGCTGTATCGAATTCAGCATTGAAGCAGCAGATACAGGCCGTGCCGTCGGACCTTCTGGCAGGTTCACGCGCCGGATCTGCCAAATCAGTGATAGGCTCCCTTGCGCGCCGAACTCAGGGATTTCCCGACGGCTTTGGCCGGCCGCTCGCCGCGAACGCCGCCTCGACGCGCGCATAGCCTTCGCTTGCGGCGGGCATCCGCGGGTCGAGCCCGCGCGCGACGCGGAAATCGTCGAGCGCTTCCGGCAGCCGGCCGAGCTTCTCGTGGCTTTGCGCACGCTCGATATAGAGGCCCGCCTGCATCGGCGCGTTGCGGATCGCGAGCGTGAAGTCGTCGAGCGCCTTGTCGTGCGCGCCACGCTCGCGAAACATGCCGCCGCGCTGCACATGGGGGCCGACCATGCGCGGGTCGAGGCGGATCGCCTCGCCGAAATCCCGGATGGCGCCATCGAGGTCGCCGTCGGCGCGCCGCAGGATGCCGCGGGCCTCGTAGGCCTCGGCATGTTTCGGATCGAGGCGGATCGCCTCGTTGAAGTCGGCCGCCGCGCGCTCGCGCTGGGCGGCGCCGAGCGCAATCATGCCGCGCGTCACCCGCGCCTCGGCTGACTTCGGATCGAGCCGTACGCCTTCCTCGGCTTCGGCGAGCGGCTCGCCGTGCGCTTTCATCAAGGTCAGGACGACGGCGCGGCGGCTGTGTGCGATGGCCAGGCCGGGCTCGAGCTTGATCGCCTGATCGAGGTCGGCGAGCGCGCGTTCGGTGCTGCCGCCTTTGCGCAGCAGGCTGTCGGCCCGCTCGACATAGAACACGGCGAAGTAGGGTTGGATCGCGATTGCCGCGGCGGCGTCGGTAATGGCGCCGTCGTAGTCGCGCTTGCGGCGGTGGCTCGCCGCGCGAGCGACCTTGTAGAACGGATCGCCCGGATCCATCACGATCGCCTGGCTGAGGTCCTTGAGCGCGCGCTCGTCGTCGCCCTTTGTCTGATAGGCCTTGCCGCGTGCGGCGTAATGGCTTGCCCGCCGCGGGTCGCGGCCGATCAGCTCGCTCAGGTCGGCGATGGCGAAATCGAAGTCGCCGCGCTTCTGGTAGGCCGCGGCGCGCTCGAGCAATGCCTGCGTATCACGCGGCTCGAGCCGGATCACTTTGCCGAAATCGCCGATCGCCGTATCGAGATCGCCCTTGAGATCGCCTTTGGCGGCGAGATGGCGCCCACGCGCCATGTAAACCTTGGCGAGGTCGCGGTCATCGAATTGCAGGCCGAGCAGCGGGATTTCCGCGACCAGGACGATCCGCGAGCAGGCGCTGATCGCGTCAGGGCCGCCGTCGCCGGCCGTGCATGCCGCGAAGTCGCCGGATGGCGAGCAGGCGGCGAGGTCGAGGGCAAGCCCGAGCAGCAAGATGACGTCGCGAACCATAGCTTCACCCCGGTACCAATTCGCCGAGGATTTGGTCGTCGTGGAGGGCGCGCCGGGTTCGAGATCGCCGGGCCATTATGTCCCGCGGGCGGACTTCTTTGGTACTGGTTCCATCTAACGCGATTTCGACGCCAAATTAGCTAAATACAACAGTAAAAACAATGTGTTAATGGTTGATTTTGGGTCTGCGCGAGCGCATGCTTGCGGCGTGGAGCATGCCCATGACCGAGAACATCAAGCTACCGCGCAAGCTGTCCGAAGAGCAGACACCGCCGCCTCCACTGCGGCCGAGCCATGCTGATGTTATCGAGAATCTCGACCGCTGGGCCAATAGCCCGGAGCTTCAGCCGCCGAAATCGTCTGAGGGGAAGACCGCCTGATTGGCTCGTGCTCTCGAAGCCGGCCGCAACGATGGCGGCGTCGCCGTGGCACCCATGGCAGCCAATATGGCAGCTGACTTGGCAGCCGAACGTCCTGTAAGCGGACAAAATCGCCACCAAGCTGCCATTTCCCGTCCTATAAGCCATGCCCAACCGCTCGCCTCCCGCGGCTCCGGGCGCTAGTGTTTCCGTCGAATCGACCCTGAAATACGAGGCTTTCCTTCATGACCATCCGCCTGCATCGCGGCGATCTGCCCGATCTGTCCCGCTACAAGGATTCGGTGGCGATCGATACCGAGACCATGGGGCTCAATCCGCATCGCGACCGGCTCTGCGTGGTGCAGATGTCGAACGGCGACGGCAGCGCCGACGTCATCCAGATCCCGCAAGGCCACACCGATGCGCCGAACCTGAAGGCGCTGCTGGCCAATCCGGCCATCACAAAAATCTTTCACTTCGCCCGGTTCGATGTCGCCGTGCTCTACAACACGTTTGGCGTGATGCCGCAGCCGGTCTACTGCACCAAGATCGCCTCGCGGCTGACCCGCACCTATACCGACCGGCACGGCCTGAAGGATCTGGTGCGCGAGGTGCTCAATATCGACCTGTCGAAGCAGCAGCAGTCGAGCGACTGGGGATCAGCGAGCCTCAGCGAGGCGCAGCTCGCCTATGCCGCGTCCGACGTGCTGCATCTGCATGCCTTGCGCGAGCGCCTCGACGCCATGCTGGCGCGCGAAGGCCGCGCGCCGCTGGCGCAAGCCTGTTTCGACTTCCTGCCGACCCGGGCCAAGCTCGATCTCGGCGGCTGGGAGGCCGAGGACATCTTCGCGCATTCGTGAACGAGACCATTTGAAGCGCCGGGGTACCTGCTTCCGCCCCGTTTCGGTCACACTCATAGCGCGTGTCCAGGCTGCATAATCCCGCGATTGCGGGTAGAATGACGCTGTCTTGTCGTTCCTGGCGGCCCCTTGGAGCAACGGTGAACTCGGTACAGAACCCAGCCTATGTCACCGGAATGGAGGCCCGCTTTGCCGCGGCCGCCCGCCACAGCCGGATGGTGCGGTTGCTGCGGGTCGCGGTCCCGGCGGCCGTGCTGCTGGCCCTGGCCAGTATCGTCCTGATCCAGGTCTTCTTGAACCCGTTCCAGGCTGGGCTGGCGAAGCTGCCCGTCGACATCAGCAATCTCGTGGTCTCCGGCACCAAGATCACCATGGAAACGCCGCACCTCGCGGGTTTCTCGACCGACCAGCGTCCATACGAATTGTGGGCCAAGGCCGCGATTCAGGATCTGACCGACCCCGATCACGTCGAGCTGCAGACGCTGCGGGCCAAGGTCATGATGGAGGACAAGAGCACGGTGACCATGGATGCGCGCACGGGATTTTTCGACAGCAAGCAGCAGATGCTGGACCTGCGCAAGGACATCTTCCTGCAATCCTCCACCGGTTACGAGGCCAAGCTTTCGCAGGCCTATGTCGACATCAACAAGGGAACGGTGACGTCGGACGAGCCTGTCGACGTCAAGCTGCTGAACGGCACGCTCACCGCCGACCGGCTCAGGATCATCAACAGCGGCGAGATCGTGCGCTTCGAAGGCAATGTCGTGATGAACCTGATCATGGAAAGCCCACCGGCGCCTGAGCCCGAGCCTGAACCGCCGCCACCGCCGAGGACGCGGTCAATCTCGGGCAAGTCAGCCAACACGAAATGATATCAATGATGCAGTTCTTCTCGCGCAGTTTTGCGGCCGCAGCGCTTGCGCTCGCGTTGATCGCCTCCGGTGACGCCTTGGCGCAAGGCGCCATGTCGGGCGTGCCGAATGCGATGCAGGGCTTTTCGCAAAACCGCGATCAGCCGATTCAGATCGAGGCGGCGTCGCTCGAAATGCGCGACAAGAAAAAGGAGGCGACCTTCTCCGGAAACGTGAAGGTCGTGCAGGGCGACACCACCATGACCTCGAAGTTTCTGGTGGTGTTTTACGATTCCGGCCCGGCGCCGGCGACGCCTGCGCCGGCCGCGCCGCAGCCCGCCGCGCCGAAGGGATCGAAATCCGGGTCGATGCAGTCGGCGACCCCCGGGCCTGGCGGCAGTTCATCGATCCGCCGGCTGGAGGCCAGGGGCTCTGTCGTGGTCACGCAGAAGGACCAGGTCGTGACCGGGGAGACCGCGATCTTCGACACGCGGGCCAACCTCATCACCATGGCGGGTGGAGTCGTGCTCACCCAGTGCAAGAACGTGCTCAAAGGCGACCGCCTCAAGGTCGATATGACGACCGGCGTGTCGCGCGTCGAATCCGACACCAACAAGGTGCAGGGCATGTTCATACAGGGAGAGAATTGCGGGTCCGGATCGGGTGGCGCGAAGCAGGCTCCGGTGGCCATACCGTCGCTGATTCCCGGCAAAAAATAAGACAGATCAGTGCCTTAAAGAATATTTAGGGCTCGTGCAGTTGAAGCTGGCGGTGCGAGGCTGTATCTACTGGGCAGGGCGCACAGCGGGGTGTTTCGCTGGGCAGGACATCCATTCATTCATGGTTCGCTAGCGAAGCGATTCGCCGGCGGACGCGTCGCGGAATCACCGTGAAAGGCGTAAGCGAAGCGGGATGGTGGATTTACTCGGCATGTTCCGTCGACGCCCCGCGAAACGCGGTGCTCCCGGATTTGCGCGTTCGCGCGACGACATCACCGCGCTCGGCGATTCCTTCGGCGACATGCTGAAGAGCCCGGTGCACGATGGGCCGCCGATGGCGCGCTCCGCCGCACTGCCCGGGCTGGACTTGCCGCAGCCGCAGCCCGACGTCGAGCCGCCGCGCGACTCGCGTCCCCGTGCGCAGGCGCCTCGCTCCAAGTCCAACGCCAAGTCCAACACCAAGCCCAATGGCGGCGAAGCGCCGCGGCTGATCAAGCGGCCCGGCTTCCTCGCCGTGCACAGCGTTGAAAAGAGTTTCGGCACCCGCCAGGTCGTGCGCGGTGTTAGCATCTATGTTCGCCGCGGCGAGGCGGTCGGCCTGCTCGGCCCGAACGGCGCCGGCAAGACCACGGTGTTCTACATGATCACCGGACTGATCAAGGCGGATCGCGGCGCCATCGAACTCGACGGCCACGACGTCACCAAGCTGCCGATGTATCAGCGCGCGCGGCTCGGCATCGGCTATCTGCCGCAGGAAGCCTCGATCTTCCGCGGCCTCACCGTGGAGCAGAACATCCGCGCCGTGCTCGAGGTCGTCGAGCCCAACAGGAAGAAGCGCGAGGCCGAACTCAATTCGCTGCTCGATGAATTCAACATCACGCGCTTGCGCAAATCGCCCTCGATTGCGCTGTCCGGCGGCGAGCGCCGCCGCGTCGAAATCGCGCGCGCACTGGCGACGCGTCCGAACTACATGCTGCTCGACGAACCCTTTGCCGGCATCGATCCGATCGCGGTCGGCGACATTCAGGATCTCGTTCGCCATCTCACCAACCGCGGCATCGGCGTCCTGATCACCGACCACAATGTGCGCGAAACGCTAGGGCTGACCGACCGCGCCTACATCGTCTATGCCGGGCAGATCTTGACAGAGGGCAGTCCGGAAGAAATCGTCAACGATCCGGATGTACGCCGCCTTTACCTTGGCGAGGAATTCCGCCTCTAACCCTTTTTTCGCACGCGTCAAGCCGTGTACAAGGGCTCTGGACTAATATAAGCAAGAATCGGACCAACTTTTCAGTGGATCGGTTCTTGGCCTCATGGCGCTGACGCAGAGACTAGAGTTCCGCCAGTCGCAGTCGCTGGTGATGACGCCGCAATTGATGCAGGCGATCAAGCTGCTGCAATTGTCGAATCTCGACCTGTCGGCTTTCGTCGAGGAGGAGCTGGAGCGCAATCCGCTCCTGGACCGGGCCAGCGACGGTCCCGAAGCCCCGGTGGCGGGCGAGCCGGCCACTGAGCGTGCCGAATTCTCCGATTCGGGCGATTCCGGCAGCTATGGCGACGAGGGCGGCGATGCCTCCGATATGGCGTCAGGCCCCGCCGGCGAGGCCTTCGAGCCCGGCCAGGAGGACTGGCTGAACCGTGACCTCGGCAGCCGCACCGAGATCGAACAGACGCTGGACACCCCGCTCGACAACGTCTTTTCCGAAGAGCCCGCCGAAGCCGCCGCTCGGGTGGCGCAGGATGCGGCACCGACCGCCTACACCGAATGGGGCGGCGGCGCCTCCAACGACGACGACTACAATCTGGAAGCCTTCGTCGCCGCCGAGGTGACGCTCGGCAGCCACCTCGCCGAACAGCTTGCGGTGGCGTTCAGCGCGCCGGCGCAGCGCATGATCGGGCAGTATCTGATCGATCTCGTCGACGATGCCGGCTACCTGCCGCCGGATCTGGGACAGGCCGCCGAGCGGCTGGGCGCCTCGCAAGGGGATGTCGATGCGGTGCTGACCGTGCTGCAGAAATTCGATCCGCCCGGCGTCTGTGCGCGGAATTTGAGCGAGTGCCTCGCAATTCAGCTCCGCGAACTCAACCGCTACGACCCCGCGATGCAAGCGCTGGTGGAAAATCTCGATCTGCTGGCCAAGCGCGACATCGCCTCTCTGCGCAAATTGTGCGGCGTCGACGACGAAGACATCACCGACATGATCGGTGAAATCCGCCGCCTCGATCCCAAGCCCGGCCTGAAATTCGGTTCGGCGCGCACGCAGACCATGGTGCCTGACGTCTATGTGCGGCCCGGCCCGGACGGCGGCTGGCATGTCGAGCTCAACAGCGACACGTTGCCGCGCGTGCTGGTCAATCAGGTCTATTACACCGAGCTGTCGAAGACGATCCGCAAGGACGGCGACAAATCCTATTTCACGGATTGTCTGCAGAACGCGACCTGGCTGGTTCGCGCGCTGGATCAGCGCGCCCGCACCATCCTGAAAGTGGCCACCGAAATCGTGCGCCAGCAGGACGGTTTCTTCACCCATGGCGTCGCGCATCTGCGGCCGCTGAATCTGAAGGCGGTGGCGGACGCGATCCAGATGCACGAATCGACGGTGTCGCGGGTTACCGCCAACAAATATATGGCGACCAATCGCGGCAGCTTCGAGCTCAAATATTTCTTCACCGCCTCGATCGCGTCGGCCGATGGCGGCGAGGCGCATTCGGCGGAAGCGGTCCGTCACCACATCAAGCAATTGATCGACGCGGAAGCCCCAAGCGCGATCCTCTCGGATGACACTATCGTGGAACGATTGCGCGAATCCGGCATTGATATTGCCCGACGCACGGTCGCGAAATACCGCGAAGCGATGCGCATTCCTTCCTCGGTCCAGCGCCGCCGCGACAAACAGAGCATGCTCGGTAACGCCCTTTCCGCTCCCGCCACTTCCTCTGACCGGTCCCGCGATACGGCCCCGGCCTGATTGCGTTCGCGTCAAATCGCGATAGTCTCGGTTCCCCGCCGTGAGCGGGAAAGAGACACCGGTTCATCGAAAGGACTCACCCTCCAACATCGAACTACCAGAGTAGTCGAGGCATCAAGTGAGGCACCAAATGACCCTTCGGATCTCCGGGAAAAGCATCAGTGTCGGCGACGCCCTTCGTTCGCGCGTCAGCGAGCGCACCGATGAGGTCCTGCGAAAGTATTTCGACGGCAATTATTCCGGCCACATCACGCTGAGCAAGGATGGCTTCGGCTTCCGTACCGATTGCGCACTGCATCTGGATTCCGGGATTACGCTGGAGGCCGATTCCAACGCCACCGATGCCTATGCCAGCGCCGACCAGGCGCTGCTGATGATCGAGAAGCGCCTGCGCCGCTACAAGAGTCGGCTGAAGGACCGCTCGGCCCGCAAGGCCTATGCGGCCTCCGCGGCGCTCGCTGAGATGGATGGGCCGGGGCTCGATGCGCCGAGCTATGTGATCGAGGCGCCGGCGGAGGGCGACGAGGAGGTTACCTCCTATAGCCCGGTCATCATTGCCGAGGCGACCACGTCGCTGAAGCGGCTTTCGGTCAGCGAAGCGGTTATGGAACTCGACCTGACCGGGGCCGCCTGCGTCGTGTTTCAGCACGGCTCCAGCGGCCGGGTGAACATCATTTACCGCCGGACGGATGGCAATGTCGGCTGGGTCGATCCCCCCTCGGTTACCCCCTGAGATATCTTCCCGATGGCATTGACGCCCCCAGCCACCCTCCCTATGGTCCGCGCCCTTAAGCATAGGGCGCATGAACTGGCCCTTCGGGAGTTGGCACCGCGCATGCGTTGGAGTAGAAGCCCCCAAATCGGGACCCGGGTCTAAGCCCGCCTCCCGATCTTCTTGACGCCCCGGTTCTAGAACCTATCTCGCAACCTGACGGTTCAATTCACCTCGGAACGCCCCATGACGATTACCGATCTGGTCGCACCCGAGGCGATTCTCCCCGCTTTGAAGGTCATCAGCAAGAAGCAGGCGCTGCAGGAGCTGGCGGCGCGCGCCTCCGCCCTGACCGGCCAGAACGAACGTTCGGTGTTCGAGGTGCTGTTGCAGCGGGAGAAATTGGGCACCACCGCCGTCGGCTACGGCGTCGCCATTCCGCACGGCAAGCTGCCGAAACTGGAAAAGCTGTTCGGACTCTTTGCCCGGCTGGAGCGCCCGATCGATTTCGAGGCGATGGACGGCCAGCCGGTCGACCTGATCTTCCTGCTGCTGGCGCCGGAAGGCGCCGGCGCCGATCACCTGAAGGCGCTGGCGCGAATCGCGCGGCTGTTGCGCGACCAGGACGTCGCCAAGAAGCTGCGGGCCTCGCGCGATGCCCAGGCGATCTATTCGGTGCTCGCCCTGCCGCCGGCGAGCGCGGCGTAGTTCGTCAAGGGGACCAGCGGTTTCTCCGGTTGGTAGCGGACCGGATAAACGCAATTTTAAGCTAAATAGCAGTTATTGCATTCGCTGGGATTTTTCATTACCCGGAGAACATTGCCATGACGCTGCGGCTGACGATTTCGCGCGCGATATTGATTTTTGGACTAGTTACCGCATTAGGCCTCGGTGCCGTGATTGCCACCAGCGTTTACGGGCTGTCGCAGCTCAAGGTCGGCGGTCCGCTCTATAACCAGATCAAGCTCGGCAACGACCTGATCGCCGACATTCTGCCGCCGCCGGAATACGTCATCGAGGCCTATCTCGAGGCCACCCTCGTGCTGCACGATCCGGCGCAGCTTGCGGCGCATCGCGAGCGGATCGCGCAGCTCAAGAAGGAATATGACGAGCGGCGGGACTTCTGGGTCAAGTCCGACCTCGACCCGGCGCTCAAGACCAAGCTGGTGGATAAATCCGATAGCGAGGTGCGCCGCTTCTGGACCGCGATCCAGGAGGGGCTGCTGCCTGCGCTCGCCAAGGGCGACAGCGCCGCGGCGGCGAAGTCCTATGCTGAAATCACCGCGCGGTATACCGCGCACCGTGCCATCATCGACGACATCGTCAAGCAGACCAACGACCAGAACGCGGCGACGGAAGTCGCGGCGACGGGGCGCGTCAGCACATTCACCTGGGTATTGTGGGGCGTTTCGGCCGCGGTGTTTCTCGTCATCGGCGCCGGCATTTTCGGCGTGGCATTCGGCGTCATTCGCCCGATCGCGGCAATGACTGACGTGATGAAGGGGCTCGCTGGTGGCGACCTCAATGTTTCGGTTCCGGCGCTCAGCCGCGGCGATGAAGTCGGCGCCATGGCGCGCGCGGTCCAGGTCTTCAAGGACAACGCGCAGCGCGTTCAGTCGATGGAACAGGAGCAGTCCAACCTGAAGCGGAAGGCGGAAGGCGACCGCAAGGCCGCGATGCAGCAGATGGCGGACGGCTTCGATTCCGCGATCGGAAAAATCATCCAGACCGTATCGACCGCTTCCTCCGAACTCGAATCATCGGCCGGACAACTGACCAAGACCGCCGAAGTGACCCAGGTACTCTCCGCGACCGTCGCCTCCGCATCGGAGCAATCCTCGGCCAACGCGCAATCCGCCGCGGCGGCCGCGGAAGAGATGGCCTCGTCGGTGTCGGAGATCAGCCGCCAGGTGCAGGATTCGCACAAGATCTCCCGCGAGGCGGTCAGTCAGGTCGAACAGACCAATGCGCGGATTGCCGATCTCGCCCAGTCCGCCAGCCGGATCGGCGAAGTGGTCAAGATGATCAGCGCGGTTGCGGAGCAGACCAATTTGCTGGCGCTGAACGCCACCATCGAGGCGGCGCGCGCCGGCGAGGCGGGACGGGGGTTTGCCGTCGTCGCATCCGAGGTCAAGGCGCTTGCCGCGCAGACCGCGAAAGCGACCGAGGAAATCAGCGAGCAGATCGGCCAGATGCAGTCGGCGACCAATCAGTCGGTATCCGCCATTCAGGAAATCGGCGGCACCATCGGCCGCATCGCGGAAATCTCGCAGGCGATCGCGGCAGCTGTGGAAGAGCAGGGCGCTGCGACGCAGGAAATCTCGCGCAACGTGCAGCAGGCGGCGCAGGGAGCCACGCAGGTCGCGGGCAGCATCACCGACGTCAACCGCGGCGCGACCGATACCGGCGCGGCATCGACGCATGTGCACGGGCTGGCCCGGTCCCTGCTGGGACAGAGCAATCATCTCAAGGGTGAGGTGGAGAAATTCCTTTCGACCGTGCGCGCGGCGTGAGGAACTCGAAATTATTATGAAGGACGATACGCGGGCGAGGCCCGCGTATCCGAAACCCTCTTCTCACACTCGCTCGGCATCACGTGAACGACGCCAGCGAAGTTGTGTCAGTGACAGCAGCAAGTGCTGCGTCAGTGACAACGGCAAACCGCCTCAGTGCACGCTGACAGCCTGAAGCTCGTTGCTCCATGCGTTGGCGATCGCCGCTTCGCGGCTGTCGGTCAGCATGATCGGGGTGCCGTCGGCGGCATGCAGCGCGAACAGTTTCAGCCCTGGCGCGATTTTCGGCGCCTGCGGAAACAGTCCCGGCACGTCCTCGGAACGGACTTGCTTCACGTAGGCGATGTGGCCTTCACCAAGATGGGCCAGTGCCTCAACGGAAACCTTTTCGGATTCGAAGGTAACACTCACGTCACTCATGGTCTCGACTCCTTCTGGGTCTAAGCGGTCGAGTCCGCTACTTGTTCCATTATTCGTGCTCATTGATAGCAATTGTCTTAACGACCCTTTCAGGCTCCGGCCTGGCGAGGTCGATCGACAACAGCCCGTTTTTCAGATCCGCGCCCAGCACCAGCATCCCCTCTGCCAGCACGAAGGTGCGCTGGAAGTGGCGCGCGGCGATGCCGCGATGGATGTATTGCCGGGCCTTGTCGTCCTGCTGGCGGCCCCGGATCACGAGCTGGTTTTCCTCAGTGGTTACATCGAGTTGGTCGCGGGTAAAACCCGCTACCGCGAGCGTGATGCGCAACCGTTCGGGCTGGCCGTTGGCACGGTCACACCGCTCGATGTTGTAGGGAGGATAACCGTCGGCGCCTTTGACGACGCGATCGAGCGCACGCTCGATTTCGTCGAACCCAAGCAGGAACGGACTGGATAACGAAGGAACACGAGACATTACAAAGTCCTCTCGAAGCGACTTTGAGGGGCCCTTGCGGCGCCCCATTCAACCGGCCGGCCGACTTGCCGTCCGGTCACCAGAGAATATGGGGGTGATTTGGGAACGGTTCAAGCGCCTCTGAAAGCTGTGCAAATCGGCCGCGGCGGGCGATTTCCGATGTCATTCCGGGCGCGAAGCGAACCCGGAATGACGAATCACCCGTCCACTCGCTTGCGGCCGTCGGCGGTAAAAAGATGCAGCTTGCTGCTGGCCGCAACCGCCCTGATTCGCTCGCCAATGGCCGGGCCGACGGCGCCGGGAATCCGCACGATCACCTCGCCCGGCGGCAGTTCGCCGGGCGTGGCGGCGACGCCCTGAACCTCGTGCTGCCTTGTGCCGTAAACAAAAGTTTCGGCGCCGACGCGCTCGATCGCTTCCACGGTGAGGCCAAGCGCCACGCCGCCGGAAACCGTTTCGTTCGTGATGACGAAATCCTCAGGGCGAATGCCGAGGATGCCGGCCTCGCTGATCCTGATATCGCCGGCCAATTGCGATTTGAGTTCGTCGGAGCGCAGCGGCATCAGATTCATCGGCGGCGCGCCGATGAAGGAGGCAACAAAGGTGGTCGCCGGCTTCTGGTAGATATCGAGCGGGTTGCCGATCTGCTCGACCTGGCCGCCGTTCATGACCACGAGAATATCGGCCAGCGTCATCGCTTCGAGCTGGTCGTGGGTGACGTAGATCGAGGTCGTCGAGAGACGGCGCTGCAGTTTGCGGATTTCGACCCGCATGGCGATGCGCAGCTTGGCGTCGAGGTTCGACAGCGGCTCGTCGAACAGGAACACTTTCGGCTGCCGCACGATGGCGCGGCCCATCGCCACGCGCTGGCGCTGGCCGCCGGACAATTGCCGTGGCTTGCGCTCGAGCATGGCGCCGAGTTCGAGAATGCGCGCGGCTTCCTCGACGCGGGTCTTGATCTCGGGCTCCGCCATGCCGCGGTTGCGCAGGCCGTATGCCATGTTGTTGTAGACGCTCATATGCGGGTAGAGCGCGTAGTTCTGGAACACCATCGCGATGTCGCGGTCGGCCGGCTCGATCCGGTTGACGACACGCCCGCCAATATCGATCTCGCCGCCGGTGATGGTCTCCAGGCCCGCGACCATGCGGAGCAGCGTGGATTTGCCGCAGCCCGAGGGGCCGACCAGCACGCAGAACTGGCCGTCGCCGACGTCGAAATCGATGCCCTTGATGGCCTCGAAACCACCGGCATAGGTCTTGCGGACATTACGCAGCGTGACGTTGGCCATGGCTACCCTACTTCTCCGTCTCGACCAGTCCGCGCACGAACAGCCGCTGCATGAACACGACGACCGCGACCGGTGGCAGCATTGCGAGAATGGCGGTCGCCATCGCGAGCTGCCACTCGGCGAGTTCGTCGGTCGTGTACAGCATCTTCTTGATGCCGGTGACGATGGTCTGCATCGAATCCTGCGTGGTGATCAGAAGCGGCCACAGATATTGATTCCAGCCATAGATGAACTGGATCACGAACAGGGCTGCGATCGTCGTCACCGACAGCGGCAGCAGCGTGTCCCAGAAGAAGCGGAACGGTCCTGCGCCGTCGATCCGCGACGCCTCCAGCAATTCCTCGGGGATGGTCATGAAGAATTGCCGGAACAGCAGTGTGCCCGTAGCGGACGCGATCAGCGGCAGGATCAGCCCGGCATAGGTGTCGAGCATATGCAGGTCGGCGATCACCTTGTAAGTCGGATAGATACGCACCTCGACCGGCAGCATCAGCGTGACGAAGATGATCCAGAACGCGGTCTTGCGGAACGGAAAGCGGAAATACACCACGGCGTAGGCCGACAGGATCGAGATGAAGATTTTGCCGATTGCGATGCCGATCGCCGAGATGAATGAGTTCATCAGCATCTGCCCGACCGGCTCGCGGATGGCGCGCGCACCGCCGACGAAGATGGCGCGGTAGTAGTTGTCCAGCGTATGGCCGCCTGGCGTCAGCGGCATGTTGCCGCCGACAACGGTGGCGGCGTCATGGGTGGAAGCAATCAGCGCCAGATAGACAGGAAAGGCGACGATGAAGATGCCGAGCGTCAGAATCGTGTAGGCGATGATGTCGCTGAGCGGGCGGTGCTCGACCATCAGTACTGCACCTTGCGCTCGACATATTTGAACTGGATCGCGGTCAGCGCGATCACGATCACCATCAGGATCACCGATTGCGCCGCCGAGCCGCCGAGATCGCCGCCGAGCCGTCCGTCGGCAAACACCTTGTAGACCATGGTGGTGGTCGCGCCGGCCGGACCGCCGCCGGTGACGGCGTCGATGATGCCGAACGTATCGAAGAAGACGTAGACCACATTGACGACCAGGAGAAAGAACGTGGTCGGCGACAGCAGCGGAAAGGTGATGGTCCAGAACCGCCGCATCGGGCCGGCGCCGTCGATCGCGCCGGCTTCCAGCACGCTTTTGGGGATCGATTGCAGCCCGGCGAGAAAGAACAGGAAATTATAGGAAATCTGTTTCCACACCGCGGCCATCACCACGAGCGCCATGGCGTGGTTGCCATTCAGCAGCGGATTCCAGTCGAAATTCATCCAGCGCAGCGGTCGCGCCAGCGTGCCAAGCGTGGGATGGAACATGAATATCCACAACACCCCCGCGACCGCGGGCGCCACCGCATAGGGCCAGATCATCAGGGTCTTGTAGCCGCCGGCGGCTTTCAGGTTCTTGTCCGCCTGGGTCGCGAACAGCAAGGCAATGGAGAGCGACAATGCCGCGACCAGCGAGGAGAAAATCACCGTCGTCAGCATCGATTTGTAATAGCTGGGATCGGCGAACAGGCTCTGGTAATTTTCCAACCCAACAAATTCCGAATGCAATCCGAACGCGTCCTCGCGCAGGAAGGATTGCCAGACCGCCTGGCTCGCCGGCCAGTAGAAGAATACGAATGTGATGATGAGCTGCGGCACGAGCAGTAAATATGGCAACAGCCTGTTGTTGAAGACGACCGACTTTTCCATCTAGGGCGCTTTACAGCCTTCCGCGCTTAGGTGTCAGACCGGCTCCCCTTCCGGCGTGGAGGGGGAGCCAATGCCGACTGTCTACTTTGCCGTCTTTTCGAACGTTCGCAACATCGCATTGCCTTTGGCGACGGCCTCATCAAGCGCTTGCTGCGCGGTTTTTTGCCCGGCGAGGGCCGCTTCGATCTGCTCGGCCCAGACGTCGCGCATCTGCACCATGTTGCCGAAGCGCAGGCCGCGCGAATTCTCGGTCGGCTCCTTGTTGGTGAGCTCCTTTAGCGGGGTCTCCGGTACCGGGTTTTTTTCGTAGAAGCCGTCGGCCTTGGTCTTCTCATAGGCAGCTTTGGTGATCGGCAGATAGCCGGATTCCTGGTGCAGCTTGGCCTGACGGTTGGTGTCGGACAGGAAGGTGAAGAATTTCGCCACGCCTTTGTATTCATCGGGCTTCTTGCCGCCCATCACCCACAGCGATGCACCGCCGATGATCGAGTTCTGCGGTGCGCCGGCCGCGTCGGGGTAATAGGGCATCGGCGCCGAGGTGAAGTCGAACTTGGCGGTGCTCTTGGCGGTGGCGTAGTAACCTGACGAGGTCAGGAAGATCGCGCATTCGCCCGAACCGAAGCGGGCTTCGCTCTTATTTTCGCGGCCGGAATAGTCGTAGGTCTTGTCCTTTTGCAGGTCGATCAAGTTCTGCAAATGCTTCACATGTAGCGGCGAGTTGAAGGTCAGAACCGTGTCGAAACCATCGAGGCCGTTGGCCTTGGTTCCGATCGGCACGTTGTGCCATGCCGAAAATTGTTCGATGTGCGCCCACGATGCCCAGGCGTTGGAGAAGCCGCAGGTCTCGTGTCCGGCGGCCTTAAGCTTCTTCGCGGCAGCAAACACTTCCGGCCAGGTTTTTGGAATTTCGGCGATGCCGGCCTTCTTCAACTCGTCCTTGTTGATCCACATCACCATCGACGAGGAATTGAAGGGGAACGACAGCATGTCGCCCTTGGAGGTCGAGTAGTAGCCAGTAATGGTCGGCAGATAGGCCTTGGGATCGAAGGGCTCGCCGGCATCCTTCATGAGCTGGTAGACCGGCTTGATGGCGCCGGTGGCGCTCATCATGGTGGCGGTGCCGACCTCGAACACCTGCATGATATGCGGCGCGTTGCCGGCGCGGAAGGCGGCGATGCCGGCATTCATGGTGTCGGGATAGCTGCCCTTGAAGGTCGGAACGACCTTGTAGTCGGACTGGCTGGCGTTGAATTCCGCGGCGAGCTTGTTGACGATGTCGTTGTTGCCGCCGGACATGGCGTGCCACCACTGGATCTCGGTCAAAGCGTAAGCAGGCGTGGCGAACGCCAGCGCAACAGTCACTGCCGCCGCTGCGCCGAATTGTCGAAGTGCCATGGAATTCCTCCGGGTTGGGGTCGTCACCTTCGTTTCGCGCGATAACAGCGCCGGATGACGTGCAAATGACCGTATAAGCGAAAGGATGGTATTGGGGAAGTGTGCGCGGAGGGAAGCGGGAAAATAGGCGAAGGCATGCACTGTCGTCCCTGCGAAAACGCAGGGACCCATTCCCCGCGGCCCCACTTTGAGACGCTGTGGCAGCCGCTTTTTTCAACGCCCCTGTGGTTATGGGCCCCTGCGTTCGCAGGGGCGATCACGTTCAGCGCTTGCGCTCGTCGCCGCAGACCGCGCCCTTGGCGACCAGCGCCTCGATCTCACCCTTGGAATAGCCGAACTCGCCCAGCACCTCTGATGTGTGCTGGCTGAATTTCGGCGGCGTCCGGCGCAGGCTCGGTTTTGTTCGTTCCAGCCGGATCGGGGAGGCGACGCCCTTGTACCAATCCTTCTCAATGATATCGCCGCGATGCAGCGTATGCGGATTGTTCAGCGCCTGGTCGATCTTCTGCACCGGACCTGCGGGTAGCCCGGCCGCCAGCAGGCGATTGCAGAGCGGCTCCGCCTCGTGCTGGCTGAACACGGCGGCGAGTTCGGCACGCAGCGCCTCACGGTTGGCAATGCGGTCCTTGTTGCGGGCAAAGCGCGGATCGGTGCCGAGCTCGGGCTTGCCGATCTCCTTGGCGAGCTTGCGGAAGGTGCCGTCATTGCCGACGCCGATGAAGATGTTGTCGGTCTTGGTCGGAAAGATCGCATACGGCACCAGATTGGGGTGCTCGTTGCCGGTCAGCCCCGGCGGCTTGCCATGCATGAAATAATTCGCGGTGTGCGGATGCATGATCGCCAGACCGGTCTCGTACAGCGTGGTTTCCAGAAACTGCCCGAGACCCGAGCGCTGCCGCTCCGACAGCGCCATCAGGATGCCGATCGCCGCGTAAAGCCCGGTGGTGATGTCGACCAGGGGAACGCCGATCCGCATCGGGCCGCTTTCGGGCGAGCCGGTCGCCGCGATCATGCCGGTCATGGCCTGGATGATCGCATCATAGCCGGGATTGCCGCCGCGCGGGCCGTCGGCGCCGAAGCCGGAAATCCGGCAATGCACCAGTTTTGGAAATTTCGCTCGCAGCACGTCGTTGCCGATGCCCCATTTGTCGAGCGTGCCCGGCTTGAAATTCTCGATCAGGACGTCGGCGGTCTCGAGCATCTTCAGCAGCACTGCGCGGCCGCCTTCGGAGGCGAGGTCGAGCCCGATCGAGCGCTTGTTGCGGTTGATGCCGACGAAATAGGCCGCGTCTTCCTCATGGAACGGAGGGCCCCAGTCGCGCACCTCGTCGCCGGCCGGCGGTTCGACCTTGATGACGTCGGCGCCGTGGTCGGCGAGGATTTGCGTGCAATAGGGGCCGCCGAGCACACGCGTCAGATCGATCACGCGCAGGCCGGTCATTGCGCCGGGAGCGGCTACAGAACTCATGGACAAGAACCTTCGCTCAAGGAGAAAATCGAAGTCTTGAGCTAGCGGTCTTCAGGCGCGGCGGCAATGGCGTCTCGCGCACAGGGCGCATGACGCCGCCGCCGCAGCAAAGCTTGCGGAAAATTCTGTGGGGTGAACGGCCCGCCGGTATCAGCGGCGGGCCGTTCGAATCCCGTCGTCAGACGACCGCCGGTCGTTACACGACCGTCAGGCGGACATCGATGTTGCCGCGGGTGGCGTTGGAATACGGGCACACTTGATGCGCCTTCGCGACCAGGGCTTCCGCATCCGCCTTTGCAACGCCGGGCAGCGAGACGGCGAGTTCGACATCGAGGCCAAAGCCGCCAGCCGAACGCGGGCCGATGCCGACGGTGGAAGTGACAGTGGCGTCCGCGGGTACCTTCGGGCCGCCTTGCGAAGCTACGAACTTCATCGCGCCGATGAAGCAGGCCGCATAGCCGGCCGCAAACAGCTGCTCGGGATTGTTGCCGGCGCCACCGCCGCCGCCGAGTTCTTTCGGGGTCGCGAGCTTGACGTCGAGCGCGCCGTCGAGGGTCGCAGCGGTGCCGTCACGGCCGCCGGTGGCCTTGGCGCTGGTCTTGTAGAGCACGTTCACGGACATGTGGTTCTCCCTGGGTTCGCCGTTTCGATGGATAATGCATTGCACACAATTTGATTGTGCGCAATATAAATTATTGCAAAGCCCACGATCTAATCGTATACAATTGAAATCAAGCGCTTACGGTTCCAGATCAAGGATAGGGGCGCGGTCCGTTGACGAGGTTGTGATGGCCAGGAAACACGCGGCCGACCTGCCGCTGAGGCTCGATAATCAGCTCTGCTTTGCGGTGTATTCCACCGCGCACGCGTTCAACCGCGTCTACAAGCCGCTGCTCGACAAACTCGCTCTGACCTATCCGCAATATCTGGTCATGCTGGTGCTGTGGGAGCGCGACGGCGTGCCGGTGAAAGACATCGGCGAACGGCTGCTGCTGGATTCCGGCACGCTGACGCCGCTGCTCAAGCGGCTGGAGGCGGCCGAACTGGTCAGGCGCACCCGCAGCACAGAGGATGAGCGCCAGGTGCTGATCGCGCTGACGCCAAAGGGCGAAGCGCTGCGCGAGAAAGCGAGAGCGGTGCCGCAATCGATTCTCGCGGCGTCAGCCTGCTCGGTCGGCGAACTCATGGCGATGAAGAACGAGATCGTCGCGTTGCGCGATCGGTTGAATGCGGTGTTGGGGGAGTAGGAGGGCGGGGTTAGAGGCGCTTCTTGGCGAAGGCGCGGCCGGAGTGGGATTTTAGATATTTCTCGAAGGCCAGCGCTTTGTACTTGTCAGGAAAGGCGCAGTACCAATCAGTTCCCAAGGCTTGAATTTTGCGGTGTGCGCGGATTTGCCTGCGTTGTGCTCGGGTATCCGCCGTTTCAAATCCGCGGTTGCACCGATGTATTCTTGTTCGGGGAAACTGAGGCTGCGGATGATGTAGACGTACCACATGACAATCCGCGAGATTGCGATCAGAGCCTATCACGCAACGTCTACCAGCCCGTCTTCGCCCTTCGGGCTACGCCGGGCACCACGCTTCGTCCTTCGGGCCTCTCGTGGCTGCGCCACGCGAAGCCCGAAGGGCGAAGCGTGGTGGAGCCAGGCGGGATCGAACCGCCGACCTCTTGCATGCCATGCAAGCGCTCTCCCAGCTGAGCTATGGCCCCGTAGAATCGCAGCGCTTCAAATCAGCGTGCGGGCAATGACCCTGAACCACAGTTCTGGGCCGATCTCAAGTCTCTTCGTCGCCTCCGACATCACCGATGATGTCGGTGACGTCCTCATCGCCTTCTTCCTCGTCGGGAATGAAGGTGGAATCGTCGTCGTCATCGCCCTCGATGGTCTCGTCGATCTCGATGTCGTCTTCCGATTCGGGAACCACGGCCTTGACCTTGCCGGTATTCTCTTCGGCGTCGGCCTCTTCGAGCGAAACCAACTCTTCGGCCTCGGCGGCCTCGGGCAAATCGGCAGCGGCGGTGGCTGAAGCGGCAGCCGCGGCGCGTGCGGCATCGCCACGGGCGGCCCGGGGCGGCGCAATTGGTGCAATCGGCACGACCTCGCCAGTGTAGGGCGAGATCACCGGGTTCTTGTTCAGATCGTAGAATTTCTTACCCGTCGTCGGGCAAATGCGTTTGGTTCCGAGATCGGATTTGGCCACGTGTGGATCCTGGGAAATTCTGAAAAACGGTGCTTCACTTGGCTAGTTAAGGGGCTGGTGTCAATAGCGCTTTGAAGCATTTGACGGCCGCGTGACGTCGTAGGGCCCCTGTGGTACTTCCGCCCCCGCAAAGGACCACCATCTTGACCCATTCAACCACCCAAAGCCCGCTGGAATCCCGTGCAAGCGGTCCACTGAGCGGCAAAGTCCGCGTTCCCGGCGACAAGTCGATTTCGCACCGCGCCCTCATCCTGGGGGCGCTTTCGGTCGGCGAAACCAGGATTTCCGGCCTGCTCGAGGGAGAGGACGTCCTCAATACCGCCAAATCCATGCAGGCGCTGGGCGCCCGGGTCGAACGGACCGGTCCGTTTGCCTGGCAGGTCGACGGGGTGGGCGTGGCGGGCTTTGCCCAGCCGGCTTCCCCGCTCGATTTCGGCAATTCCGGCACCGGCTGCCGGCTGGTGATGGGGGCGGTCGCCGGCTGCCCGATCACTGCCGTGTTCGACGGCGACGCCTCGCTGCGCTCCCGCCCGATGCGCCGCATCCTCGATCCCCTGGAATTGATGGGTGCCAAAGCCGGTGAGAGCAAGGAAGGCGGCCGCCTGCCGCTGACGCTGCACGGCGCCCGCGATCCCGTGCCGATCCTGTACCGGACCCCCGTGGCTTCGGCCCAGATCAAGTCGGCGGTGCTGCTGGCGGGGCTTGCCGCGCCCGGCATCACGACCGTCATCGAGCAGGAAGCCAGCCGCGACCACACCGAACTGATGCTGAAACATTTCGGCGCGGAGATCATCTCCGTCAATGAAGGCATTCACGGCCGCAAAATCGTGCTGACGGGCCAGCCCGAACTGCATGGCGCCGAGGTCGTGGTGCCTGCCGATCCGTCCTCGGCCGCATTCCCGATCGTGGCGGCGCTGGTCGTCGAGGGTTCGGACGTAACTTTTTCTGACGTCATGACCAATCCGCTGCGCACCGGGCTGTTCACGACGCTGCGCGAGATGGGCGCTTCGATCGAGGAAAGCGAAGTGCGCGGCGATGCCGGCGAGCCGATGGCCCGCTTGCGCGTGCGCGCTTCCAAAATGCGCGGCGTCGAGGTGCCGCCGGAGCGCGCGCCCTCGATGATCGACGAATATCTGGTGCTGGCGGTCGCGGCCTCGTTCGCCGAAGGCACCACCATCATGCGCGGCCTGCAGGAACTGCGCGTCAAGGAATCCGATCGGCTGGAGGCGACCGCCGCCATGCTGCGCGTCAACGGCGTCAAGGTCGAGATCGCGGGCGATGATCTGATCGTCGAAGGCCACGGCCACGTGCCCGGCGGCGGCCTCGTCGCCACCCACATGGATCACCGCATCGCGATGTCGGCGCTGGTGATGGGCTTGGCCTCCGACAAGCCGGTCAAGGTGGATGACACGGCTTTCATCACCACCAGCTTTCCGGACTTCATCCCGATGATGCGCTCGCTGGGCGCGGAGTTTTCGTAAACCGCGCGTGCTCGTGCGTCTCAGGACGGCGCAAGCCCGAGGTTCGTCACCGCCTCAAGCCAGACGGGCGCTTCGTCCTTGTACAGTTTCTGCGTCTCCTCGAACGTCATCGCGGTATCGTCGACGCCGAATGATTTCATGAGTTGCTGCAACTTTTCGGTCTTGCCGCCGGCGACGAGAAGTTTTGACAGTTTCTCAATGATGGCCGCCGGCGTGCCCGTGGGCACGGCGCAGCACTGGAAGCCGGTCAACTGGAAGATGCGCGACGTTGTGCCCTGCTCTGCGAAAAGAAGGGACATCCGGCAATGTCGACATCCGCTTGCGCGAGACGGCGACCGCATGGCCGCGGCCGCTCTGCAGGACGGACAATGCCGCGGAGTAGCTGCCGTGGGCGCCGTCGATAAATCCGCCGGCAAGGTCGGTCCACATCGGCGCTTCGCCGCGATAGTGGACCGCTTCCATCTTGAGGCCATACTGCTTGTTCATTTCGGCGATCGCCATGTGCGCGTATGAGCCTGCGCCGTAGGTGCCGACGTTGACCTTCTCGGCTTTCTTCGCGTAGGCGACAAATTCGGCGAGTGTCTTGGCGCCGGTCTTTTCGCCGGCCACGAACGGCAGGCTGCCCGCCGGCATGATCGAGACGAGAACGAAATCCTTGTCGGCGTCGTAAGGGATGTCTTTGATCAGAACGCGGTTCATGATCATGGTCGTCGAGATCGTGAACATCAGCGTGTAACCGTCTGGCGCGGCGCGCTTGGCTTCAACGGCTGCGACCGATCCCGAAGCGCCGGCCTTGTTTTCCACCGTCACGTTCTGGCCGGTCTCGGACCGGATATATTCGCCATAGGTGCGGGCAAACAAATCGGTCTGCCCGCCGGCCGGATAGCCGGCGATGATCTTGATCGGCTTGGTTGGCCAGTCGGTCTGCGCATGGGCCGAAGACCCGATCAGCGGGATCGCCGAGGCGGCCGCGGCGCTGCCGATAAAACGACGTCGTGAAATCGCGCTCATCGTATCCCTCCGGCCGGCGCTATTTCGAGCCGGCTTTCCGCAGATCAATGGATGAATTCACAGCCTGGCAGCAGAATAGAGGCGGTCAACGGCCAGGGCGAGAAACATTTGGACGCATCCGCCTCTCCGCGGCCTTGACCACATGGCCGCTCTGTCGCACATGGCTCCCATGATTATCGCCATCGACGGACCGGCGGCATCCGGCAAGGGCACGCTCGGCAAGCGGCTCGCTCACCATTACGGCTATCGCCACCTCGACACCGGCGTGATCTATCGCGCGGTGGCGAAAGGGCTGCTGGACGAGGGGTTTGATCTTACCGACGAGGCGCGGGCGGTAGCGGTTGCCATGGAGCTCGATCCCGAAAGCTTCGGCCATCCCGAATTGAAGACGCAGCGCATCGGCGATGCCGCCTCTGTCGTGTCGGCCATACCCAGCGTGCGCGAGGCGCTGGTCAATTTTCAGCGCCAGTTCGCGGCCGATCCGCCGGGCGCGGTGCTCGACGGGCGCGACATCGGAACCGTGATCTGCCCGAATGCCGATGTGAAGATCTTTGTCGTGGCCGACCCGCAGGTGCGGGCCCGTCGCCGGACGCTGGAAGCGCTCGCGCGTGGCGAAGCCGCCGACGAGGCGATGGTGCTGGCCGACATCCTCAAGCGCGATGAACGGGACAAAAACCGCGCCGCCGCGCCGCTCAAGGCGGCGGCGGACGCCCATATCCTCGACAATTCAAATCTCGACATCGAAGGCGGCGTTCGGGCTGCCATTGCGATCGTCGAAGCGGTCCGCGCCGGGCGGGGAAGTTCTCGGTAGCCTGCGTCAATCCGGGATAGCTGGCTCCTGAGTAAAAGTTTCCGATCAGTTCTTCGAGCGTGCGCGGTCGAACGGCAGTCGCTGTTCGGCCATCATGACGGGCTTCGATTTGGCGGCGGCAATCGCCTTGTCGGTGGCAAAAGCGGCCGGCTTGCCGGCAACGGCTGTGGCGACGGTAAAGACGGCAATGGCGGTCAGAGCGAGCAGGCTCTTCATGGTGGCACCCCTTTTTTTGGACGGCGCCAACGTATGGGGGGTGGCGCTTAAGGCCGGGTTCCATCCCGCCGAGGCTAGCCGACCTTTCGCGTCATGCGGTCAACAAGGCGTTGAAAGCGCGGGCCCATGGTTAGCGTCCGTCAGCCTTAAGGGCCCGTAAATCGGCCCATTTCCGGCTTGCCGAAAATGGCCCTTGGGGCTATATCCACGCCCATCCGGGCCGCCATCGATAAGATCAGGGCTGTCCGAGCGGGCCGGCGGGAGGTTTGAACCCCCGCCGTCATTGGAGGAAAGCCCGCTCCAGGCTCCTGAAGTCGATACGCTCGTTTCAGGCCCCGGACTTCTGACGTTACGCGCATTCTTTTCGCAAAACCGGTACCCACTTTTGCGGAATGCGCGACATCAAACGTACCGAACGTGCAGGCATGCTGCCGGCCCGCTTTTGCGCACTCCCGCAAACGCGGTCGTTGGGATTTGCGGACCCCGACACTTCACGCGCGATACGCCCTTTAACCCGAATGGCCGGCAATACCGCATCTGGAGAACATATGGCTTCGACTGCTGCTTCTTATAATCCTACCCGCGACGATTTCGCTGCAATGCTGGACGAGTCCTTCGCCGGCGGCAATCTGCAGGAAAGCTCCGTCATCAAGGGCAAGGTAGTTGCAATTGAAAAGGACATGGCCGTCATCGACGTCGGCCTGAAGACCGAGGGCCGCGTGGCGCTGCGCGAATTCGCCGGCCCCGGCCGCGAAAGCGATCTCAAGGTTGGCGACGAAGTCGAGGTGTTCCTCGACCGGATCGAGAATGCGCTCGGCGAAGCCGTGCTGTCGCGCGACAAGGCGCGCCGCGAGGAAAGCTGGGGCAAGCTCGAGAAGGCCTTCAACAACAACGAGAAGGTTCACGGCGTCATCTTCAACCAGGTCAAGGGCGGCTTCACGGTCGACCTCGACGGTGCCGTTGCCTTCCTGCCGCGCTCGCAGGTCGATATCCGCCCGATCCGCGACGTCGCTCCGCTGATGAACAACTCGCAGCCGTTCCAGATCCTCAAGATGGATCGCCGCCGCGGCAACATCGTGGTGTCGCGCCGCACGGTGCTCGAAGAGACCCGCGCCGAGCAGCGCCAGGAGCTGGTGCAGAACCTCGAAGAGGGTCAGGTCATCGACGGCGTGGTCAAGAACATCACCGATTACGGTGCGTTCGTTGATCTCGGCGGCATCGACGGCCTGCTTCACGTCACCGATATCGCCTGGCGCCGGGTCAACCACCCGACCGAAGTGCTCACCATCGGCCAGACGGTGAAGGTCAAGATCATCAAGATCAACCACGAGACCCACCGCATTTCGCTCGGCATGAAGCAGTTGCTGGACGATCCGTGGCAGGGCATCGAGGCGAAGTACCCGCTGAACGCGCGCTTCACCGGCCGCGTCACCAACATCACCGACTACGGCGCGTTCGTCGAACTGGAGCCGGGCATCGAAGGCCTGATCCACGTCTCGGAAATGTCGTGGACCAAGAAGAACATGCACCCCGGCAAGATCGTTTCGACCTCGCAGGAAGTCGAAGTGCAGGTTCTCGAAGTCGATTCGGTCAAGCGCCGCATCTCGCTCGGTCTCAAGCAGACCATGCGCAATCCCTGGGAAGTCTTCGTCGAGAAGTTCCCGGTCGGCTCCACCGTCGAAGGCGAGGTCAAGAACAAGACCGAGTTCGGTCTGTTCCTCGGTCTCGACGGCGACGTCGACGGCATGGTCCATCTGTCCGACCTCGACTGGAAGCTTCCGGGCGAGCAGGTCATCGACAACTTCAAGAAGGGCGACATGGTCAAGGCCGTGGTGCTCGACGTCGATGTCGAAAAGGAGCGCATCTCGCTCGGCGTCAAGCAGCTCGAAGGCGATCCCTTCGCCGAGCCGGGTGACGTCAAGAAGGGCGCGGTCGTGACCTGCGAAGTGCTCGAAGTGAAGGAAGCCGGCATCGAGGTGAAGATCTCGGGCACCGACTTCACCACCTTCATCAAGCGCTCCGAGCTCGCCCGTGACCGCAACGATCAGCGCGCCGAACGCTTCGCCGTCGGCGAGAAGGTCGATGCCCGCGTGATCCAGTTCGACAAGAAGGCCCGCAAGGTGCAGGTCTCGATCAAGGCGCTGGAAGTCGCCGAGGAGAAGGAAGCCATCGCGCAGTACGGCTCCTCCGATTCGGGAGCGACGCTGGGCGATATTCTCGGCACCGCACTCAAGAACCGCGACAAGTAAGCTTTTCGCTGCTTGCCCTGCGACATCAGGCCCCGGTTTCGACCGGGGCCTTTTTTTGTTCTTCCTTCTCCCACAAGGGGAGAAGGGAAGCAGGGCCTTGTTTTCTTCAAATTGCGTCGCAATTGATGTAATCAGCTAACGCTACGCTCACGCTGCGGATGCAAAACGCGGTGGTTACTTCAGGAGAAATTCGATGTCGCTCGATTCGGACGTGATCGTCGATCGCCGCAGGATCCGCCGCAAGTTGACCTTCTGGCGCGTCGTGGCTGGGCTGGTCGCGATCGCGGCGATCGTCACCGTCGGCGCGATCGCGACAAGGAGCGGGCCGGCTGCGCTGACGACATCGGGATCGATCGCGCGGGTCAACATCGAAGGGCTGATCCGCAGCGACCAGCAACGCGTCGAGGCGCTGGAACGGTTGGAGAAATCGAGCCATGCCGCCGTCATCGTGCACATCAATTCGCCTGGCGGCACCACGGCCGGCTCCGAGCAACTCTATGACGCGCTGGTGCGCCTGAAGGCCAAGAAGCCGCTGGTCGTGGTGGTCGAGGGGCTGGCCGCCTCGGGCGGTTACATCACGGCGATGGCCGCCGATCATATCGTCGCCCGCCAGAGCTCGCTGGTCGGTTCAATCGGCGTGCTGTTCCAGTTCCCGAATTTCACCGAGCTGATGAAGACGGTGGGCGTCAAGGTCGAGGAAGTGAAATCCTCGCCGTTGAAGGCCGCGCCCAACGGTTTCGAGCCGACCAGCCCGGAGGCGCGTGCCGCGCTCGACGCGCTGGTGAAGGATTCCTATGCCTGGTTCCGCGGCCTGGTGAAGGAGCGGCGCGGCATGGACGAAGTACTACTCGAAAAGGTTGCGGACGGGCGGGTGTTCACCGGCCGTCAGGCGGTCGAACTGAAGCTGGTCGATCAGCTCGGTGATGAAAAAGCCGCCGTTGCCTGGCTGGTTGCCGAAAAGAAGATCAAGAGCGACCTGCCGGTGCGCGATTTCAAGCTGACACCGCAATTCGGGGACCTGACGTTCCTGCGCGCGGCAGCCTCCATCGCGTTCGATGCGCTCGGCTTGAGTTCCATCGCGCGCCAAATCGAGCAGGCCGGCGTTGCCCAGGCGGTCGATCAGCTCGCGCTCGACGGCATGTTGGCGCTGTGGCGCCCCGCCGCCACCAACTGAGCCGCATCGGCTGCGCTTCGTCACCTTCTCCCGCACTGCGGGTGTGGTCACAAACCCCTTCCGGGGTACCTGTCACGCGATTTCGCGTTGCCCAAAAGTGATTTAGCGTCTTGACAGTTCAAGGTATTTTCACGGAAATGGATTCCGCACGACCCCGGATCCCAACCTCGATGATCAAATCCGAACTTGTTCAGCGCATCGCCGAGCACAACCCGCACCTCTATCAGCGGGATGTGGAGAACATTGTGAACGCGATCCTCGATGAGATCGTCGCGGCGCTAGCGCGCGGCGACCGTGTCGAGCTGCGCGGTTTCGGCGCTTTCTCGGTCAAGCATCGCCCGGCGCGCGCAGGGCGCAATCCACGCACCGGCGCGCATGTGCCGGTCGACCAGAAGAGCGTCCCGTTCTTCAAGACCGGCAAGGAAATGCGCGAGCGGCTGAACCGCGACAACGGCTCGCCCGAGGCCGGCGCGTAGCGCGCAGGCGCTTTTTCGGGTCCAGGGGATCAGTAGCCGCGTCGCGGGGTCTCGCCCGCCGATATCCATCAACACGAGAGATGGTCATGCGAAAGTTCTTCACGGCGCTGGTCGTCATTCCCCTAGGGCTGATCTTCATCGTCTTTGCGGTCGCCAACCGCCATTTCGTGACGGTGTCGTTCGATCCCTTCAATTCGACCGATCCGGCGATCGCGGTGTCGATGCCGCTGTTCGCCGTGATCATTGCGGTGGCCATTCTGGGGGTGGCGGCGGGCGGCATGGCGACCTGGTTCCGGCAGCGTCACTGGCGCCGCGCGGCGCGCCAGCATGAGGCGGATGCCCGCCGGGCGCGGGCGGAGACGGCCGATTTGCGGGCTGCGGCGGCGGTTTCCCGGGTCGATCAGCAGCGGCTTCCGGCACCGTCCCAGTACGGATTCTATGGGGTCGCAGGGCGAGACAAGCAGGGCGCGACGTTGTAGAACCCGCCCCGTCAGCCCTGTTCCAGTCGGTTACGGGGCTCGAAATCCGTGCCCGAGAGACCATGCCTCTGCTCGTCAAAATTTGTGGCCTGTCCACGCGCGAGACGCTCGACACCGCGCTTGAGGCGGGTGCCGACATGGTGGGATTCGTGTTCTTCCCGCCGTCGCCGCGCCATCTCAGCCTCGAGACGGCGCGGGAACTCGGCCGGCAGGCCAAGGGTCGCGCCGCCAAGGTGGCGCTGACGGTCGATGCCGACGACGCGACCCTGGAAAACATCGTCGAGACGCTGCGGCCGGATCTCTTGCAACTGCACGGCAAGGAAACCATCGCGCGGGTGCGTGACATCAAGGCGACGTTTTCGCTTCCGGTCATGAAGGTGATTGCGGTCGAAACGTCGGCCGATCTCGCCGTGCTGCCGGGCTATGCCAGCGTCGCCGATCGCATCCTGTTCGATGCCCGCGCGCCCAGGGGCGCCACCCGCCCCGGCGGCTTGGGGGCCGTGTTCGACTGGCACGTTTTGGAAAAGCTCGACCTCCAGCTGCCCTTCATGGTCTCGGGCGGGCTTTCCGCCGGCAATGTCGCGGAGGCGGTCCGCGTTACCTGCGCCGGCGGCGTCGATGTATCCTCCGGCGTCGAAAGCGCGCCCGGCATCAAGGATCCCGAGATGATCCGCCATTTCATTCGCGCCGCGCGCGCCACCGAAGAATTGATGGTCCGATGAATCCAAATCTGCCCAATTCATTCCGCACCGGTCCCGACGAGCGCGGGCATTTCGGCAATTTCGGCGGCCGCTTTGTCGCGGAAACGCTGATGCCGCTGATCCTCGATCTGGAAAAGGCCTATGCGGCGGCCAAGGCCGATCCATCGTTCCAGGCCGAGATGAACGGCTACCTGAAGGATTATGTCGGCCGGCCGTCGCCGCTCTATTTTGCCGAACGCCTGACCGAGCATCTCGGCGGTGCCAAGATTTATCTGAAGCGCGAGGAGCTCAACCACACCGGCTCGCACAAGGTGAACAACGTGCTTGGCCAGATCATGGTCGCGCGGCGCATGGGCAAGAAGCGCATCATTGCCGAGACCGGCGCTGGCCAGCATGGCGTTGCCACCGCGACGCTGTGCGCGCGCTTTGGGCTGGAATGCGTGGTCTATATGGGTGCAGTCGACGTCGCCCGTCAGGCGCCGAACGTGTTCCGCATGGAGATGCTGGGTGCCAAGGTCGTTCCGGTGCAGTCGGGCACGCGCACGCTAAAGGACGCGATGAATGAGGCGCTGCGCGACTGGGTCACCAACGTGCACAACACATTCTATTGCATCGGCACGGTGGCGGGCCCGCACCCCTATCCGATGATGGTGCGCGACTTCCAATCAGTCATTGGCGACGAGACCCGCAAGCAGATGATGGAGGCCGAAGGACGTCTGCCGGATTCCCTTATCGCCTGCATCGGTGGCGGCTCCAATGCAATGGGCTTGTTCCATCCATTCCTCGATGATCCCTCCGTCGAAATTTTTGGCGTCGAAGCCGCCGGTCACGGCCTGACGCAGCTGCATGCGGCGTCGATTGCTGGCGGACGGCCGGGCGTGCTGCACGGCAACCGCACCTATCTCTTGATGGACGCGGACGGCCAGATCCAGGACGCGCATTCGATCTCGGCGGGGCTCGACTATCCCGGCATCGGGCCGGAGCATTCCTGGCTGCACGAGACCGGCCGCGTCACCTATCTGTCGGCGACCGACGACGAAGCGCTCGCCGCCTTCATGCTGCTGTCGCGGCTGGAGGGCATCCCGCCGGCGCTGGAATCCGCGCATGCGATCGCCAAGGTCACGGAGCTCGCGCCCAAGCGGCCGAAAGATCATCTGATGGTCGTCAATCTGTCCGGCCGTGGCGACAAGGACATTCCGCAGATCACGGAGATTTTGAAAGGCAAGAAGCAGTGACCACCCGCATCGACGCACGCTTTGCCGAACTCAAGAAAGAGGGCCGCTCGGCTTTCGTCACCTTCCTGATGGCCGGCGATCCGGACCCTGCGACGTCGCTCGACATCATCAAGGCGCTGCCGAAGGCGGGCGCCGACATCATCGAGATCGGCATGCCCTTCACCGATCCGATGGCGGACGGGCCCTCGATCCAGGCGGCGGGCCTGCGCGCGCTGAAGGCTGGCATGACGCTGAAGAAGACGCTGGAGATGGTGCGCGGCTTCCGCAAGGACGACAACACCACGCCGCTGGTGCTGATGGGCTACTACAATCCGATCTACATCTATGGCGTCGACAAGTTCCTCGCCGATGCCAAGACGGCCGGCGTCGATGGCCTGATCCTCGTCGACCTGCCGCCTGAGGAGGACGACGAGCTGTGCATTCCCGCGCTGAAGGCCGGGCTCAACTTCATCCGACTGGCGACGCCGACCACCGATGACAAGCGCCTGCCGGCCGTGCTCGCGAACACTTCCGGCTTTGTCTACTACGTCTCGATCACCGGTATCACCGGCGCAGCTGCGGCCGACTCGACGGTCGTCGGGGACGCCGTGGCGCGGATCAAGCGCCACACCAAACTGCCGGTGTGTGTCGGCTTCGGCATCCGCACCCCGCAGGCGGCGCGGGCGATTGCCGAGAAGGCCAACGGCGCCGTGGTTGGTACCGCGCTGGTCGACGCGTTGCGTGACAGCCTGGATACGAAGGGGCAGGCGACCACCAAGACGGTCGCGGCGGTGGCCGATCTCGTGGCCTCCCTGGCGCAGGGTGTCCGCGGGGCGAAGCAGGCGGCTGAATAAGCCACAATTGCTTGCCAATTGGACCGAAAGGGGCGGCTTGCCCGGAGTGATTCGGGCCGCCATATATTCCAGTTAATGCGTCCAACCGCATTCGGAGCGAAACATGAATTGGCTCACCAATGTCGTCCGGCCGAAGATCCGCAACATCCTGCGCCGCGAGACGCCGGAGAATCTGTGGATCAAGTGCCCGGATTCCGGACAGCTCGTGTTCTACAAGGACGTCGAGGCCAACCAGTTCGTCATTCCAGGCTCGAACTACCACATGCGCATGGGCGCGGTGGCGCGGCTTAAATCGATCTTCGACAATGAGACCTGGTACGACATCGCGCTGCCGGAAGTGACGGCCGATCCGCTCAAGTTCCGCGACGAGCGCAAATATGTCGACCGCATCAAGGATGCGCGCGCCAAGACCGGGCTGAACGACGCCATCAAGGTCGGTTACGGCAAGCTGGAGGGCGCCGGCGTCGTCATCGCGGTGCAGGATTTCGATTTCATGGGCGGTTCGCTCGGCATGGCCGCGGGCGAGGCGATCGTGCGCGGGCTCGAGCTTGCGGTGGAAAAGAAGTCGCCATTCATCATGTTCGCGGCCTCGGGCGGCGCGCGGATGCAGGAGGGCATCCTGTCGCTGATGCAGATGCCGCGCACCACCGTCGGCGTGCAGATGCTGCGCGAAGCGAAGCTGCCCTACATCGTAGTGCTGACCAATCCGACCACCGGCGGCGTCACCGCATCCTATGCCATGCTGGGTGACGTGCAGATCGCCGAACCCGGCGCGCTGATCGGCTTTGCCGGCGCGCGGGTGATCGAGCAGACCATCCGCGAGAAACTGCCGGAAGGATTCCAGCGCGCCGAATATCTGCTCGATCACGGCATGATCGACATGGTCGTGCATCGCCACGAGATGCGTCCGACGCTGGCGCGGCTGTGCCGGCTCTTGACCAAATCGCCGGCGCTCGAAGCCGCCTCGAAGCCTTCGCCGCAGGTCACGGATCCGGCGCAGATCGTCTCGGCGCCGGAAGCCGTGCCGGCTGCGCCCCACGCGTGAATCTGCCTGCCGCCAAACCCCAGCCGCTCGATGAATTGATCGCGCGGCTGTGTGCGCTGCATCCGAAGCGCATCGATCTCAGCCTCGATCGCATGCACCGCCTGCTGGCGCGGCTCGACCATCCGGAAGCTACGTTGCCGCCGGTGATCCATATCGCGGGCACCAACGGCAAGGGTTCGACCATCGCCTATCTGCGCGCGATCCTCGAGGCCGCGGGCCTGCGCGTGCACGTCTATACCTCGCCTTACCTGGTCAGGATCAACGAATGCTTCCGCATCGGCGAGAAGGGCGGCGGCCGGCTGGCTGATGATGCCGAGTTGCGCCGGGTGCTGGAGCACTGCGAACAGGTCAATGCGGGCGAGCCGATCACGATTTTCGAGATGGAGACCGCGGCGGCGTTTTGCCTGTTCGCGGAGCATGAGGCCGATGTCGTGCTGCTGGAAACCGGTCTTGGCGGACGGCTCGACGCCACCAACGTCATCGACAGGCCGATTGCGACGGTCATCACGCCCGTCAGCATGGATCACACGGAATTCCTCGGCGACACGCTGACCGCTATCGCCGGCGAAAAGGCCGCCATCATCAAGCGCGGCGCGCCGGTGATTTGCGCCGAGCAGGCGCCGGAAGCGATGTCGGTGATCGAGGCGCAGGGCAAGCGCATGCGCGCGGCGCTGCATGCGGCCGGACAGCAATGGCATGTCGGCGTCGAGCGCGGGCGGCTGGTCTATCAGGACGAGCGTGGCCTGATGGATCTTGCGGCGCCAAAACTGTTCGGGCGGCATCAATTCGATAATGCCGGTCTTGCGATCGCAACGTTGCGGGCGATCGAAGCGTTCAAAATCAGCATGCCGGCATTCGAGGCCGGCATCGTCAATGCCGAATGGCCGGCCCGGATGCAGCGGCTGGTTTCCGGCGCGCTGGTCGATCAGGGGCCGAAGGGGTGCGAGATCTGGCTCGATGGCGCGCATAATGCGGAAGGCGGACGTGTCACGGCTGCGGCGCTCGGCGATCTCGAGGAGCGCGTGTCGCGCCCGCTGGTGGTGATCGCGGGCATGATGGCGAACAAGGATGCGGGTGCATTTCTCGCCAATTTCGCCGGCCTGACGCGGCACATCATGGCGGTGTCGATTCCCGGCCGCGACAATGCGATGCCGCCGGACCGGCTGGCGGATGCGGCGCGCGCGCTCGGCATGCGCGTTGAAAATGCTGCAAGCGTCGAAGCTGCGCTACATGCGCTGTCGCGGCTGGCATACGAAGTGCCGCCGCGCATCCTTATCACCGGCTCGCTCTATCTCGCCGGTCATGTGCTTGCGATCAACGGCACGCCGCCGGGATAACGTCCGAAGAAAAATTAGTCCGAAGAAAATTAAATGGCCGCTGAAATTGCTTCCAGCGGCCCCCGGGTAGAAATATCGATTGCTTATGAATTCGCCAGCCCCGGTCTTTGCAAACTCTAGCCAAGATACCGCCACACTGCGAGTCGGAACTCGGGTTCCGCCCTAGAACCAAAGAAGAATGTTGCAGGCTGGTTTCACCCAAATGAGTTAGGTGACCTAACATCGTTCTTGCAGCGCCGTACAACCATAACTGTCGAAAGCTGGAATTAACATGCGCTTTGCCGCGATTGCCGATGTGCACGGAAACTATCTCGCGCTCGAAGCCGTGCTGGCCGACATCGGTGCGCAGGGCATTGGCGAGATCGTCAATCTCGGCGACATGGCGAGCGGCCCGCTCGACGCGCGGCGCACCATGGATGCGCTGGTGGCGCTCGATGCCGTTCACGTGCTCGGCAATCATGATCGCTATCTGATTGATCGGCCGCCGGAGAAGATGGGATCATGGGATCGCCCCGCCCATGCGCAGCTCGAAACGCACCATCTCGATTGGCTGCGCGCGGTGCCAAAGACCACCGTGTTTCGCGATCAGGTCTTTCTCTGTCACGCGACGCCTGACCATGACGAGGTCTATTGGCTGGATACGGTTTTGCCTGACGGCACCGTGCGGTTGTCAGCGCTGGATGCAATCGAGAAGCATGCCGAGGGCATCACGCAGTCCTTGATCCTCTGCGCACACACCCATCTCGCCCGCGCGGTCAGGCTTCGCGATGGCCGATTGATCGTCAATCCCGGCAGCGTCGGCTCACCCGGCTATCGCGATACTCATCCGTTTGCGCATGTGATTGAAGCCGGCACGCCGGATGCGCGTTATGCGATCCTCGAACTCGTCGATGGCAAGTGGCGCGTTACATTCCGTCACGTGCCGTATGATCACGAAACGATGGCCGCACTCGCGCGGCAGAACGGCCAAGCCGAACTGGCGGCCGCGCTGGCGACGGGGTGGATCGGCTGAAAAATCGTAGCCCGGATGGAGCCAACGGGTCGCGCGAATGCGCGCCCGATGACAGGCTCCACGCAATCCGGGGTTCGCGCCGCGCATATAAGAGTCCCAGGTTGCGCTTCGCTGCACCCGGGCCACGAGATCATCCGCCACAAAACAAAACGGCCGGCGTTGCGCCGGCCGTTTCACAATCAGCAAATCGAAAGCCGATCAGACCGCGGCGGTAATCCACTGCTGCAGCTTCGCCTTCGGTGCGGCGCCGACCTGACGGGAGGCCATTTCGCCGCCCTTGAAGATCATCAGGGTCGGGATCGACATCACGCCGTATTTCGAGGCCGTCTTCGGGCTCTCGTCGACGTTCAGCTTCACGATCTTGACCTTGTCGCCCATGGCGCCGGAAATCTCGTCGAGCGCAGGCGCGATCATGCGGCAGGGGCCGCACCATTCAGCCCAGAAATCGACGACCACCGGCCCGGTCGCCTTGAGCACTTCGGCTTCGAAATCGGCGTCAGAAACCTTGCCAACGGCCATGGGAATTACCTCGTTCGGTTAGGAATTAAGGGGCGCGGGATGAGAATCGCGCCCGCAATGATAGGATCAAACCTATGAACGCGATCCTGCCGGGTCAAGCACGGGTCACGCCGAGATGATGGATGCCAGCTCGGCCTCCAGCGCGGGAGCTGAAATTTCCATTAATTCAGCGGTTTCGGTCCAAAGCAGCGCCGCGCGAACCAGCCGCTGGGGATAAAGCTTGGCCAGCACCGCCCGGTACAGCGCGAGCTGGCGGACATAGCCCCTCGGCGTCTCGTCAGGCCTGCTCGGCGGGGTGTGGTTGGTCTTGAAATCGACGATCAGGACCTCGTTTTCCGTGATCATGAGCCGGTCGATCTGCCCGGATACCAGCGCCGGCCGGCCACCCGGCCGCTCCAGCCGGCCGACGATCGAGACTTCGGCGCGGCTGCCGGGGGCGAATACCGGCGCGAAACGCCCATCCGCGATCAGGGCCAGCGTGCTTTCGGCCAGCGCCTGCCGTTCCTCCTCGGTCCAGCCGTCGGCATTGCGGGCCAGATAGGCCAGCGCGGCCTCGCGGCGGCGCTGGGCGGCTATATCGGGCAGCGATTGCAGCAGCCGGTGCACCAGCGTGCCGCGCTGCAAGGCGCGGGCGCGCTGCGCGAGCGACTCGGCCGTGCGTACCGGATGGCGTTCGCTGTCTGCGGGGTCCGAGGGCCGCAACAGGCTTTCCGGGGAGGCCTCAGGCTGCGCCGGCGTCAGCAGCCAGTTGGGCAGCACCATCGGCGCCGGCGGGGACGGCGCAGCAGCGGGCGCGGCCGACGGCGTAGCCTCCTCGGGGCGCGTATAGCGCTTCACCCGGCCTATGGCGGTCTCGATCTCCTGAAGCTGCAAGGTGGAACCGGCGAGCCCCTTGGTGATCAGATCGTACCAGGACAGCGGCCGGACGCTCCTCATGTTGCCGGGCAGGCAACCGCCGACGATCAGGCGGTCCGCGGCGCGCGTCATCGCGACATAGAGCAGGCGGCGGTATTCATCCTCGGTATCGCCTATCATCGCCGCGCGCGCCGCAACGACGGCCGGGGGATCCTCGGCCTTGCGGCCGGCCCAGACCACCACACCGGGCGCATGCGGATCGGCATTGCCTTGCGGCAAGTGGATGAGTTTCAGCCGCTGCGTATCCGAGGGCGAGGTCGTGGTGTCCACCAGGAACACGACGGAAGCCTCCAGGCCCTTGGCGCCGTGCACCGTCATGACGCGGACCTCGTCGCGCGAGATCTCCATGTCGCGCTTCACTTCGAGATCGGCCGTGCGCAGCCACGCCATAAAACCCTGCAACGAGGCCGGCGCCTTGCGTTCATAGTTCAGCGCCAGCTCCAGGAACTCATCCAGCGCGTCGTTCGCCTCGTGTCCGAGCCGCCGCAGGATTCGCGCACGGCCGCCGTCGCCGCCGAGCAGCCAGGCATAGAATGAAAATGGGGTTTCGCTGACGAAACGGCGTTCACATTGTTCGAGCCGCCACAGCGCATCCCGCAGCCGGCCGTCAGCCGCGGCGCGCTCAGACAGCGCCGCGCGCAACGATCCCTTGCGCTGCCAGGCGATCTTGAACAAATCGTCATCGCCAAGCCCGAACAGCGGGCTCTTCAGCGCCACCGCCAGCGCCAGATCGTCCTGCGGCAGCAGCAGCGCGTCAGCCAGGTTCATCAGGTCGATGATCGCGATATGCTCGGTCAGCTTGAGGCGGTCGGCGCCGGCGACCGGAATGCCGGCGTGCTTCAGCGCCTGGATCACGGCATCGAACGCATTGCCGCGCCGGCGTACCAGCACCAGCATGTCGCCATAGCGTAGCGGCCGGCGGTCGCTCCTGCTGCCGGTCATGACGCCGCTGCCGACCAGCGTCTTGATCTCGGCCTGAATGCGCCGGGCAAGCTTCACCTCGGGGCTGGTCGCGGCGACGCCGTCGAACGGCGCCCGCCAGCCTTCGATGTCCTGCCGGTCGTCGGTTTCCGCGAGTTCCCATAGATCGATCTGGCCCGGGCCGGCATCGGCCAGCGCGTGATGGATCGGATTGCCGATGTCGACCGCATGAATGCTGCGAAAGATATCCTGCTCGCGAAACACCTGATCGACCGCATGCAGGATCGCCGGTCCCGAGCGGAACGAATAAGTGAACGACACCGGATCGAACTTCAGTCCGGCGCCCTCGAACTTCCGCTGCAAGGCGCGGCGGCGCAGGTCGAATTCGCGTGGCGCTGCGCCCTGAAACGAAAAGATCGACTGCTTCTCGTCGCCTACCGCAAACACCGTTCGCACCACGCCATCGCGCGCGCCGGCGCCCGAGGTGAATTCGGAGATGATGTGCGCGACGATGTCCCATTGCCGCGGGCTGGTGTCCTGCGCTTCGTCGATCAGCACATGATCGACGCCGCGGTCGAGCTTGTAGTGCACCCAGCCCGAGGAGACGCGGTCGAGCATTTCCAGCGTCTTGTCGATCAGATCGTCATAGTCGAGCAGGCCGCGCTCCTGCTTCTCGCGGCGGTAATTGGCCGCCGCAGCGGTCGCGATATGAAGCAGCGCCTCGGTGCGGTCGCGCGCCACCACGGCGCGGCGGCGTTCGATCAGAGGAAGGATGCGGCGGACTTCTGCCTCAATCAGCCGGCCAAGGGCCGGATTGTTGTCGCAGAATTTCTTCGTCACCACCGATTTCCGTGGCGTGCGATCGGCTTCCGTGAGGAAGACGCCGAGATACTCGTCGACCTGCGCCGCGCCGGTGAACACCAGCGCACCGCGCAGCCGCGCCGCCTGGTCCTGGTCGGTCTTGCTTCCGGTTTCCAGAACCAGGGCGACGTCCTGCCATCGCGATCGCGGCAGGTTGGGTCCATCGACGATGTCACGCTCGACATCCTCGATTCGATCGCCGGGATTCACGCCGAGCGCAGCGGAAATTTGCGCGGCGGCGGCATGCGCGCTGCCGGCGGCATCCGTCCACGCCATAAAGTGATCGCGGCTGAGGCAGGCCTCGCGCACGACGTCCTTGAAGGTGACGTCGGCGGCGCTCGCCATCGCCGTCATCAGCGCGCGGCCCGTTGCGCTATCGGGATTGCGCGACGCCTCGAGGAAAACCCCGAGATTGGCGCGCTCCATCATCTCGTTCTGGTCGCGGTCGTCGAGCACGGCAAACCGCGCCGGCACATTGGCCTCGAACGGGAATTGCTGCAGCAGCCGCGTGCACAGCGCGTGAATGGTCTGCACCTTCAGCCCGCCCGGCGTCTCCAGCGCGCAGGCGAACAGTTTGCGCGCCGACTTGCGCAGGCGTGCGCTGGGATTGGGAATGCCGGCATCACGGATCGCCGCATCCAGCGCGTCGTCATCGAGCGTCACCCAATGGCCGAGGGTGGTGAACACCCGCTCCGCCATGTTGGCGGCGGCAGCTTTTGTAAACGTGATGCAGAGGATCTTTTCCGGCGCCACGTCGGCGAGCAGCAGCCGGATCACCCGCTGCACCAGCACATGGGTCTTGCCCGAGCCTGCGTTGGCCGAAACGAAGGCGGAAGCCGCCGGATCGGAGGCACGCGCCTGGGTGGCGCGAACGGCGTCGGGAATGATGCGGGCAGCCTTCACCATTCCTCGATCCCCAATCCACCGGCCGCCGACCATTCCTTGATCCGGGCGAGGTCGTCATAGGCGCCGTAGCGGTTCGACCACATCGACAGGTTCAGCGACGTGTAGGCGGTCTCCTCGTTCTCGAATTTGCGGATCAGCGCTTCAAGCTGTTCAAGGGCGTAGTCGGCTGCCTCGTCCGGCCGCTGCGGCGTATCGTTGTTCCTGATTTTCAGCTCCAGCGAGCGCTGCTCGCCCGGCGGATTGTTGCCGCTGAGCCTGACATAGACGAGTTCGCCGACGGACGAGCCGGCGTGGATATTCTCAAAACCGCCCTCGCGCAGGATCGCGGCCTCCAGCGTCAATTGCGGCGACAGGCCCATGCGGACCTGCTTGCCGGTCGGGGGCTGGCCGGTCTTGTAATCGAGGATCGCAAAGCTGCCGTCACCACGCTGCTCGATCCGGTCGGCGCGCGCCGACAGCGTGAAGATGCGCTCGTTGTCGAGCGGAATCTTGATCTCACCCCGGATCTCGGCGGCAATTTTCTCAATCTCGTCGCGCCGCGCCAGCTCCCAGTCGGCAAACCATGCGGCGATACGCTGAAACCGAGGCCACCACAGCGCCCGCGCCTCGGGACGCTCCATCAGCGGTGCGAAGAACTTTTCGCCGATGCCGCGCAGCACCAGCGCGGGCTGTGGGGGGAGGGCATCGGCAAATTTTTGCGTGAACTCGCCGAGTGCGCCATGGATCGCCGAGCCGCGATCGGCCGCCGACAGCGGCATGTCGACGGGGTCGAGCGGATCGAGCCGCAAAATATATTTCGCGTAGATCGTATAGGGATCGCGCAGCCAGTCCTCGATCGCCGTGACCGACAGCTTTAGCGGCCGCGTCGCGACCGGCGGTTTTGGCGCGGGCTGCGGAATCGGTTCGACCGCGTCGGGCTGGTCCAGCTCGGCGGCGAAGCGGACGTAATTTTCTCCGGCACTCTTGGCCGCATCCCAGCGCGCTTCGCCGGCGACGGCCTCCAAGCGGTGCAGAAAGCGCGAGGCGACGGCCGGCGCGCCGCCGACCTTCGCCGAATGGGTCAGGATCACATCGTCCGTACCCAGCAATTGCGCGAAATCATGCGCGGAAAGGCCGATGCGCCGCTCCGGCAGATCGAGGCCGAGTTCATGGCGCATCGGCCGGCTCAGCCAGGGATCGACCCGCGGCGCCGGCGGCCAGACGCCTTCGACCAGCCCGCCTAGGATGACGCGGTCGGATTCGGTCAGCCGTGCTTCGAGCTGGCCGTAGATGTGCAGATGCGCGCTCGCCGATTCAGGCCGCCGCACCATGCGATCGGCATAGGCGGTCTGGAACACATCGGGGTAGTCGCCGAGCTGGACCATCAGGCCGCTCGGCTTTTGCTCGGCGAGCAAGTCATCGAACGCTGCCGACAATGCAGCGCCTTGCGCTTCCTCGAAGGCGACAGCAACGCCGTTTTGATCCGAGGACAGCGCGATCAGCGTTTCGCGATGGCGCAGCGCCAGCTCGGCGAAATCGAACGGTTTTGACGAGCCCATGATTTCCAGCGGCAACAGCGCCGTCTGCAGCGCCGCGATCAGCGCCTGCGCCCGGTCGAGTTCGTTGTCCCTCAGTTTCGCGCGCGGCTCCGAGGCGTGAAGCGAGGAGGTTTCGTGGCTCCTGAGCTTTTTGAGCTCGGCGCGGAAGCGATCGAAATCGCGCGCCAAGCCGGCCGTTCCTGCCTGCGGCCGGGTGCCGCGCAGCAGCGCCAGTTCGAGGATCTCGATGGCGTGCCTGAACGCGCCGCATGCGCCGCCGAGCCGAAACAATGGATGCTTCAGCAGCGCGAGCAAGGTCGGCGGCTCCAGCCCCTTGCTGGCGGCTTCCGCGGCGAGGCGGGCAAAAATGCCGCTTGGCGTATCCATCAGCGCGTCGCCGCCGGAATCGTCGAATTCGAGATTCCAGCGGGTCAGCGCCGCCATCACCCGCCGCGCCAGCGCACGGTCCGGCGTCACCAGCGCGGCTGATTTGCCAAGGTGCCGCGCCTCGCGCATCGCCACCGCGATCGCCAGCGCCTCCATCTCCGAATTGGGCGCTTCGACGACGGCAAGCTTCATCATGCCGCCTGCGATCTTCGCGGCGACATCCGGCTGGGCCAGACGGTCGTGCCATTGTTCGGTGGCGCTCGACGGCCGCATCGTCTCGGACACCAGCACCTCGCGCCCCTGCTGTGCCGGCGTACCCAGGATTTCGACATCGCCACGCTTGATGCCGAAGCGATCCAGCAATCCGTGCATCGCAAATTGCGGATGGTTCGAAGAGGGCTGCGTGGTGAACTTGCCCTGCGCGTCCCTGACGCCGCCGATCGTCTGCCAGGCTTCCTCGTCAAGATCGCTGTCGAGCCCGGGCAGCACCACCGCGCCCTGCTTCAGGCCGGCCACGGCGTTGAGGAATTTCGCGGTCGCCGGCATCGAGCCGGTCGAGCCGGCTGCAATCACCGGCCCCTCGTGATGCACGGTCAGGCGTGCGGCTTCCGCTTCGATCAGGCGGTCGCGCCGTTCGGCGGGTTCGATCCTGCCGATCTCCCTCAGATGCTCCGGCCATGCCTTGCGGGCGATGCGCAGGAATTCCAGCGAGTGCTGCCAGTATTTGTCGAACTGGTCGGGCACCAGTTTGTCGAGCGCTTCCCAGGCGACGCCGCGCGTCACCATGTCGTCCATCAGCCGCGCCAGATCGCCGGCCAGCGCCAGTGTCGAGGCCGGGCCGCCGACCACGAGCGGCGCCGACACCGGGCTTTTGGCCCATGCCGCAACCAGATGCGCCAGCGTCAGGCGGCGCTCCAGTTCGCCGAGCCGCGGCGGAATGTCGAGCGGCGCTGCGCCGCTGAATTGCTCGGTGCCTTCCGCAAACGCCAGCTCATCCTCGTCGATGTCGCCGAGCGCCACGATGCGCGGCAGGATCGCAGCGTCCGTCTTCAGCTCGTCGAGAAATATCTCCCGCGCCAGCCGCCCGGCCCGCCGGGTCGGCAAATAGAGCGTCGCCGCTGCGAGATTGAGCGGATCCCTGCGCGCCTCGAATCCCTCGACCAGCCGGCCGTCGACCAGCGCCGCGATGACGGTGCGCAGGAACGGCACGGATACGGGAACGCTGAAAACGCGCATGGGCTTCCTGATTCGAGGTCAGGCGCAATATAGGGAGGTAATGGGGGCAGGTCATGCGGGTGAGGGCGGCGTCCCCGCTACTCACTGCCAAAGCAATCCCGGGCCCACTCTACTTTGCATGGGGTTGTTTTCGAGATTTTTTGTCTGAGCAGGTCAGCTGCGTAGGGTGGGCAAAGCGCAAGCGTGCCCACCATCTTCAACCGAGATTCTGGTGCAAATGGTGGGCACGCTTCGCTTTGCCCACCCTACGAATCCTGTGGGGGTGGGCTACGCCACGCTTTCCAGAAACGCCTCTTCCGCGGCCTGCACCGCGTCGGGGGTTCCGACGTGCATCCAGACGCCGTCGAGCCGCAGGCCGAACAGCCGCTCCTGCTCGTTGGCGCGGTCGAACATTTTTGTCAGCGAAAACTCGCCGGCGGGCGCGTCGGCAAACAGCGAGGGCGACATGATCGCGGCACCCGCATAGACGAACGGCACCACCTGGTGTTCACGCCGCTTGCGCAGCGCGCCATCCGGCAGCATCGCGTAGTCGCCGCGGCCGGCATAGCCGATGCTGCTCGTGGTCGGCGCCATCAAGAGCAGGATGTCCATCCGGTCAGGATCGAAGGTTTCGGCGAGCCGCTCCAGATTGGGCCGCACGCCGTCGATCCACATCGTGTCGGCGTTGAGGTGAAAGAACGGGTCCTTGCCGAGCAGGGGCAGCGCCTTCACGACAGCGCCGCCAGTGCCAAGCACGACGTCGCGTTCGTCGGAAATGATGATGCGGGGCCGGGCCCGGCTCGCGGTATGCTGGATGATCTGGTCGGGCAGGTAATGCACGTTGACCACGGCCTCACTGACGCCGGCCCCGGCGAGCTTGTCCAGCACGTGATCGAGCAATGGCTGGCCGGCCACGCGCACCAGCGGCTTGGGCATATGGTCGGTCAATGGGCGCATGCGCAAACCGAGACCGGCGGCAAGGACCATGGCTTTGGTGGGCGTAACGGACATTTTTGGGATTTTCTCGAACCATCCAAATCAGCCTGCGGATCATACCACGGCGATTCGCTTGAACCAGCAACCAGGGAGGCCTTAGTGGCCGCACATGACGGCCGTACGACGGCCGCCAGCGCAGCCAAACCTCAGACTTCGGCCTCCTCCGCCCCCCGCTTGGCCGCTCTCTTCTTCTTGTCGCCCTGCTTCAGGAAGTTGACGCCGATCTGATCGCCATTGACCCAGGCCAGCTCGCAGCGCCGATACGCCAGCCCCGTGGACGACAGCAGCAGGAAGAATTCCTTTAAGTGCAGGCCCTCGACCGAACCTTCGACCGTCAGCTTGGCGCCGGTCTCGGAGACGTCTTCCATCACGCAGTCGCGCCGCCAGGTGCCGTCGATGCCCATCATGTGCGCGGCAAAGCCGCGCTCGAATACGACCCGATCTCCCTTGCGACGTTCCGCCCCCGCCATGGCCGTCTTCCCACTTCAAAACTGGCTGGCCACGCCGGTTCGGCATGGCAGGTTCCAGATTAAGTGCGGGGTGGCTAACAGGAGGTAAATCAGAGGAGCGGCGGCGGCACGTTGGCGGCATACCATGCGCGAAATGCCGCCAGCGCCGGGTGCGCCAGCGAACGGGTCAGGTAGGTCCAGATCCGGGGCTGGTGGCGCAGATATTGCGGCTTGCCGTCCCGCCGGTTGAGCCGGGCGAAGGTGCCGAGCAGGCGGGTATTCCGCTGCGCCGACATGATGGCATAGAGCTCGGCAAAGCCGGCCGGATCAAACTGGCTATCGGCCGCGCGGCGCGCCTTGATGTAGCGGGTCAGAAGCGTCAATTCGAGCTGTTCGGGAACGTCGAGCCGGGCGTCCTGCAGCAGCGATACCAGATCGTAGGCGGCGGGGCCAAGCACGGCATCCTGGAAGTCGATAATCCCGACGCGCAAGATCCCCGTGCGGTCGCCGAGCCAGATGATGTTGGGCGAATGAAAATCCCGCATCACCCAGGTTCGCGGCGCAGCCGCCGGCTTTTCCAGCAGCGTTCGCCACATCGTTGTGAATTCATCACGCCGTTGCTGGCTGATTTCAGCGCCGCGATCCGGCAGATACCATTCGAGCATCAGGCTGATCTCAACCAGCCATGTATCGATGTCGTAGACCGGAATTTTGTATGGGCCCCGCGGCTCCAGCGGCGCCGTTTCGGGCAGGGCTTTGCGATGCAGCTCCGCCAGCATGTCGGTCGCCGCCTCGTAGCACTCGACGATCGGCCGCGGCGGATCGCCCTCGATTACGCCGGCAGTGCCAAAATCCTCGGTGATCAGGAAGCCCGAATCGAGATCGGCGTGACGGATTGCGGGCGCCGAAAAACCGTGCGCGCGCAGCCCGTTGTCGATGGCGACGAACGGCTTGACGTCCTCGGCGAGATGAACGGCCGCGCTGTAGGATTTTCCATTGTAGATCGCAGGCCCGTCCGGGCGGCGCGGCGAATTCATCAGGATCGATGTGCCGTCGTCGCGGATCAGCCGCGCATAGGAGCGCGTCGAGGCGTCGCCGGGCATGCGCGCGCGCGCGGCATCCAGCATGCCCGCTTCGCTGAGAAACTTTCGCAAGCTGCCCAATCGCGTCACCTGCGCCGCCGCTTTGCCATGGCCGGTGATTTCGGCGGCGCGTGCGGTGGACCCAAGCGCCGGGCGATGGCTGAAGGCGATGTCGATGCGATCCTCGGGCAGCGCGTCGGGTGCGCGTTCCGGCCATTCGATCAGCGCCAGCGTGCCCTCGGGCAGCGGTGACAATCCGATTTCCTCCAGCTCGCTCGAATCATTGATGCGATAGAGATCGGCGTGAACGATCGGATATGGCAGGTCGTAGCTCTGTGCCAGCGTGAATGTCGGGCTTGGCACTTCCAGCGCGGGATCGTCGGCGAGATAGCGGATCATGGCGCGTGCCGCCGCGGTCTTGCCCGCGCCGAGATCGCCCGAGAGCGTGATGACGTCGCCCGGACCGACCAGCAGCGCGAGGTCGGCCATCAGATGCGCGGTCGCCGTCTCGTTCGCCAGCGCTACCGTAAATGTCGTGGGCGCGGTCATTCGGCGGCGTTGCGATGCGCGTTCTGGTCGATTGGAAAGTCGCAGGTCACTGTGGTGCCCTTGCCGACCACCGAATCGACGCGCACCTTGCCGCCATGTAGTTCGACAAAGGAGCGCACCAGCGACAGGCCGAGGCCGGCGCCGCGGTGACGCGAGCCGTGGGAGTGGCTCTCGAACCAGTCGAACACCTTGTCCTTCACCTCAGCCGGAATGCCGGGACCGGAATCGCTGACGGTGAAGATCACGCGATGCTCGGTCCGCCGCGCGCTGATCGTGACCGCGGCATCGTGCGGCGAGAATCCAACGGCGTTGGCGAGCAAATTATAGAGCACCTGCACCACGCGCCGCTCGTCGCCGGTGAAGTCGCCGATGTTGGAATCGATATCGACCTTGAGTTCGATGCGGTCGGTCGCCAGCCGGTCCTGAATGCCTTCGGCGGCGGCCTGGATGGCTTTTTCGATATTGACCGGGCCGAGCTCGAGCTTCATGGCGCCGGCATCGATGGTGGCGAGATCGAGGATGTTGTTGGTGAGCGCGAGCAGCGCGTTGGTCGATTTGGTGACGTAGTCGAGATACTCGGCCTGCTTTGGCGTCAGCGGGCCGGTCGAGGGATCGCTGAGGAAATGCGCAAAGCCGATGATGGTGGTAAGGGGCGCGCGCAGTTCGTAGGAGACGTGGTGGACGAAATCGACCTTCATCTGGTCGGCGGCTTCGAGCGCTTCGTTGCGCTCGCGCAGCGCGCGCTCGACATTCTCGGTGTCGGTGATGTCCTGGAAGGTCAACATGGTCGCGCCGTCGGGCAGCGGCATGGTCATGCAGTCCAGCACGCTGCCGTCCTTGCGCTCGAGCTTCAGCGATACCTGCGCGCGGTTGTCGATCGCGGTGATCGCCTCGCGCAGCGCCCGCCAGGTCAGCGCATCGTCGAACAGCGGCGTACACCAGGCTTCGACGGTCTCGATGTGGGGCTGTTCCTTGAGCGATTCCGCCGACAGCTTCCACATTTTCTCGAAGGCGGGATTGAACAGTTCCACGCGGCCATTGCTGCCGAACACCGCTACCGCTTCAGCCAGATTGTCGAGCGTCTCGTGCTGGACCCGGGTCAGCCGGTCGTACCGGCGTGCGAGATCGAGGCTCTCGGTGACATTGTCGAATAGATAGGTGACGCCGCCTTCGAGGTTCGGCGTGGTGACGACGCTGACGGCGCGGCCGTCGGGCAGGAACCAGGTGTAGTTCTCCGGCTCCATGGCGCGGTAGGCTTCGTGCAGCTTGGCCTTCCAGGCCCGGAAGTCGGGCTGTTCGGGCAGTTTGCGCGCCGCGCGCAAGCGGTCGAGCACGCTCGAATCGTCGGGATTGGAATCGAGGAAGGCCTGGTCGAGGCCCCACAGCCGCCGGTAGGATTCATTGTAGAAAGCAAGCCGCCGCTGGCCGTCGAACACGGCAACCCCTGACGACAACTGGTCGAGGGTGCGGCGATGGGCTTCCGCCATCCGCTCCATGGCGTCGCGCAGCGCGGTCGCCTCGCTGGCGTCGATGGCGATGCCGGCGCTGCCGCCGCCGAGCTTGAGCGCCTGAACATCATAGATGCGCCGCTCGCCGCCGACCACGATCGGCAGCCGCGCGCTGAAGGTGGAATTGTCGTTCAGCACCCGGCCCATCTCGGTGCGCTGGTCGTTCTCCAGCAGTTCGAGGTTGCGGTGGATTGTGTCCGCGACGCTTGCGCCCTCGGTGGCCCGCACATAGGCCGCGTTGGCGTAACGCAGATTGCCTTCCGCACTCCTCGCCCACATCGGCCAGGGCGCCGCGGCGGAGAAGTCGCGCAACAGCTCGGTCTCCTCCAACAGGGCCCTGTAGCGGAGATTGGATTCGGCGAGTTCCCGGCGTAAGCCCCCGAGTTCGCGAATCCGCACAATGGCTTGCCCCCCGATGGCGCGGCCCATCGCTTCGATGGCACGGCCGTTCGAGGTGGAGAGATTGAGCAGAAAACCTTCGCCGGCCTCGCGCAGCGCGTCGACCGCATGGTCCATCTGCAGCGCCGGTTCCGGCGGCAGCCAGGTTCCAAAGGCGAGGATACGCTGCGGTGAATCGGACAGCGCGTCCTGCGAGATCAGAAGCGAGGTGTCGCCGCTGATCTGGGGCCGGTTGTCGCCCGCGGCCCAGGCGATCAGGATCTGGGGCTCGGCAAACAACAGCGCGCGCAGCCGGTCGGCTTGCACCTGCAGGTCGGCGATGTCGGAACGCAGGTTGAGTTCCATTCGGCTGGCGCGAATGCGCGTGCGCATCAGCAGGATCGCGGCCACCACGGTAAAGCCAAGCAGCGACAGCGCCGTCGTCAGTGCCGCAAATTCCTGGTGATTGAGGTCGAACAGGGCGGAAATCGCCTGCGGGATGGTCAAGTCCGAGGCCCATGCGGGTTCCGGCGAAGCGGAGAGGGCGGTGGCGAGCGCAATCACGCCGTGGCGCGCCAGTGAGGTGCACGACAGCAGGGTTCGACGCATTGCCGCGACTACGCCCGACATTATTTGCCCCAAAAAACGCACGACAGCAGACCCGGCGCTACCCCCAGCGCATGATCCGCCAAGGTGTAAGCGGTTTGGCGTTGAGATTATACGCCGACAATAGGAATGAGCGCGCCCGGACGCAAAACCGGACCCCACTTTTGCTGGTCGCGCTACGCACGAATCGGGTCGAGAATATCCCCTTCGGGAGTCGACCGGTAAGAGTCCAGACCGTGAACGCAAATATGGCTGTGAAAAATTCAGCGGATTACCGTTGAGAGCAGTTTTTGCTAGCCGATTCAACGTCCCGTCGAGCCGAAACCGCCACTGCCGCGATCGGTTGTTGAAAGCGACACCGCCGGAACCAGTTCCGCCTGCACGACCGGCGCGATCACCATCTGCGCGACCCGCTCGCCACGCCGGATCGGAAACGGCACGTCGCCATGGTTGATCAAGAGGACGTTGATCTCGCCGCGATAATCCGCATCCACTGTGCCCGGCGAATTCAGCACCGTGACGCCATGCTTGGCGGCAAGCCCGGAGCGTGGCCGCACCTGCGCCTCATAGCCTGAGGGCAGCGCGATCGTCAGCCCGGTCGGCACCATCGCGTATTTGCCCGGCGGCAGGATCAAGGGCGTCTCCGCCGGCACTGCGGCCAGCAGATCGAGCCCGGCGGCGTCCGCGCTTTGATAGGCCGGCAGCGCGAGACCTTCGGCGTGCGGCAGTTGGCAGATGTCGACTTTCACCGGTGCGCTCATGAAGTCTTTCCCAACGTCTTGGCTATGGTTGCCACCAGTTCGGTCGCGACCTGTTCTTTGGTCATCACCGGCCAGGAGTCCACTTTGATGTCGTCACCGTCGCGCGTCAGCAGGTGAACGGTGTTGCGGTCGCCGCCCATCACGCCGGTGGCGGGCGAGACGTCGTTGGCGACGATCCAGTCGCAGCCCTTGCGCGCGATCTTGGCCTTGGCGTTGTCGATCAGATGCTCGGTCTCGGCCGCGAACCCGATCACCAGCGGCGGACGCTTGTCTGTCAGCTTCGAGATCGTCGCGAGAATGTCGGGGTTTTCGACCAGTGCGAGCTGCGGCATGCCGGCGGAGGTCTTTTTCAGCTTCTGCTCGCCTTCGTTGGCGACGCGCCAGTCGGCCACGGCGGCAGCGAAGATCGCGATATCGGCCGGCAAGGCGGCCTCCACCCGATGAAGCATGTCGCGCGCCGATTCCACCCGGATCACCGTAACACCTGCGGGATCGCGCAATTCGACCGGCCCGGAAACCAGCGTGACATCGGCGCCCGCGGCCTGCGCCGCGGCGGCGATGGCAAACCCCTGCTTGCCGGAGGATCGGTTGGCGATATAGCGCACGGGGTCGATCGCCTCATGCGTCGGTCCCGCCGTGATCAGCACGCGCTTGTCTGCGAGCGGCCGCGGTCGTGGCGGACGCAGGATGTCGACGGCAGCGGCGGCGATTTCGATCGCCTCCGACATCCGCCCGACGCCGGCTTCGCCGGCCTCAGCCATCTCGCCGGCGTTGGGGCCGATCATGTGGACGCCGTCGCGCCGAAGCTGCAGCACATTGCGGCGGGTGGCGGCGTTGTTCCACATCAGGGGGTTCATGGCGGGCGCCAGCAGGATCGGGCGGTTCGCCGCCAGCAGGATCGCGCTGGCAAGATCGTCGGCATGGCCGTGCGCCATCTTCGCCATCAGGTCGGCGGTTGCCGGCGCCACCACGATCAGATCGCATTCGCGCGCAAGGCGGATGTGACCGGCGTCGAATTCGCTCTCGGCGTCGAACAGGTCGGTATAGACGCGCTCGTTCGACAGTGCGCTGGCGGAAAGCGGGGTGACGAATTGCTGCGCGGCTTTGGTCAGCACGCAGCGGACGCCGATGTGCCGCTCCTTCAGGCGCCGGATCAGGTCCAGCGCCTTATAGGCGGCGATGCCGCCGCCGATGATCAAGGTGACATTCCGTTCACCGCTGGTGCTGACGGGCCGCAGGGCCTGTGCGGGGCTGTCAACGGATGGAGGCGAGGAGGTTGCGCCAGCCAGTTCGGGGCGCCCCTGTATCAGCTCTCCGAGGATGACCCGGACTTCCTCTTCGACGGAGCGGCCATTCCCGGCCGACCGGAGACGCAGGTAGGTTTTGACGGTCTCGTCGAGTTTTCGGATGGTGAGGCTGGCCATGGCGGCCTCCGGAATGGTGTGCAGTCAATGCTATCACATTGTGACAGCATTGCAATCATAGCTGCCGGATGGCGATCAGAATTCCGATAAAGGTGGCCGCGATGATCCAGAGCGCCACCGTCCGCCAGCGGCTCTTACGGCCCTCGGCCCGGCCCATCGCCGCGATCGTCTCCGGCGACAGCGTCATGCCCTCCCGGGTCATCTTCTCCATGTTTTCGAGCACGGCAACCGCCCGCGAGGCGATTGCAGGCAGGCTCGCCGCCACCCGGCCGAGTTCGCCCGCGCCGGACATCGCGCCCTGAATCCGCCCGAGCGGACCGAGATTGCGCTCGATCCATTCGCGCACCACGGGATCGGCGACCTTCCAGATATCGAGCTTGGGATCGAAGCCCCGCGCCACCCCTTCGACCACCACCATGGTCTTTTGCAGCAGGATCAGCTCCGGCCGGGTCTGCATGTCGAACAGGCCGGTGACTTCGAGGAGAAGCGTCAGCAGCTTCGCCATCGAGATTTCTTCGGCGGTGCGGTTATGGATCGGCTCGCCGATAGCGCGGATGGCTTGCGCGAAATTCTCGACCGAATGGTGCCCCGGCACGTAGCCGGCCTCAAAATGCACCTCCGCGACGCGGCGGTAGTCGCGCGTGATGAATCCGAGCAGAATTTCAGCGAGGAAGCGCCGCTCCTTCATGCCGAGCCGGCCCATGATGCCGAAATCGACCGCCACCAGCCGGCCGGTATCGTCGAGGAACAGGTTGCCGGGATGCATGTCGGCATGGAAGAAGCCGTCGCGCAGCGCATGCCGCAGAAAACTCTGGATCACCTTGCGGCCGAGATCGGGCAGATCGACGTGCGACTGCGCGAGGCGCGCGTGGTCGCTGAGCGCGATGCCGTCGATCCATTCCATCGTCAGCACGTTGTGGGTGGTGCGGTCCCAATCGACGGTCGGCACGCGGAAATCCGGATCGTCGCGCGTATTCTCCGCCATCTCGGACAATGCGGCCGCCTCGAGCCGCAGATCCATCTCCATCGCGACCGAGCGCGACATCGTGTTGATGACCTCGATCAGCCGCAGCCGCCGCGCTTCGGCCGAATGCGCTTCCGCATTGTGCGCGACAAAGAAAAAATCGGAGAGGTCACGGCGAAAACGCGAGGCGACATTGGGCCGGAGCACCTTGACGGCGACCGGCTGGCGGACGCCATCGCGCTCGACCTCGGCGCGATGAACTTGCGCGATCGAGGCGGCGGCAACCGGCGGGCCGAGGCTGACAAACGCCTTAGCCAGCGGGCGTTCCAGCGACGCGGCGATCACGGCCTCGGCTTCGGCCTGCGAAAACGGCGGCAGCCGGTCCTGCAGGGCTTCCAGATCGCGCGCCATCGCGACGCCGACGACGTCGGGCCGCGTCGCCAGAAATTGCCCGAGCTTGAGATAGGCCGGTCCAAGCCGCGTCAGTGCGCGCGACAAACGCGGGCCGGATTTGGCGCCGGGCCGTTCGATCAGTCGCGCCAGCCGCAGCGCGAGCTGTCCCGGTGGCGGCACCAGACTTGGGTCAACGACGCCGAACACGCCTTCGCGCGCGAACACGTAAGCGGCGCGGACGAGCCGCGCGATGTGGGTCGCGGCAGAAATCACAAACGCCAGCCCGAATGCAACGCCACGATGCCGCCGGAGAGGCTTTCCCACTTCACCCGCGCAAAGCCGGCGTCGCGGATCATCTCGGCAAATTGATTGGGCCGGGGGAATTTCCGGATCGATTCGACGAGGTACTGATAGGATTCCGCATCGCCCGTCACGGCGCGGCCGAGCGGCGGGATCACCTTGAACGAGAAGAAGTCGTAGAGCCGATCAAGCCCTGGGACGTCGACGGTGGAGAATTCCAGGCACAAGAATCGGCTGCCGGGCCGTAGCACGCGATAGGCCTCACGCAGCGCGGCATCGATCCGCGGCACGTTGCGAATACCGAACGCGATGGTGTAGGCGTCGAAAGAGCGATCGCCGAACGCCAGCGTCTCGGCATTGCCCTCGACAAACGACACCTGCTGGTCGAGATGACGCGCCAGCGCGCGGTTGCGGCCAACCCCAAGCATATCGGTATTGATGTCGCAGACGGTGGCATGGAAGCCCAGGCCTGCCGCCTCCGCCGCGCGGAAGGCGATGTCGCCGGTGCCGCCGGCGACGTCGAGCAATGCGAACGGCGCATCGTTTTTCGGCGGATTCAGCGCATTGATCATGATGTCCTTCCAGACCCGGTGCAGGCCTCCCGACATCAGATCGTTCATCAGGTCGTAGCGGGAGGCCACGCTGTGAAATACGTCGTTCACCAGCGTCTGCTTGTCCCCCAGGGGCACGTCCCTGAAGCCAAAATGGGTGGTTTGGTCCGGCTGGTTCATTCTTCGGCCCTGCTTTTTCCCGTCATTGCGAGCGAAGCGAAGCAATCCACCTCTCCGCCCGGGGATGGATGGATTGCTTCGTCGCTTCGCTCCTCGCAATGACGAGGAGTAGTCTGCCGACCATAGCGCGGCGGCCGCAATGGCGCTATCACGTCACCTCCATAAGGTGAATGCCTGCATGCCTGAATTGCCTGAAGTTGAGACCGTCCGCCGCGGCCTGCAGCCCGCCATGGAGGGGTCGAAAATCGTGAAAGCCGAGGCCCGCCGCAAGGATTTGCGGTTTCCCTTTCAAAAAGATTTTATCGCTCGGCTGGAGGGTCAGACCGTGACCGGCCTCGGCCGCCGCGCCAAATACCTGATGGCGGATCTCGGCTCCGGCGACGTGCTTTTGATGCATCTCGGCATGTCCGGATCGTTCCGGGTGCTGGAAGGCGGCCATAACGACACGCCGGGCCAATTCCACCATCTTCGCAGCGAGGACCGCGCGCACGACCATGTCGTGTTTCACATGTCATCGGGGGCTTCCGTCGTGTTCAACGATCCGCGCCGCTTCGGCTACATGAAGATCATCGCCCGCAACGCCTTGGAGGACGAGCCGCTGTTGAAGGGCCTCGGTCCGGAGCCGCTCGGCAACGAATTCGACGCGGTGATGTTGGCGCGCTCATGCTTCAACAAGAAGACCAGCCTGAAGGCCGCGCTGCTTGACCAGCGCGTGGTCGCGGGGCTCGGCAATATCTATGTCTGCGAGGCGCTGTACCGGTCGCAGCTGTCGCCGCGCCGGCTGGCGGCGACGCTTGCGACGAAGAAGGCTGAGCCGACCGATCACGCCGCGCGGCTGGTGGGCGCGATTCATTCCGTGCTGAATCAGGCGATCAAGGCCGGTGGTTCCTCGATCAGCGATCATCGCCTGACCTCGGGTGAGCTCGGCTATTTCCAGCACTCGTTCCAGGTCTATGACCGCGAGGGCGAGACATGCCAAACTAAAGGCTGCGGCGGGATCGTACGACGCTTCGTTCAGAATGGCCGCTCAACGTTTTGGTGCCCGAAATGCCAAAAATGACCATCACGCCGACGCTCCATACGGGGCGACTGATTTTGCGACCGCTCGCGCTGTCGGATGCGCCGGCGATCCAGCGCCATTTCAACAACTGGAACATCATCCAGCATCTCGCATCGGTTGTCCCCTGGCCATATCCGGAAGACGGCGCGGAGACTTTCATCGCGCAGGAACTGGAAAGAGCCGCTGCGGGGGAAGTGATCTATAACTGGATGCTGGTGCTGCGCGGCGGGGACGGCGAAGCCATCGGCAATATCCGCTTTCGTCCCTGGTCCGGCAATGCGAAGGGCGACCGGGGATTTTGGCTCGCGGAGCGCTACTGGAATCAGGGCTTGATGAGCGAAGCCGTCTCGGCGGTGAACGATTTTGCCTTCCGCGTGCTGGATGTCGATGTCTTCTACGCCTGTAACGCGGTTACCAATGAGGCGTCACGCCGGGTCAAGCAAAAGACCGGCGCCGAATTCCTCGGCTATATCGAACTTGCCCATCACAGCGGTCAGACGCGCGCGGAAAAATGGCGCGTCACGCGAGAAAACTGGTTGCGCCGAAATCCATAGCGAAGCGAAGCAATCCAGCGGGGCTGGTGGTCTGGATTGCTTCCGCGTTCGCCTCGCATTTACCTTGCGCGAAGCGTGATGTCAGACGCGAGCGGGGGTCCTCAGGAAGCGTGCGCTGCCGGCGTCGAAAGACGGGAGCGCAGCCCATTTAGGAATAATTGCGGGTATTTCCACGAACTCCTCGATGATCGGTTCGTCAGTAGCCGCAACCGCATTGCCCAGCCGCGATTCGGTCCACTGCCAGAGGCCGCGCATTTCCTCCGCGGACTTGCCGCCCGGTGCAAGCTCGCAGACGGCGAGGCCGGCGCTCAGCGCGTCCTGATGATCGTTGCGCATCACGATAAGAGGTCTGGCAACGATATCGGCGATGTCGAGCGCTGCCTCGTTGCTCAACGCATTTTCCGCACCGGCGAGGCGTGCCGCAGCCCGGATCGGGGTCTGATTGAGGACGTAGGCAAACGGCTTGTGCCAGGCCCTGATGACGCGGAGCGTCGCGGCGGTCGCCTCGATGTCGGCGATGCTCGGCCGCGTCGGAATCAGGCAGAGGTCGGAATAACGAATGGCCGAATTGGTCGCGGCGCTTTCGCCACCGGCGGTATCCACGATCGCTACCGTTACGCCCTCGCGGTCGAGCGATTGCAGGCGCTGTTCGACCTCCCGGGCGGCGTAGATCGGCTCGATGATCGGCGCGGCATAGGGACGGCGGCGCTTCCAGTTCGAAACGGTGCCCTGAGGGTCCGTCTCGATCAGGCGGACATTATGCCCGGCCCGGATGGCGGCAAGTGCAAGGCCGATGGCAAGCGTGCTTTTCCCCGAGCCGCCCTTCTGGGTGGCCAATACGATCGTGTGCATTTCAGGTCCTCTGGATGGCTTTCAGGCATTTGGGTTACGGCACAAGAGCTGCGCCGCATTCTGCGACGCCGAGTTACGCGCTCGCTCAGACCTGCCCAGCCCGATCCAAAGGTCAGGGGATCGCGGTAGTCCGAATCAGTCAGGCTGCAATGATGCCCGATTATGGAATTGTGGTCATCCGGGCAAATACTGCCGGGCGGTGCATGTGCGCCCGATGAAAACCACAACAAGAAACGGGAAAACAACATGACGGGTCATTGGCGGGATCGCGCAGCCACCGGCTTTCAATGTCAGAAGCGGCCGGCGACCGGGAGCCGCGGCATGGTGGTCAGCAATCATCCGCTGGCATCCAATGCAGGCGCGGAAATGCTGGCGGCCGGCGGCAATATAGTCCGAGACGATGCGCGGCGAGGTCGAAGCCTTCCTCAGCAACATCAAGGCGGCTTGATTCTCTCGTGCCCGGACGCAGCGCAGCACCATAAGCGCGTTTACGCGCGTCTGCGATGCGCTATGCCGGTGCATCGCTGAAGAAGCGCTGCACGCGTCCGGGACACGAGCGCGGGCTACTTCCTCACGCAGATCACGCGGACCACCGACGCCTTCGCATCGCCCGATCCGCCGGCCACATTCACGCCATTGGCCTTGAGGAAATCGCGCACCGTGTCGGCGGTCACCAGCACCGCCTGCGCCGCGGGTGCGCCGTTGGTGGGCCCCGCTACCTGAACCGGCTTCAGCAGCGCGATGCCGGCAAACCTGCCGTCGCCATCCTGCGCGGGCGCGCCGGAAAAGCCGAGCGTCGGCGCGGGTGCCAGCGCGATATCGCTGCCGCCGCCGAGCAGGGCCACCGAAGCCTTGACGCTGGTTACCGCGGCGCCGCCGCCCTGGTTCTGCGGATCGGCAATACCTGTGAGGTCGAGCGCCGTCTTGGTGGCGGCGTTGGCGAGATTGAGCGCCTTGAGCCCGCGCGCGCCATAGATGCGCAGCAGCGCGAGATCGTGCTCCTTGTCGTCGGCGACGCGATCGGCATTGCCAAAGCCCGCAATCGCGACCGTGAGGCAGCCATCGGTGATCTGGCGGTCGGCAATGATCGCGCCGTCGTCACCGACAACGACGCCGGTGCCGTATTCCACCGTCTTGCGCGGTGGAGGCCCGGCCATTTGAGCAGCCGCCGGAAACGCATTGAACGCGCTCGACATCGCGATCACGACCGGCTCCACGGTATTCTCAGTCGCCTGATCGTAGAAGATGGTGAGGATGCGGACCTCGTCGCCCTTGAAGGTGCCGCGAAGATAGAATTTCTTCAGGCCCTGCAGGCCCGACAGCACGAAAAAGTCCGGCTTGACCACGGTGTAGTCGATGCTGCGCCCCGGCTCCTTCTTCTCGCGCTCGGCGAGCTTTGCGGTAACGGGGCCGGCTTCCTTGCGCCGCGCCAGTTGAATCTGGATCGTGCCGGTCGGCGACGTCCATTTGGTGCCGTTGGCGTCGCTTGCTTGCTGCGGCACCAGTTTGGTGGGGATGCCGAGCCGCACGCCGGTACCGGGATCGGTCTGGATCTTCCAGCCGACGCTCTCCTGCTTTTTCTTGGCGGTGTCGGCAAGAATGCCGCGCTCCTGCGGATTGAGCACGCCGGTTTGTTTACCGCCGCGGGATTTCTGGAATTCCTTGATCGCATTGACCATGCGCTCGCTGACGTCGCCCGTGATGGCGCCGTTATATTGCCCGACCCAGGCAAGGTCCGACTGCAGCGCCAGCCGCTCGGCCTGGCCCATCGCGGTGGCCGTGTCCTCCGGCTTCTGCAGCGCGGGACGGATCGGTATCGTGGTGACCGGTTTCGCCTTGGCGCCGGCCGTCGCGGGTGGCGTCATCTGCGCCCACGCGTCCGAGGCCGCAAAACCTAAGGCCGCGATCATCAATGTTGCCGAAAGCACCGATCTCATGACAAATCCAGGAGAATGCCGGAGGGGAATAGGGAAGCGCGTCATTGACGTCCCGCCAATTAAGCACATCTGCTTAGTCGGCACCAACCGCGTCCCGGTTCAGGAGATTGATTGAGGTAGTGCGACCATGCTGACAGCCGACGAACTCGAACGTTACGCCCGCCATATCGTGCTGCGCGAAGTCGGTGGCCCGGGGCAGGCCGCGCTGAAAGAGGCGTCCGTGCTGGTGATCGGCGCCGGCGGGCTTGGCGCGCCGGTCCTGATGTATCTGGCGGCCGCCGGGGTTGGCACGCTCGGTGCTGTTGATGACGATATCGTCTCGCTGTCCAATCTGCAGCGCCAGATTATCCACACCACGCCCGACATCGGACGGCGCAAGGTCGACAGCGCCGCCGAAGTGATTCACGCGCTCAATCCGCATGTTCATTTCGAGGCGCATGCGGTGCGTCTCGATGCAAAGAACGTGATGTCGCTGATCGGCGGCTACGATCTCGTGCTCGACGGCTCCGACAATTTCGAAACGCGCTATCTGGTGTCCGATGCCTGCTTCTTTGCCGGCAAGCCGCTGATCACGGCGGCGCTGGGGATGTTCGACGGATCGCTGACCACCATCCGCGCCCATGAGCGCAACGAGCAGGGCGAGTTCAACCCGACCTATCGCTGCCTGTTTCCCGAACCGCCGCCGCCCGGCACCGTGCCGGCCTGCGCGGAGGCCGGCGTCATGGGCGCGCTGGCGGGCATGCTGGGATCGATGATGGCGCTGGAGGCGATCCGCGAAATCGTCGGCTTCGGCGAAAGCCTGGTCGGACGGCTGGTGATGGTGGACGCGCGCGCGATGCGGTTCGAGACGCTGCGCTACGCGCGCGATCCGGCCAACCCGCTCAACGGCGATACGCCTGTCATCACCGATCTGAGCGGGCACGCGGCCTAGAGCGGGATGACTTTTCTTCGAATCGTCATCCCACTCTATCTCTTTGATTTACGCATGATCTTTTCGGAAAACCGGTACCCACTTTTCCGGATCATGCTCTAGCGTTCACCGGCCTTCATCTCACCGCTTCTCGCTATCCATATGCGCGAGCTGCGCCTCGGGATATCGCGCTCCAGCGGCGGCGCCCGGCGGGAAGGCCTTGGCGAGCGCGGCAAGATGCGCGTCCGTCAATTTCACATCGAGTGCTCCGAGCGCCTCGGAAAGGCGGTCGCGGCGACGTGCGCCGACCAGCGGTACGATGTCGTTGCCCTGCGCTGCGACCCAGGCGATGGCGACCTGCGCCGGTGACGCACCAACCTCCGCTGCAATGGAGCGCAGGGAATCCACCAGCGCGAGATTGGCGTCGAGATTGGAGCCCTGGAAACGCGGGCTCATCTGACGAAAATCCTGCACAGCAGAGCGTTCCTTCGACCAGTGTCCGCTGATCAGTCCGCGCGCCAATACACCGTAGGCGGTGATGCTGATTCCGAGCTCGCGGCAGGTCTTGAGAATGTCACTCTCGATCCCGCGCGCGACGAGCGAGTATTCGATCTGCAGGTCGACGATCGGATGCACCGCGTGCGCCCTGCGAATGGTGTCGGAGCCAACCTCGGAAAGCCCGATATGCTTGATCCAGCCGGCCTTCACCATGTCGGCCATCGCGCCAACGCTCTCTTCGATCGGCACATCGGGATCGAGCCGTGCGGGCCGATAGATGTCGATGGTGTCGACGCCGAGCCGTTGCAGCGAATAAGCGACAAAATTCCTGATCGCGGCCGGGCGGCTGTCATAGCCAAGAAAGCCCTTGTTGGGGTCGCGCAGCGCACCGAACTTGACGCTGATCTGGAGATTGTCGCGATTGCGCCCAGCGAGCGCTTCGCGGATCAGCATCTCATTGTGGCCCATGCCGTAGAAATCACCGGTGTCGAGCAGCGTGATCCCGGCATCGAGCGCGGCGTGGAGGGTGGCAATGCTCTCGCTGCGGTCAGCCGGGCCGTAGAAGTCCGACATGCCCATGCAGCCGAGGCCGATGGCCGAGACGGATGGACCTGTCGTGCCGAGTTTGCGCTTTTCCATGATGGTTCTCCTCGTAATCGGCGGCGTGCATTCGCGCCGTGGTGACGAGGCCGATATGAGGGATTTGGCTCGCGCGGATAAGCTGGACAATCATAAATAGCTTGTTCATTATATCGAACAATGAAGAATTTCGACCTCCGCGACCTCGATGCCTTCGTCGCCGTGGCGCGCACCCGGAATTTCCGCCGCGCCGCGGTCGAGCAGGGCGTCTCCGTATCGAGCCTCAGCCAACGGCTGCGCGACATGGAGGAGCGGCTCGGCGTCCGCCTGATGAACCGCACCACGCGCAGCGTCGCGCTTACCGAAGCCGGTGAATTGCTGCTGGCCCGTGTCGGCCCCGCGATGTCGGATGTCGGCGCGGCGCTTGATCAGGTGCGCGGCCTGCGGGCCGTGCCGTCGGGGCGGCTGCGCATCAATGCGCCGCCGCCGGCGATCGATCTGGTGCTGGCGCCGATGGTCGCGCCGTTTCTTGCAGCCCATCCCAAAATCGATCTCGAGATCGTCGGCGAGAGCTCGTTCGTCGATATCGTGGCCGGAGGTTTTGACGCCGGCGTGCGCTATGGCGAACATCTGGCGCAGGACATGATCGCGGTCTCGCTCGGGGCGCCGCAGCGCTATGCGGTGGTGGCCTCGCGCGAATACGTCGCGCAGCATGGAAGCCCGAAACATCCGAAGGATTTGCTGGAACATTCCTGCATCCGCACCCGCTTCGGCAGCGGCGCGATGCTGGACTGGGAATTCGAGAAAGCGGGACGTGTCGTGAAGGTTTCGCCGCCGGCCAAGCTGATCGCGACCTATCTCGGCCTGGCGCTGCGCGCCGTGCATGATGGCACAGGCTTCTGGCTGACGTTCGAGGGCTACGTTCGCTATGGCATCAAGTCGGGCGCGCTGGTCAGCGTGCTCGACGATTGGTGCGCCCCATTCCCGGGCCCATTCCTGTATTACCCTAGCCGCCGCCAACCGCCGCCGGCGCTCGCCGCATTCGTCGCCTTTGTCGCGGAATGGCGAAAGCGGGAACGGCGCAAGAACAAATGATGCCGTAGCCCGGTTCCTGTAGATCCTATGGGGTGGTTGGGTGGTCGCAAACTCAGCTTACCCCTGACCACCTGCCACCCCATAGGATCTACGACACTCAATATGGCATCACAGCATGCTGGGCAGCACGCGGTCCGGCGGCTTGTGGTTGTCGAGGAAGGTCCGGATGTTGATGATCACCTTCTCGCCCATCTCGACGCGGCCTTCGATGGTGGCCGAGCCCATATGCGGCAGCAGCGTCACCTTGCCGGCCTTGGCGAGCCGGACCAGCTTCGGATTAACCGCGGGTTCGTGCTCGTACACGTCGAGTGCCGCACCGCCAATGTCCCCGGCTTCGATTAGCTTGATCAGCGTGTCCTCGTCGATCACCTCGCCGCGCGCGGTGTTGACGATATAGGCCTCTTTCCGGATCAGCTTTAAGCGCCGCGCCGAGAGCAGATGATAGGTCGCCGGCGTATGCGGACAGTTCACCGAGATGATGTCCATCCGCGCCAGCATCTGGTCGAGGCTTTCCCAATAGGTCGCGCCGAGCTCCTCGGCGATAACAGGCGCCACGGGACGGCGGTTGTGATAGTGGATCTGCAGGCCGAAGGCGCGCGCCCGGCGGGCCACAGCCTGGCCGATGCGGCCCATGCCGACGATGCCGAGCCGCTTGCCGCCGATCCGATGGCCAAGCATCCAGGTCGGCGACCATCCCTCCCAGTTCTTGCCCTCGGTCAGAATGGTGGAGCCCTCGATCAATCGCCGCGGCACCGCCAGGATCAGCGCCATGGTCATGTCGGCGGTGTCTTCGGTCAGCACTTTCGGCGTGTTGGTCACCGTGATGCCGCGCGCATGCGCCGCAGTGACGTCGATATTATCGACGCCGTTGCCGAAATTGGCGATCATGCGCAACTTGCAGTCGGGGTCCTTGAGGATCGCCTCGCTGATCATGTCGGTGACGGTCGGCACCAGCACGTCGGCGGTGCGGGCCGCGTCCGCGATCTGTTCCGGCGTCATCGGCGTGTCGTCGAGATTCAACCTGGCGTCGAACAGCTCGCGCATCCGGGTCTCGATCGAGTCCGGCAGCTTGCGGGTGACGACGACGAGAGGTTTTTTCTTGACCGACATGCTCTGCTCTCATGAGGGACGGCTTTGAGCCCGCCGTTCAGACCTCATTAACCCGGTTGTTCGACACTGCGATGGCCACGCGGTCCCGGTATCCGGCTGTTTCCGTAAGGTAAGTCCCTTGGGTTCCCCAATACTTGCCTTGGATTTTCGGCAGAAAATCCGGGCGTTCTGGTTCTTGGCGTTCCGTCCTCTCTATCAGAAGGCCGGGCCAAGACAAGAACCCCTCGGACGTTAGCAAGCGCAAGTCGGGGTGCGGCCAAAGCGGGGCACAGGGGCTGGGGTTTTTCGGGCGTTAGCGGGCGGTTTCAACTCGAAGAACTCGAGTTGCGGGTAGCTCGACAGGAGACGGGTTAATGGCGTTGGGGCGTTTCTGTTCGGTGGCGGTGCTGGCGGGGGGCTGGCTTTTGGCATCGGTCAGCACAGGGTTTTCGGCCAAGGATTCGGCCATCACCACGAGCGGCCTGCCGGTGCCGCGGTATGTCAGCCTCAAATCCGACCACGTGAATGTCCGGGCCGGTCCGACCAAGGATAACGATGTCGCCTGGGTCTATACCCGCTCGGGCCTGCCGGTCGAAATCACCGCCGAGTTCGAGAATTGGCGCCGCGTGCGCGATTCGGAAGGCTCCGAGGGCTGGGTCTATCATTCGCTGCTGTCCGGCCGCCGCACTGCGGTCGTCACCATGAAGACCAAGGACGAGCTGGCGTCGCTCTATGATCGTCCCGATCCGACCAGCGCGATTGCGGCCCGCCTGCAGGTTGGCGTCGTCGCCCAGGTCAAGAAATGCGCCAACGGCTGGTGCCGCGTGATCGGCAACGGCTTTGACGGCTGGATCGAGCAGCAGCGCCTGTGGGGCGTGTATGCGGATGAGAAGGTGGAGTGAGCTAACTGCGAGCGCTGAACCGTAGGGTCGGCAAAGCGAAGCGTGCCCACCATCGCGAGCGCAGCAAAACGGTGGGCACGGCGCAAACGCGCCTTTGCCCACCCTACAAATCTTCCGTGGAGAATCAGCGCTTCTTGCGCAGGCGCACGACCATGTCGACGCGCGCGATTTCGTAGCCTTCCGGCACGTCCGGCATCTTCGAGAGCACGAGGTGCGGATCGGGAATGTCGACCAGCTCGTGGTTGTTCTCGAGATAGAAGTGGTGGTGCGCGGTGACGTTGGTGTCGAAATAGGTCTTGGTGCCGTCGACCGAGACCTGGCGCAACAGACCCGCATCGGTGAGCTGATTGAGCGTGTTGTAGACGGTCGCCAGCGACACCGGAACCTTCGCCAGCGTCGCTTCCTCGTACAGCATTTCCGCGGTCAGATGGCGGGCTCCCTTGCCGAAAAGCAGCCAGCCCAGCGCCATGCGCTGGCGGGTCGGCCTTAGACCGGCGGCCTGCAGCATTTCGTTGACGTCGTGCCAGGGACAACCGGTCAACGCCGGCTGATGTCCGGCGGCCCGGGCGGCCGGATCGATACCGTCGTCGTTCAGGGGGGAAGCTTGGTCGTTCATGTCCACTTCGGGCACCACGCGCGCTAACTTGGGCAATAATCTTGCCCAATATAAAAGGAAATCAGGTAGATGCAAGTTTTTCGCAACTAGAACCCGCCCAAGGTTAAAGAGGAACCAGCGTGTAAACGCGGTTTTTTCGCGCGTTCCAGTGCTTTGCCGGGGCCCGGTGCCTATGTTACAGAGCGCGCGGACCACATATGCGATTTCGGCAGAGGCTAATGCCGATAGCACCCTAAGTAGCGCCAATTTTGCGGGAAACAAGCGTTCCCGTAGGGAAACGGGTCCGGTTCGCTCAAAAGCGCTCTATCGGGACATCTTTAAGAGAGGCTGGACACCATGCTGGAACGGCGCAGCGGTTATGAGTACGAGGACTTGCTGGCCTGCGGCCGCGGCGAGATGTTCGGCCCGGGCAATGCGCAGCTGCCGCTGCCGCCGATGCTGATGTTCGACCGCATCAGCGAAATTACCGAAAAAGGCGGGGAATTCGGCAAGGGTCTGATCCGCGCCGAACTCGATGTGAAGCCGGACCTGTGGTTTTTCGGCTGCCATTTCAAGAACGATCCGGTCATGCCGGGCTGCCTCGGCCTGGACGCGATGTGGCAGATGGTCGGCTTCTATCTGGGCTGGATCGGCGGCGAGGGACGGGGCCGGGCGCTGGGGCTGGGGGAATTGAAGTTCTCCGGCCAGGTGCTGCCGAATGCTCGCAAGGTTGTGTACAACATCGACATGAAACGCGTGATGCGTTCAAAGCTGGTGCTCGGCGTTGCCGACGGCTGGCTTTCCATGGACGGCGAGATTATCTATCGCGCCAAGGATCTGAAGGTCGGGCTGTTCAAGCAGGGCACAGCGCTTGCCTGAGCGGCGCGATCACGCAATCAACATATCTTCACGGACAAACGGAAACGGCAGGGCGAGGCGATCATGAAGCGGGTTGTCATAACGGGGATGGGAATTGTCTCGTCCATCGGAAACAACACCCAGGAAGTGCTTGCGAGCCTTCACGAAGCGAAGTCCGGGATCAAGCGCGCGGAAAAATACGCCGAGATGGGCTTCCGTTCGCAGGTGCAGGGCGCGCCGACGCTCAATCCGGCCGACGTCGTCGACCGGCGCGCGATGCGCTTCCTCGGCGAGGGCGCGGCGTGGAATCACATCGCGATGGAGCAGGCAATCCAGGACGCTGGCCTCTCGCCGGAGGAAGTTTCCGACGTCCGCACCGGCATCATCATGGGCTCGGGCGGGCCGTCCGCGCGCACCATCGTGGAAGCCGCCGATATCACGCGAAGCAAGGGGCCGAAGCGGGTCGGACCGTTTGCGGTGCCGAAGGCAATGTCGTCGACGGCGTCGGCCACGCTCGCGACCTGGTTCAAGATCAAGGGCGTGAACTATTCGATCTCGTCGGCCTGCGCGACCTCGAACCATTGCATCGGCAACGCCTATGAGACGATCCAGATCGGCAAGCAGGACGTGATCTTCGCCGGCGGCTGCGAGGAGCTCGACTGGTCGCTGTCGGTCTTGTTCGACGCCATGGGCGCGATGTCCTCGAAATACAACGACACCCCCGCCACCGCCTCGCGCCCCTACGACATCAGCCGCGACGGCTTCGTCATTGCCGGCGGCGCCGGCGTGGTGGTGCTGGAAGAACTCGAGCATGCCAAGGCGCGCGGCGCGCGCATCTACGCTGAAGTGGTCGGCTATGGCGCGACATCAGACGGTTACGACATGGTCGCGCCGTCGGGCGAGGGCGCCGAGCGCTGCATGCGCATGGCGCTCGAAACCGTGAAAACCCCGATCGATTACATCAACCCGCATGCCACCTCGACGCCGGCCGGCGATCCCCCGGAAATCGAGGCAATTCGAAAAGTGTTCGGCACCGGCGACAAATGCCCGCCGATCTCGGCGACCAAGGCGCTGACCGGGCACTCGCTCGGCGCCACCGGCGTGCAGGAAGCGATCTATTCGCTCTTGATGATGAACAACGGCTTCGTCTGCGAGAGCGCCAACATCACCGAGCTCGATCCGGTGTTTGCCGACATGCCGATCGTGCGCAAGCGCATCGACAACGCCAAGCTCGGCACCGTGCTGTCGAACTCCTTCGGCTTCGGCGGCACCAACGCCACGCTGGTCTTCAAGCGGATGGATGCGTGATTTCGCATCTGCCCCTTCTCGCTCGCGGCGAGAGATCGGCAGGCGGCGGATGGTGACTTTGCAACAATCCAGAACGGGGTGGGCATGATTATCGAACCGCGCGTGCGAGGCTTCATCTGCACGACGGCACATCCCGTCGGCTGCGCCAAAAATGTCCGCGAACAAATCGCTTATGTTCTCCGCCAGGGGTCCATTCCGGAATGCCCCAAGCGTGTTGCCGTGCTGGGATGTTCAACGGGGTACGGCCTCGCGAGCCGCATTGTTACGACCTTCGCCGGAGGAGCAGAGACCATCGGCGTGTCACTGGAGCGCGAGCCTTCAGCAAGCAGAACGGGCAGCGCCGGCTGGTACAACAATCGCGCATTTGAGATCGAGGCTCAGAAGATCGGCAGATATCCTCTCACGCTTGAGGGCGACGCCTTCTCCGACGAATTGAAGAAGGCCTTCATTGAGCGTGTGCGCGAAAAGTTCGGGCAGCTCGACATGCTGGTCTACAGCATGGCCGCGCCGGTCCGGACAGATCCGGACACCGGCAAGACCTGGCGCTCGGCGATCAAGCCGCTCGGCAATCCCGTCGACATCAAGACCCTCAACACTGAAACCGGCGAGGTCTTCGAGACGACCATCGCGCCGGCGAGTGAGGATGAAGCGGCCGCCACGGTCGCGGTAATGGGGGGCGATGACTGGAAGCGCTGGATCGACCAGCTCGCGGACGCCGGTGTCCTGGCGCCCGGCTTCCGGACGCTCAACTATACCTATATCGGCAGCGAACTGACCTGGCCGATCTACTGGCAAGGTACGCTGGGTCGCGCCAAGGTCGATCTCGACCGCAAGGCCGAAGCGATCCGGGGCCGGCTCGGGCCGGACGCGGCCCGCGTGGTGGCGTTGAAGGCCGTGGTCACCCAGGCGAGTTCGGCCATTCCGGTGGTGCCGCTCTATGGGACGGTGCTGTTCAAGGTCATGAAGCAACTCGGGCGCCACGAAGGATGCATCGAACAGATCGATCGCCTGTTCCGGACGCGCCTTGGCACGGGTGTCGAAGTTGACGAGGCGCAGCGCATTCGAGTCGACGACTGGGAGCTTTCGCCTGAAGTTCAGGCAGAGGTATTGCGGCGATGGCCGCTGCTCTCCACGGAAACGCTCGGCGAACTGGCGGACCTTCCGGAGTACAGGAGCCAATTCCTTCGCCTGTTCGGATTTGGCATCGACGGCGTCGACTACGCACAGGACGTGGATCCCCGCGTCGTCGCGTGAACCGTTCGGGAAGCGGCTCTACTTTGCATGGGGTTGTTTTCGCGATTTTTATCTCGGCCCGCAGATCGCGTAGGGTAGGCAAAGGCGCAGCCGTGCCCACCATCTATCTTCAGATTGCGTCTGGCGTGGTGGGCACGCTGCGCTTTGCCCACCCTACGGTCGTTCACCCCGCCGCGATCTTCTCGGCGCGCTGGAACGCCGGGCGCGCCGCGCAGCGGTCGATATAGGCGTCGAATGACGGCCGCGGCGGCACCATCTTGAACATCCGCACCGCAAAATTCAGTCCGGAGCCGAGCATGATATCGGCGGCGGAGAATTTCTCGCCGAGAATCCATGGGCCTTTGTGCAAGGCGGCGTCGAGCACGTCGAAGGTCTGGTCAGCGCTGCCCCATGCCGCTGTGCTCGACGGCACCTCAAGCTTGGTGAAGAGCTGGATCAGCGCCGGCTCGATGCAACTCGGCGAGAAGAACAGCCACTGCAGATATTTTGCCCGCAGCGGATCGGTGACGGCTGGCGCCAATCCGGTTTCGGGATAGCGATCGGCAATATAAGCGCAGATCGCGGCGGCTTCCCCAAGCGCGGCGTCGCCGTCCTTCAGCCCCGGCACCTTGCCCATCGGGTTGATCGCGAGATACTCCGGCGCCTTCTGCGCGCCAGTTGTAATGTCGGTCAACACGCGCTCATAAGGCAGCCCGGTTTCCTCCAGCAGCCAGATCGCGGAGATCGAGCGCGAGCGCGGCGACCAATAGAGTTTCATCATTGGGAATTTCCTTTGCTACTGTCTGAGCATCGCCAGCAACGTGTTGTCGAGACTTTGTGTCAACAAGGCGCGCACGCCGTCGCGCAGCTTTGGGTTGCGCGCCACGTCCGCCGGCTTGTCCGGGAATGCGGAAAGATCAATTTCTAGGGCAGGTCCGTTAGCCACCCCTATCCTCCGCTTGACGAAATTGTCCTTGAGCGATGCGGGGGCTTGCCTGATCAGTTCGAAGGTGCGTCCGTCATACACCAGGATCTTCATCATCGCGTAAAGGATCGCTTTGTCGAAAAGGACATACCTGGAAATACCAATGCCAAATTCCCGGGAATTTCCGCCATGGCGGTGCACGACGACATAACGTTCGCAACTGACTCTGCCGGCGATGCGCTGGGCAAATTCCTTCAGCGTTTCGCGGAAAAATGAGGGCCGTTGACCTTCGCCAACAAGTTCCGCCGCAGTATAGGGAACCCGGCGGACGGAGCGTCCGGGCGCCGCTGCGCGAACCCGCGAGACAACCAACTCGTCGAGGTCCCACCCTTCTGTCGCTACCCGATCTACGCCCCATCCCTGAACAAGAAAAAGATTACCGGCAATCGGGACAACACCAATGTGACACGGTCCGCTCCCCGCCGCGGCCACGTCGTTCCTCTTTGCGGGCTTCTGAGCCCATCCCGCGGCGGAAACGCATGACAGAACGATGACGGCGGAGATTAAACGGAGCAGCATGATGGTGGAACGCAAGGTTGAGACACAGGAAGTCAAAGCTAAAGCGTGTGCGCTCCGTCCGCAAGCAACGCAATGGTCATCATGCCGATTTCTTCCATCGATAATATTTCATGACACGGCCCATCATCGGCTCAACCTGCTCCTTCTCGAACACAAAGCCTTCACGCTCGTACCAGCGCCAGGCCTTTTCATTTTCGCGCACGCAGCGCAGCCAGATTTCATCCGGCAGATGTTGGCGCGTAAAGGCGAGCAATTGGCGCCCCAGGCTGTTGCCCTGATACTCCGGCGCCACGAACAACTGGTCGAGGTAGCAGTCGGGCACATGCAACGCGAGCATCGCCGCCAATTTCCCGTTATCGTCGGCGACGTAAAGGCTCCAGCCCTTCTCGACCTCCATCGGGACACGCGCGCGCAATTTTTCCAGCAGGGCATCGCTGGCGTCTTCCAGTCCGGTCGAAACCCAACTGTCCATCCAGACACGGGCGACCTGGTCATACTCGTCGGATCGGGCGGGGCGGATGATGATTTTTGGCAAGTCAGTATCTCCCGAGGCACTTGCCTCGTCACGCCCGTGATTTCATTTCCGCGATGGCGGCTTTGCCTTGCGCTGTTCGCGCAGCGCGTCGGCGGCGAGACAAACCACTTCGGAGATCTGTTGGAGCTGTGCGGCGAGCGGACTCGTCTTGCGCCACACCATGCCGATGGTTCGCGACGGCTGCGGATTGCTGAAGCGCGCGACGGAGACCGCCGCCGAGCGTGTTTCCACCGTGACCGCCATTTCCGGGATCAGGGTGACGCCGATGCCGGCGCCGACCATTTGAACGAGCGTCGACAGCGAGCTCGCGTCCAGCACTTCGCGTGGCGGCGACTGCATGTTGCAGAACGACAGCGCCTGATCGCGGAAGCAATGTCCCTCTTCGAGCAGCAAAAGGCGCATCTCGCGCAGCGTCTCGTGGCTCGGCACCGGCGTTCCCTCGTCCTCACCCGGCCGCACCAGCAGGAAGTTTTCAGAAAAACACACGACTTCGGTCAGCGAAGGCTCGGATACCGGTAGCGCCACGATCGCCGTATCCAGCCGCCCTTCGACCACCTCCTTGATCAGCCTCGGCGTCAGCGTCTCGCGAACGTGAATGTCGAGTTCCGGATGCATCCGCGCGAGGTTCTCGATCACCTTCGGCAGCAGATAGGGTGCAATCGTCGGGATCATGCCGATGCGCAGCCGGCCCGCGAGCCGGTCCCGCGATGCGCGTGCAAAATCGCCGAGTTCATCGACCGATCGCAGGATCTCGCGGACGCGCTGGACGATCTCCTCGCCGAATTTCGTCAGCGTGACCTGCCGTGCGCTTCGCTCCAGCAGCACGCCGCCGAGGGTTTCCTCCATTTCCTTGATCTGCATCGACAGCGCCGGCTGCGAGATGGAACACGCCTCCGCCGCGCGTCCGAAATGGCCGTGACGTGCCAGCGCGTCGAAGTAGCGAAGCTGTCTGAGCGTCATCTGGATCATCAGAACATCTTATCGGTTCGATCATTAAAATCAACTTTACCTGATGGGATGCGGTGCTTAGATTGCCTCCAATCTGAACAGGGACCACCCCAGGAGACGACCATGGATGACAAAACCAAATGCCCGTTCACGGGCTCGCGCGGACCTAAGAACCGCGACTGGTGGCCGGACGCGCTGGACGTTTCGATTCTCCACCGCAATTCCACTCTGTCCGATCCAATGGGCGAGGCGTTCGACTACGCCAAGGAATTCAAGACCCTCGACCTCAACGCCGTGATCAAGGACCTGCACGCCTTGATGACGGAATCGCAGGAATGGTGGCCGGCCGATTTCGGTCATTATGGTGGCCTGATGATCCGCATGGCGTGGCACAGCGCGGGCACCTACCGCATCACGGATGGCCGCGGTGGTGCGGGTGCGGGTCAGCAGCGCTTTGCGCCGCTCAATAGCTGGCCTGACAACGCCAACCTCGACAAGGCGCGCCGGCTATTGTGGCCGATCAAGCAGAAATACGGCCGGAAACTCTCGTGGGCCGACCTGATGATTCTCGCCGGCAACGTCGCCCTCGAATCGATGGGCTTCAAGACCTTCGGCTTCGCCGGCGGCCGCGCCGACGTCTGGGAGCCCGAAGAGCTGTTCTGGGGGCCTGAAGGCACGTGGCTCGGCGACGAGCGCTACAGCGGCGAACGTCAGCTCGCGGAGCCGCTCGGCGCCGTGCAGATGGGCCTGATCTACGTCAACCCGGAAGGGCCGAACGGCAATCCGGACCCGCTCGCGGCAGCCAAGGACATCCGCGAAACGTTCTTCCGCATGGCGATGAACGACGAGGAGACCGTCGCCCTGATTGCCGGCGGCCACTCCTTCGGCAAGACCCACGGCGCCGGCGACCCGTCGCTGGTAGGACCCGACCCGGAAAGCGGTGCGCTGGAGGACCAGGGCCTCGGCTGGAAGAGCAAGTATGGCACGGGAGTCGGAGCCGACGCGATCACCGGCGGCCCGGAAGTCACCTGGGTGCAGACGCCGACCAAGTGGAGCAATCTATTCTTCAAGAACCTGTTCGAAAACGAATGGGAGCTGACCCAGAGCCCGGCCGGCGCCAAGCAGTGGAAGGCGAAAGGCGCGGAAGCCACGATCCCGGACGCCTACGACAAGTCGAAGAAGCATGTGCCGACCATGCTGACGACCGACCTGTCGCTGCGCTTCGATCCGGCCTACGAGAAGATCTCGCGGCGCTTCTACGAGCATCCGGACCAGTTCGCCGACGCGTTCGCACGCGCCTGGTTCAAGCTCACGCACCGCGACATGGGCCCGATCGCGCGCTACCTCGGCCCGCTGGTGCCGAAGGAAACGCTGATCTGGCAGGACCCGATCCCGGCGGTGGATCATCCGCTGATCGGCGAGGCTGATATCGCCGCGCTGAAGGCGAAGATTCTCGGCTCCGGCCTGTCAGTGTCGCAGCTTGTCTCGACCGCATGGGCGTCGGCGTCGACGTTCCGCGGCTCCGACAAGCGTGGCGGCGCGAATGGTGCGCGCATTCGTCTTAGCCCGCAGAAGGACTGGGAGGTCAACCAGCCGGCCGAGCTCAAGACGGTGCTCTCGACGCTCGAAGCGATCCAGAAGGAGTTCGGCAAGAAGGTTTCGCTTGCCGACCTGATCGTTCTCGGCGGCTGTGCGGCGGTCGAGAAAGCTGCCAAGGACGCCGGCGTCGACGTGAAGGTGCCCTTCACGCCGGGGCGCATGGACGCGTCGCAGGATCAAACCGACGTCGAGTCCTTCGCTCCGCTCGAGCCGCGTGCCGACGGCTTCCGCAACTTTGTCAGCGACAAGAAGCATCAGTTCATGGCGCCTGAAGAGGCGCTGGTGGACCGGGCGCAATTGCTGCGGCTGACGGGGCCCGAGATGACGGTTCTCGTCGGCGGCCTGCGCGTCCTCGGCGCGAACGCCGGCGGATCCAAGCACGGCGTGTTTACCAAGCAGCCGGGCACGCTGACGAACGACTTCTTCGTCAACCTGCTCGACATGGGCACGCAATGGCAGCCCGCCGGCTCCGACGGCGCGTATGAGGGCCGCGACCGCAAGACGAATGCGGTCAAGTGGACCGGCACCCGCGTCGACCTCATCTTCGGTTCGCAGGCGCAGCTCCGCGCCTTCGCGGAAGTCTATGCGTGCACGGACTCGAAGGAGAAGTTCGCCAGGGATTTTGTGGCGGCATGGACCAAGGTGATGAACCTCGATCGATTCGACATCGCCTGATCGCATCGCGGGCGATCATCGATCGCGATGAAAGTAAAAAAGGGCGGCCGCGAGGTCGCCCTTTTCGTTTTTGCTTGTCAGATCGCGCTTACGCGCCGAGCGTGCCGGCCTTCGCCGCCGCATAGCGCTCGGCGATCTTGGCCCAGTTCACCGTATTCCACCACGCCTTGAGGTAATCGGCGCGGCGGTTCTGGTAGTTCAGATAGTAAGCGTGCTCCCAGACGTCGTTGCCCATCAAAGCGCGCTTGCCGTCCATCATCGGGTTGTCCTGGTTCGGGCGGGTCTCGATCGCGAGCTTGCCGTCCTTGGCTACGGTGACGAACACCCAGCCCGAACCGAACTGGCGACCGCCGGCGGCGTTGAAGTCGTTCTGGAATTTTTCCATGCCGCCGAGATCCTTGTCGATCGCGGCCAGCACCTCGCCCTCCGGCTTTCCGCCGTTCGGGCCCATGATCTCCCAGAACATGGTGTGGTTGGCGTGGCCGCCGAGATTGTTGCGGACGGTGAATTTGATGCTGTCGTCCAGCGCATTCAGATTACCGAGCACGTCCTCTATCTTCGCCGTTCCCAACTGCGGATTGGCCTTGGCGACGTTATTGAGGTTGGCGACATAGGCCGCGTGGTGCTTACCGTGATGGATTTCCATCGTCTTGGCGTCGATATGGGGTTCGAACGCATTGGTCGGATAGGTCAGCGGCGGCAGCGTGAATGGGCCGGTTGCGGCGGCAGGCGCCGGGGCGGGCGCCGCGGCCTGCGCGAAGACGATGCGCGGGGTCGCGGCCATGGCAGCGACACCGGTTGCGGCAAACATCAGTTGGCGCCGGGATATGGATGACATCGATTTCTCCTTACCTGTGGGCAATTGGTTGGATACCTGTGAACGGGACGCCATACGCCGCTGCGCGCGGCAAGCTACGGGTGACTATCGGAATCGGGTTTCGTTTTCTGTCCTCACGCCCTGCGGCGGAACCGCACAGGTGCCTCAATACTCCCAATGTAACGCAGGCGGATAACAAAAAAGGGCGGCCTTTCGGCCGCCCCTTGTTCACATTTTAGAGCGTTTTCGAGCATGCCCTCGGACTTGATACGGGGGTGGGTACCGGTTCGCGTGAAGAAAACGCGTCAAAGAAAGACTGGAGCCCGGTTCTGATCCATCAGAACCGGGCTCCAGCGATGCCTTACTCGCCGGCGGCTTCGCGCTGCGGCGCTTCAGCCTTCTGCTTGGCCTCGAGGTCCTCGCCGGTGGCCTGATCGACCACCTTCATCGACAGCCGGGTCTTGCCGCGGTCGTCGAAGCCGAGCAGCTTGACCTTGACCTTGTCGCCTTCCTTGACGACGTCGGAGGTCTTCTGCACGCGCGCCGAAGCGAGCTGGCTGATGTGGACGAGGCCGTCCTTGGCGCCGAAGAAGTTCACGAACGCGCCGAACTCCATCACCTTGACCACGGTGCCTTCGTAGATCTGGCCGATCTCCGGATCGGAGGCGATCGACTTGATCCACTTGATCGCGGCCTTCATCGCCTCGCCGTCGTTGGAGGCGACCTTGACGGTGCCGTCGTCCTCGATGTTGACCTTGGCGCCGGTCTTCTCGACGATCTCGCGGATCACCTTGCCGCCGGTGCCGATCACTTCACGGATCTTGTCGGTGGCGATCTTGAAGGTTTCGATGCGCGGCGCGTATTCGCCGAGCTCGGCACGGGCATTGGTCAGCGCCTTGGACATTTCGCCGAGGATGTGGATACGCCCGTCCTTGGCCTGGCCGAGCGCGACCTTCATGATCTCCTCGGTGATGCCCTCGATCTTGATGTCCATCTGCAGCGAGGTGATGCCCTGGTCGGTGCCGGCCACCTTGAAGTCCATGTCGCCGAGATGATCCTCGTCACCGAGAATGTCGGACAGAACCGCAAAGCGCGAACCTTCCAGAATGAGACCCATCGCGATACCCGCGGTCGGCCGCTTCAAGGGAACGCCCGCATCCATCAGCGCCAGCGAGGCGCCGCACACCGAGGCCATCGACGACGAGCCGTTGGATTCGGTGATCTCGGAGACCACGCGCACCGTGTAGGGGAATTCGTGGTGCGGCGGCAGGACGGGATGGATCGCGCGCCAGGCGAGCTTGCCGTGGCCGATCTCGCGGCGCTTGGTGCCACCGAGGCGTCCGGTTTCACCGACCGAGTAGGGAGGGAAGTTGTAGTGCAGCAGGAACGTCTCTTTGTACGTTCCCGACAGCGCGTCGATGTACTGCTCGTCCTCGCCGGTGCCGAGCGTGGTTACGACCATCGCCTGGGTTTCACCACGGGTGAACAGCGCCGAACCGTGGGCGCGCGGCAAGACGCCGACTTCGGCGATGATGTTGCGCACCGTCTTGGCGTCGCGGCCGTCGATGCGCTTGCCGGTGTCGAGGATGTTCCAGCGAACGATCTTGGATTCGAGTTCCTTGAACACGGCGGCGATGCGCAGCTTGTCGTATTTCGGCTCCTGCCCTTCCGGGAAGTAGTGCGCCATCACCTTTTCCTTGGCCTTGCCGACCGCGGCGTACCGGTCCTGCTTGATCGGAATGGCGTAGGCTGCGCGCAGCTCCTGCTCGATCAGGCCGAGCATTTCCTTTTCAAGCGCGCTTTCGTCGACGACCTTGACTTCGCGCGGCTCCTTGGCGGCTTTCTCGGCCAGTTCGATGATCGCCTTGATCACCGGCTGGAAGTGACGGTGGCCGAACATCACGGCGCCGAGCATGATGTCTTCGTTGAGCTCTTTGGCTTCCGATTCCACCATCAGCACGGCATCCGCAGTGCCGGCGACAACCAGGTCGAGCTGGGTCTCGACCATTTCGTCGAGCGTCGGGTTGAGCACATACTCGTCGTTGATGAAGCCGACGCGGGCAGCCCCGATCGGGCCCTTGAAGGGAGCGCCTGATATCGTCAGCGCCGCCGAGGAGGCGACCAGCGCCAGGATATCGGGATCGTTTTCCATGTCGTGCGACAACGTCGTCACGATCACCTGGGTTTCATTGCGCCAGCCGTCGACGAACAAGGGCCGGATCGGGCGGTCGATCAGGCGGGAGACCAGCGTCTCCTTTTCGGTCGGACGTCCCTCGCGCTTGAAGTAGCCGCCGGGAATGCGGCCCGCGGCGTAGGTCTTTTCCTGATAGTCGACGGTCAGCGGCAGGAAGTCGACGCCTTCGCGCGGAGACTTCGCGGCGACAACGGTGGCGAGCACGACGGTCTCGCCATAGGTGGCGATCACGGCGCCGTCGGCCTGACGGGCGATCTTGCCGGTTTCCAGCTTGAGGGGACGTCCACCCCAGTCGATCTCGACGGAATGCTTATTGAACATAGTGGTTTCTTTCATCGGTTCACGAGAGAGCGGCGCCCAAAAACACAAAGACCATGCGCAAGATTGCGGGACGCTGATCGCAATACGAGATCAGCGTCCGGCGATCCTGCCATGGTCTTTGTCTTTCGGATGGCGTCCATCCTCTCGGCAGTCACGGGCACCTTGCCCTGTCCAGCGGCCGGATTGCTGCTGGACGTTGTCGAGCATGATCCTTATCGGACGATGCTCTTGCGCATGATCGTCTCCGAAAAATTCGGAGTCCGTTTGTTCGGAAGATCACGCGAAAACGCGCGCAGACAGCGCGCGTACTCTCTCAAATCAACGACGAATGTTATGCTTTTCGAGCAACGCCTTGTAGCGCGCCTCGTCCTTCCTCTTGATGTAGTCGAGAAGGGAGCGGCGCGTCTGCACGAGCTTCAAAAGGCCGCGGCGTGAATGATGGTCCTTCACGTGGCTCTTGAAGTGGCCCGTGAGATTGTTGATGCGTTCCGACAGGATCGCAACCTGAACCTCGGGCGAACCGGTGTCGCCGGCCTTGTTGGCATTCGTCTTGATGACTTCCGCTTTGCGTTCGGCGGTAATCGACATCGTCAAACTCTCTCGTTGCTGCGACCGGGACTGGCAGTCAGTCCGGTCAGGTTGAACACGCGCTTGGGGATGAGTTCGCCATTGCCAATTTCGGCGAGGGCCAGAAGCCGGCCTGCCACCGTGACATAGACTGTGCCGCTACTATTGGGCGCATCCCGTCCGCGCAACAAAACGGCCTGGCCCCTGTGGAGCCTTGCCGCATCAGCCCGTGTGACGGCCAGTGCCGGGATGTCGTCCAGCGCGGTCTCAACGGGCAAAAGCGCGTCGGCGAGGCTTCCCTCGCCAGACGCGGCTCTATTGCATAAAGCCTCCAACTCTTCCAGCGGAATCATATCCGTCTCGCGGAATGGGCCGACCAGCGTCCGCCGCAACGCGCAGATATGGCCGAAACAGCCCAGAATCCGGCCGATATCGCGGGCCAAGGCCCGGACATAGGTGCCCTTGCCGCACTCCGCCTCGAACACGGACTGGCCGTTATCTCCATGTTCTACAAGGGTTAGTTCGTGAATCTCGACCGGGCGGGGCTTCAATTCGACGGTTTCGCCGTCCCGCGCCAGGTCATAGGCGCGCTCGCCCTGGACCTTGATCGCGGAATATTGCGGCGGGATCTGCTCGATCAGGCCGGTGAAGCGCGGCAGCAGGGCCCGGATCGCGTCGGCCTGCGGCCGGAGCTCGCTGGTCCTGACCACCCGGCCCTCGGTATCGTCGGTATCGCGCTCCTCGCCCCAGGCCACCGTGAAGCGGTAGCGCTTGCGGCCATCCATTACGAAGGGAACCGTCTTGGTGGCCTCGCCCAGCGCGATCGGCAGGCCGCCGGACGCCAAAGGATCGAGCGTGCCGGCATGGCCGGCGCGCCTGGCCTGGAACAGGCGCTTGAGCACGGCAACCGCGTGCGTCGAGGTCATGCCGATCGGCTTGTCGAGAATTACCCAGCCATGAACGTCGCGCTTGTCGCGGCGCGGCTGGTGGTTCTGGCGCGGCTGCTTGGTGCGGCGTGGATCGTTGTTGCCGCGGCGCTGGCCTTCATCGAGGCGGCGCTCGCCGTCGCCAGCGCGGCGCTCGCCGTCGCCGGCGCGAGGTCCGTCGCCGCCAGCGCGACCCTTGTCGTCGCCGCCAGCGCGACCCTTGTCGTCGCCGCCGGCGCGACGTTCGGCGTCGCTAGCGCGACCTTGGTCGTCGCTATGCGACTCACTAGAAAAAATATTTTTTTCGGTGTCCTGCGAATCGGCAGTTTGCTGCGCAATCCCGCCGTTGGCGGTGGGCATAATCATCACTTGTCGTCCGAATCGGGTGCGAGGTCTCTTTGCACCGCAGGTGTTCTCAGTAATTTCTCGATCCGTTCCGCTTCGTCGAATCGTTCGTCGACGCGAAAGCGAAGGTCAGGGGCAAATTTCAGGTTAACGCGGTGAGCGATCTCGCCGCGCAGGAACTTTTTGTTACGCGCGAGCGCCGCGAGCACGACATCGGTATCGCGGCCGCCGAGCGGCATCACGTAAATCGTTGCAAGCTTCAGGTCAGGCGACATCCTCACCTCGGGAACGGTGATGATTTGGCCTTCCAGGTCGGGATCGTGCACGTTACCCTGCGACAGAATATCGGCGACGGCATGGCGCACGGTCTCGCCGACGCGCAATTGCCGTTGCGAGCCGCCGGGGGCGGAACCCTTGGTATGATGGCGAGGCATTGTCGGAAATCCCAATTGTCGTCATCACCCGCCTTATGGGCAGGTGATCCAGCATTCCGTGGCCGAAGTTAATTGCGCTGACTACTGGATGCCCCGCCCCAATGCGCAATTGCGCACAAGGCGGGGCATGACGGTTTACTTCAATAAAATCCGAGGCTCTTCGTAAGACTTGGACTTACAGAGAGCGCTGGATGGTCTCCACGCGATAACACTCGATCACGTCGCCGACACGCATGTCGCCGTAATTTTCGAACGCCATGCCGCATTCCTGGCCGGATTGCACTTCCTTCACTTCATCCTTGAAGCGCTTCAGCGTCGAAAGCTTGCCTTCGTGCACGACGACGTTGTCGCGGATCAGGCGCACATTGGCGCCGCGTTCCACGGTGCCGTCGGTGACGCGGCAGCCGGCGACCTTGCCGACCTTGGAAATGTTGAACACTTCCAGGATCTGCGCATTGCCCAGCATGGTTTCGCGCAACGTCGGCGCGAGCAGGCCGGACATCGCCTTTTTGATGTCATCGACGAGATCGTAGATGATGTTGTAGTAGCGGATTTCGATGCCGTTGCGCTTGGCGGCCGCCGCGGCTTCCTTGTTGGCTCGCACCGAGAAGCCGATGATCGCGGCGTTGAAACCTTCCGCCAGCGTGACGTCGGATTCGGAGATGCCTCCGACGCCCGCATGCAGGATGCGGGCTGCGACTTCGTCGGTGCCGAGTTTCTCCAGCGAACCCAGAATGGCTTCGAGCGAGCCCTGCACGTCAGCTTTCACGATCAGCGGGAATTCCTTGCGGCCCGCGGTCTTGAGCTGCGACATCATCTGCTCGAGCGAGCCGCGCATGCCGGAAATCGAGGCGGCGGCGTTCTCGCGCTTCTGGTGGGCGCGATAGCTCGTGACCTGGCGGGCGCGGGCTTCGTTCTCGACCACGGCGAGGCGGTCGCCGGCTTCCGGAGGGCCGTTGAAGCCCAGCACTTCGACCGGCACCGAAGGTCCGGCCTCGTCGAGGTTCTCGCCCTGGTCCGAAATCAGCGCGCGGACGCGGCCCATCTCGGCGCCGGCCACGATGATGTCGCCGACCTTGAGCGTGCCGCGCTGCACCAGCACGGTGGCGACCGGACCGCGGCCGCGATCGAGCTTGGCTTCGATCACGGTGCCTTCGGCGGGGCGTTCCGAGTTGGTCTTGAGGTCGAGCAGTTCGGCCTGCAGCGCGATCATCTCGAGCAGCTTGTCGAGATTGGTCTTGTTCTTGGCGGAAACCTCGACGTCGACGACTTCGCCGCCGAACGATTCGACCTGAACCTCGTGCTGCAGCAGTTCGGTGCGCACGCGTTCCGGCTTGGCGTCGGGCTTGTCGATCTTGTTGATCGCGACGATCATCGGAACCTTCGCCGCCTTGGCGTGGTTGATCGCTTCCACCGTCTGCGGCATGACGCCGTCATCGGCCGCCACCACCAGGATCACGATATCGGTGACCTTGGCGCCGCGCGCGCGCATCGCGGTGAACGCGGCGTGGCCGGGCGTATCGATGAAGGTGATCTTCTTGCCGCTTTCCGGCGAGGTCACCTGATAGGCGCCGATATGCTGGGTGATGCCGCCGGCTTCGCCCGACACCACGTTGGCGTGGCGAAGCGCGTCGAGCAGCGAGGTCTTGCCGTGGTCGACATGGCCCATCACGGTGACGACCGGCGAGCGCGGCTCGGTATCGGTGGAATCGTCGACGACGTCGAACAGGCCCTCTTCGACGTCGGACGCGGCGACGCGCTTGACGGAATGGCCCATTTCCTCGGTGATCAACTGCGCGGTGTCGGCGTCGATCACGTCGGTGATCTTGTGCATCGCGCCCTGCTTCATCAGCAGGCGGATGACGTCGACCGCGCGTTCCGACATGCGGTTGGCGAGTTCCTGGATCGTGATCGCTTCCGGGATCACCACTTCACGAATAAGCTTTTCCTTCGGCTCGTTCGCGGCGTGGCCCTTCAGGCGCTGGGTGCGGCGGCGGAACGAGGCGATCGAACGCTCGCGCACGTCGTCGGCATTGAGCGCGGTGACCAGCGTCAGGCGGCCGCGTTCCTTCTGCGGACCCGGCTTGTGGGTCGTCTTCGGGGGCGTCACGGCACGGACGGCGCCGCCGGGGCCGCGACGGACCTGGCGCGGACCTTCATCCTCGTCGGAACCATCGGCGGCAACGCCGGGAGCGCGCGCGGGTGGTACCGCCGCGGTAGCCGGACGGGCGCCAGCCGGGCGGGCTGCGGCCGGTCGGGCTGCAGCGGGTGCCGGTGTCGTCGCCGCGGTTGCGGTCTTGGCCTCGGCCTCGCCAAATCGCTTCTTGGCTTCGACTTCGGCCTTGCGCTTGGCTTCCTCTTCCAGCCGGTGCCGTTCTTCCTCGGCCTTGCGGCGGGCTTCGGCGGCTTCGCGTTCGGCCTGTTCGATGCCTTCACGGCTGGCGCGGCGCTTGGCTTCTTCCTCGGCCAGCCGCCGTTCCTCGACTTCGCGCACCTTGGCGTCGGCCAGCGCGCTCGCGCGCGCCGAACGCTCGTCTTCCGTTAGCGTCCGAAGCACCACGCCGGAGCCGCTTCGCGCTGCGCCGGGCGTTGCCGCGGGGCGGGAGAGGGGGGGCTTTGCAGTGGGCGCCGGCTTGGCGGCGACCGGCTCGGGCGCATGCGTTTCGGTGGCGGGCGCGTCGCCGCCGACGCGGCGCTTGCCACGCTTCTCGACCACGACCTGCTTGGTCCGGCCATGGCTGAAGCTCTGGCGCACGGTGCCCGTCTCGACCCGCGGCTTCAGCGTCAAGGTCTTGGTCGGAACACTCAGAGTCTTGTCGCCAGGCGTTTTGGTATCAACCATTCAGCAGTCCTAATCTCGTTACGTTGTGCGCATCCGCACAGTCATTGAAGCAAGGCTTCGGAACCAATCTTCGTCAGTCAGAATTTCTGGCCGCCATCCCCGGTCTTGTCGTCGTCGTCCATCCGGTATCGAACCAGGATCTGGCAGCGCGACAGGAACGTTTTGCTCGCCGGGCCCGCGAGCAGCGCAGCATGTATCACATTTGACCGGCCCAGTGCCAAATCCAATTGTGCCGAGGTTAAAGCGGTAACGATCGGTAAACCCCGCGATTCACCGATATTTCCGGTCCTTTGCCCGGCGATAGCGTCCAATTTGCGGATTCCGTCGGCCGCGCCGTCGGAAGCGTGGATCAGGGCTCCGGCCCTGCCCTGTTCGAGCAGGCCCTCGACCTTGGCAAAGCCGGAAATGACCTGCCCGGCCTTGGCCGCCATGGCCAGCGCCTCGGTGCAGCTTCGTTCCAGCAGGGCCTCGGTATCGGCGGGAAGGGTCGGTGCAACCCGAACGTCGCGCTTGAACCCTCGCTTAAACTGGTGACGCCGCACCGCTTCCGCAACGGTCCGGCGCGAGGCCTGGATCCACAGGCCACGGCCGGGCAGCTTGCGCTTCAAATCGGGGATTACGTCGCCCGACGGGGCGACCACAAACCGGATCAGCTCGTCGATCGGGCGGACCTCGCGACTGACCGCGCACATCCGCATGGTCGCGGACTTGTCGGTCCGCGGCCCATGGTCGAGATCGGGGTCAGCCAAAGCGAGCATGCCTGTTTAGTGGCTCCGGTCATCTGCGCACGGTCTGTGCGCAGAAAAGATTTTCGGTTTTGCGGAACACCCGCATTACGCCGTCTGGTCTTCGGTGGTCTCGGCCGCCTCGGATTGCTTGGCGAGTTCGGCCTCGGTGATCCAGCCGGCGATCACGCGGGCCTGCATGATCATGCGCTCGGCATCGTCGCGCGAGATCTCGTTGGCGTCGAGAATGCCGGGGAACTTGGTCGGCTCGCCGCCTTCCTTGCGCTCGGTCCAGCCGACAAGATCGTCGGTCGCACAGCCCGCCAGATCCTCGACGGACTTGATGTCGTTCTCGCCGAACTTGACCAGCATCTTCGAGGTCACGCCGGACACCGTCTTCAAAGCATCATCCACGCCGAGCTCCTTACGCTTGTTTTCCAGCTCCGTTTCGAGCTGTTCCAGGTATTCTCTCGCCCGGCTCTGCAGCTCGTTGGCGGTTTCTTCGTCAAAGCCTTCGATGCCGGCCAGTTCCTTGGCGTCGACCAGCGCGAGTTCCTCGACCGAGGTAAAGCCTTCCGACGCCAGCAATTGGCCAACGACCTCGTCGACGTTCAGCGCTTCCATGAAGACGCGGGTCGAGTTCTCGAAATCGGCCTGGCGGCGCTCGGATTCTTCCTGCTCGGTGAGGATGTCGATGTCCCAGCCGGTCAATTGCGAGGCAAGGCGGACATTCTGGCCGCGGCGGCCGATCGCCAGCGAGAGCTGGTTGTTGGTGTCGGGGACCACGACCTCGATCCGCTCGCGGTCTTCGTCGATCACGACCTTGGCGACTTCGGCAGGCGCCAGCGCGTTGACGACAAAGGTCGCGATGTCGGGCGACCACGGAATGATGTCGATCTTCTCGCCCTGCAGTTCGTTCACCACGGCCTGCACGCGCGAGCCGCGCATGCCGACGCAGGCGCCGACCGGATCCACCGAGGAATCCCTCGAAATCACGCCGATTTTCGCGCGCGAGCCGGGATCGCGGGCCACCGCCTTGATCTCGACGATGCCGTCATAGATCTCAGGCACTTCCTGCGCGAACAGCTTGGCCATGAATTGCGGATGAGTGCGGGAGAGGAAGATCTGCGGTCCGCGGGTTTCGCGGCGGACATCGAAGATGTAGGCGCGGACGCGGTCGCCGTTGCGGAACACCTCGCGCGGCAGCATTTCGTCGCGGCGGATGATGGCTTCACCGCGGCCGAGATCGACGATCACGCTGCCGTATTCGACGCGCTTGACGACGCCGTTGACGATATCGCCGATGCGGTCCTTGAATTCCTGGTATTGCCGGTCGCGCTCGGCTTCGCGGACCTTCTGCACAATCACCTGCTTGGCGGATTGCGCGGCGATGCGGCCATATTCCAGCGGCGGCAGGGTGTCGGCGATAGTGTCGCCGACCTGGGCGCCCGGGTTGGCGCGCTGCGCGTCCGCCAGCGAAATCTGGTTCGAGGAGTTCTCGACCTGCTCGACGACAAGCATGTGGCGCGACAGTCGCAGCTCACCCTTCTTGGCGTCGATCTCGGCGTGAACATCGGTCTCGCTGCCGTAACGGGCGCGGGCCGCCTTGGCGATGGCGTCTTCCATCGCAGCGATCACGATCCCGCGGTCGATCGACTTTTCGCGGGCGACCGCGTCTGCGATCTGCAGCAGTTCGAGTTTGTTGGCACTGACGGCCATAGCCTAGTCTCCTTCGGTAGGATCGAGGTCGCCTCTGCGCAGTCTTTCTGCGGCGAGGCGGTGTTTCTTGGTATTGGTCGGCTCGGGCTTTTTGGGCTCCAGCTTCTTGCCAGTCTTGCTTCCGGTCTTGGGCTTCGGCTTGCTGCTCCTGGCCGGGTCGCTTTTTTTGGCGTGCGGCGGCGGTGGCGGCGCCAGCCCGAGATTCTGTTTCAATTCGCGCTCGGCGGCCTTGCCGCGCCGCATCGATTCCGCAATCAATTCGTCGGTCAAAACCAGTCGCGCATCGGAAATGTCTTCCATCACCAGCAGCACGTCGGCATCTTCGCCCGCGCGTATGTCATCCCGATGTAACCGCACGGCATCGCCTTCGACGCCGCCGAGCGTACCACGGAAACGCTTGCGGCCCTGATGGGCGACAGCCATCTCGACCTTCACGAGATGACCGGCGTAGCGCTCGAAATCGGAGCGGCGCACCAGCGGTCGATCGATGCCCGGCGAGGATATCTCCAGCCGGTAGGCGCGGTCGATCGGATCGGCGACGTCGAGCACCGGCGACAGCGCCCGCGAGATCGCCTCGCAATCCTCGATCTGCATCGTACCATCAGGCCGTTCGGCCATGATCTGGACCGTGCAGCCGGCCTCGCCTGAAATCTTGATCCGGACCAGCCGGTAGCCCATTCCCTGCAAAACCGGTCCGGCCACCGCCGATACCCGCGCGGCGGCGCCCGGCTCGACGACGAGACGGGGCTCGGCCAGCAACTCGGCATCCACGGAACCAGCAGTTGGATCGGTCATGTCCAGGGTCAAAAGCGTCTTGCTTGCATGGGTTTAGGCCGGGCCTTAACCGGCGGTCCGGCCGGTTCCCCGAACCGCGCCTTTAAGGCCCTTCTGGGCCGGGCTCGTTCAGGTAATAAAAAAGAGCGGGTCCCGGGGGGCCCACTCTCAATACGCGATCGTATGAGAACCATAAGTTGGGGCGTATATAGCGGTTTTTGCGCAATCCGACAAGGCCCGGGATCCCGTTAAGTCCGATTTTGCCAAGCTTTGCGAGCGGGGGCAAAGTCTAACCCTTCATTCACGAACCCTGCCTAGGTTTCCCGAAAACCAGCCAATTCAGGCCGGTTTGAGTGGGTTTATGATAATTTCACCATCGCTGATCCCGGAACTCGACGACATTATCAGTCGTGGCGACCCCAAGCGTCGCGCCGATGCCGCGCGCCGCATCAGCGAGCTTTTCTTGCAGGGGGCGGCGAGCTTCCGCTCCGATCACGTCGATCTGTTCGACGGAGTCCTGACCAGTCTCGTCCCGCATGCCGAGATTGAAGCGCGCGCCGAGCTCGCCGAGCGCCTGTCGCTGCTGGCGAACGCGCCGCGTGGTCTGGTCGGCCAGCTTGCCCACGAAGATGAGATTGCCATCGCAGGCCCGCTGCTGCGCCGCTCGCCGGTCATCGACGAAAAGATGCTGGTCGAAATCGCGTCGATGAAGGGTCAGGGTCATCTGCTGGCGATGGCGGAACGGCCGACGCTTTCATCCGATCTCACCGACGTCATTGTCGCCCGCGGCGAACGCGACGTTATCAGGCGCACCGCCGGCAATGCGGGCGCAGCCTTTTCCGAGAACAGCTATTCGACGCTGATCAAGCGCGCTGGCCAGGATGGCGTGCTGACCATCAAGCTTGGCCAGCGCGACGATCTGTCACCTACGCATCTGAAGGAGCTGCTCTCCGGCTCCATCGACGTCATCCGCCGCCGCCTGTTCCAGGTCGTCAAGCCCGAGCGCCAGGCCGACATCCAGCAGGCGATGGCCGCCATCACCGGCCCGTCCGAACGCGAAGAGCGGCGCGACTTCATGCCGGCGCAGCGCACGGTGCTGAAGCTCCACCGCGAAGGCATGCTCGGCGAAGGTGCATTGCTCAATTTTGCCAGGGCCTTCAAATACGAGGAGTCGATCGCCGCGCTGTCGGCGATGACCGGCGTCAAGATCGAAACCCTCGATCGCCTGATCAGCGGCGATCGCTACGATCCGATCCTGATCGCCGGGAAGTCCATCGATATCGAATGGGCGACCGTGCGCGCGCTGATCCTGCTTCGGCTCGGTCCGAACCGGACGGCATCCCCCGCCGACATCGAAAGCGCGCGGGTGAACTACGTGCGCCTGATGCCCTCGACCGCCCAGCGCGTCGTCGCGTTCTGGAAGACGCGGTAATCCGGCCTCAGGCCCTCTCCGTCATCGCAAGCGAAGCGAAGCAATCCATCTCTCCGCTTGCCGAGCAATGGATGGCTTCCGGGCTCGTGTGCGCACGCCCCGGAAAGACGGCTCTAACCAACCCGCCGAAACCGCAGATACGCCGCGACACGTCCCTCGCGTTCGGCTTTGCGGCCGTAGCGCGTCATGGTGTAGCCGTCCCACGGCTTTTGCCAATCGATGGCGCGCTCCGCGGTCCAGAGAAAATCGGAGCTGCGCATCAGATGCGCCAGCGTCCACGCGCAGTAATCGTCGATGTCGCTGACGAAACGAAACTCGCCGCCCGCTTTGAGGATGCGCGCCATTGCGTTGACGGTAGCGTCCTGCACGAAGCGCCGCTTCCAGTGCCGCCGCTTCGGCCAGGGATCGGGATGGATCAGATCGATCCGCGCCAGCGATCGCGGCGGAGCCCAGGCCAGCAATTCCGCGGCGTCGCCGGCATAGAGCCTGATATTGCCGATGTTGTGGGCTTCGATCTGCGTCAGGATCTTGGCCATGCCGTTGACATAGGGCTCGCAGCCGATGAACCCGATATTCGGAAAGGCTTGCGCCTCCGCGATCAGATGCTCGCCGCCGCCAAATCCGATTTCGAGCCTGACATCTTCGATGTCGCCTTCGAAGAGATCGGCGAGACGCTCCGGCGCGCCCGTTCCGATATCGAGCGCCAGATGCGGCAGCAGATTATCGATCAGGTCGGCTTGGTGGATGCGAAGCTTGTGACCCTTGCGGCGGCCGAAGAACGAGCCGCGCGCATGTGCCGACGCGCCGTCATCCGGCGTCGCGTCGCGGTCGCCGGTATCGCGCGGGGCGGTCATCATCGCAGCGTCTGGTACAGCCGGTACAACAGCCGCGCCCTCGGCTCGATCGAGGAGATGTACATCTGCTCGTAATGGGTATGCGCGCCCTGGCCGTCGACGCCGAGCCCGTCCAGCGTTGCGGTATGCGGCGCGGTAAAATTGCCGTCGGAGCCGCCGCCGGTCGACGTATCGACCAGATCGAAACCGATCTCCGCCGCAATCGTTCTGGCATGCTCGTAAAGCGCGGCGCCGGCATTGCTCTTTTCGTAAGGCGGGCGGTTCAACTCGCCGATCACCTTGACGGTGACGCCCTCGGTGCGCGATTTCAGATTGAGGATTTTCGCCGTGAGTTCGTCGGAATCCGAAATGGTCGGCACGCGCAAATCGACCTCGGCATAGGCCTCCTCCGCGACCACGTTCGGCTTTGTGCCGCCGCGGACCACGCCGACATTGACGGTGATGCCGCGCGCCAGATCGTTCATCGCCGCCAGCGTCTGGATGACGTTGCCGAGTTCGCGAATGGCGCTGCGGCCGTCCTCGGGCCTGGTGCCGGCATGCGAAGGCACGCCCTTGATGAAAACCTCGAAGCGCCCGACGCCCTTGCGCCCCGTCACGATTTTGCCGCCGTCGCGCGCCGGTTCGGTGACCAGCACGTACTTCGCCTTGCGTCCTTCGGCCTCGATCAGCGCGCGCGACGTCGGGCTGCCGATCTCTTCATCGGAGACATAGAGCTGGGTGATGCCGAGCGATGGCCACGCGCCGTCAGTGCAAACCTGGCGAAACCGCGTGATGGGCGAGATAGGCGCCGCCCTTCATGTCGTAGATGCCCGGGCCGAATGCGCTGTCGCCCGCGATCCGGAACGGCAGCCGCTCGATGAAGCCAAGCGGATGCACCGTATCGAGATGGCTCAACACCAGGATTCCCGGAGCGTCCTGCCCCCATGACGAGCGCGCCACCAGATGATCGCCGCAGCCGGAGTGCCCGGCGATCCGCTCCACGGTGGCGGGCAGGCCGCGATAGCTTTCAGCGACGAGGTCGGCGAGCTTGTTGACCTGTTCGGGCGCTTCGGTGGGGGTCTCGATCTCGACCCAGCGGCGGATGCCCTCGAGGATCGTCGTGGAATCGAACGGATTGGGTGTCGTCATGTCGTATCCGATACGGCGTCATTCTCCGATGCGCAATTGCACATCGCGGACTCGCACCAACGCGTCCGAAATGATGGCATATTCCAGAATACGAAATTATCAAACCGGCGCGGATGAAAATCAGCGCTGATCGGGGCCATCGCGCGACGCGATCTGCTCGACCAGCTCGACGATCGAGCGCCGCATTTTGGAATCGCCGATGCGCGTGAACGCCCGCGTCAGCGCGAGACCCTCCGATGTGGCGAGGAAATCGGACACGTAGGCCGGGGAGGCGCCTTCGGCGAAGCCGTTGCCATTCACCGCGCCGCTCGGCCCGCCATCGAACAGAAACGACACCGGGACCTGCAATATCTCGGATATCTGCTGCAGGCGGCTGGCGCCGACCCGGTTGGTGCCCTTCTCGTATTTCTGAACCTGCTGGAAAGTAAGGCCGAGCGCTTCGCCCAGTTTTTCCTGGCTCATGCCCAGCATGATGCGGCGCATCCGGACGCGGCTGCCGACATACTTGTCAACCGGATTGGGCGCTTTGGTGGACATCTGCATCGCTCCTGGATGGGCGCCGGGAATGAGGCAGTGGAAGGCCTGTGCCCCAGGCGCCGATACCGTCAAATCTGCTCGGAGGATCGGGTAGAATTGCGGACGATCTGAGCAATGAAGTGACTGGTTGTTGTTATTCTCTTGCAACCGCAGAAAGCGAATCGCAGGCTGTCTGTCAACTGGTGGAACCGCACAGTCAGCTTTTTTAGTAAACCAGTGACAATTGGCGATGTGCAAATCTCAGGCAGCCTGCTTTGCCGCGCGGCGTCTGACGATGAAGATCAGGGCGGCGGCCACGATGATGGCGGCCGGGATATCTCCAAGACGAGCATAAACCGTCGGCGGCAGCGCCGACGGCAGGCTGGCATCGAGCACGCCTTCGATGCCGAGACCGAGCCGTGCCACAATTCGTCCCGAGGGATCGATCACCGCCGAGATGCCGGTGTTGGCGGCGCGCACCATCGGCAGCCCCTCTTCGATGGCGCGGAGCCGCGCCTGTTGCAGGTGCTGATAGGGGCCCGTCGAATTTCCGAACCAGCCGTCATTGGTCAGGTTGACGATCCATCCGGGGCGGTCATCACGCGCTGCAATATTCCCGGGAAAAATCGCTTCGTAACAAATCAGCGGCAGCGCGCGCGGCGCATTCGGGATCTCCATCGTGCGGCGCCGCGCGCCCGGAATGAAGCCGCCATGCACCTTTGTCAGCTGCACGAAGCCGAGTTTTTCCATCCACTCCTGAAACGGCAGATATTCGCCGAACGGCACCAGATGCAGCTTGTCGTAGACCGACAGCACGCCACCGTCATGGTCGATCACATATATCGAGTTGTAGGCGCGGCTGACGCGGGCGCCAGGCGGTCCGTCCGGGGCGCGCACCGAGCCGGTCATCAGCACCGTGCCCTTCGGCAGCAGCTCGGCGATCTGCGCCATCGCGTCCGCTTCCCGCGTCAGGAAGAACGGGAAAGCCGATTCCGGCCAGATCAGGATCTGCACGTCGCGCACGCTGGTGGATTGCGGTCCGGAAGCGCGGTCGGACAGAGCAAGGTATTTCTGCATCACCTCCGCCTTGGCGGCGTAGTTGAATTTGACGTCCTGCTGCAGGTTCGGCTGCATGATGCGCAGCCTGACCTTGGTCAATGCGGTCGGCTGCAGCGCCAGCCGCGCGGCGCCGTAGACACCCATCGCGATGAGCAGCGACAGCGCCGCCACCGGCGCGATCCAGGGCTTTCGGCCGCGCGAAGACCCGTCAATCAGCGCCGCCGGGCTCGCAAAGATCGCTACGCTGAGGAAGGTCATGCCCCACAGCCCGATCAGCGATGCCGTCTGCGCCAGCGCCAGCGGCTCCGACAGCGCGTAGCCGAAGGCATTCCAGGGAAAGCCCGACAGCACATAGCCGCGCAGCCATTCGCTGACCGTGAGCCCGATCGCGAGCGCCAGCACCCGCGAGGCATCCCGCGTCCAGATCAGCCGCGCCAGCGCGAAGCCGAGCGCGGGAAACAGGGCCAGGTAGGCCGGCAGGCCGAGCACCGCGAACGGCATCAGCCAGGCAAAGGTCGGCGCGTCGACCAGGAAGGCGTTGCCGGTCCAGTAGAGCCCGGGCACGAAATAGCCGAGCCCGAACCAGAAGCCTGATAGTGCCGCTGCCGGCACGCCGCGCCATTTTCCGGCCGCGGCCCCGTCGATCAGCCAGACCGCGACCGGAAAGGTGATGAACAGCACCGGCCAGGCATTGAACGGTGCCATCGACAGCGCCGACATCGCGCCCGCGACCAGCGCGATCGCGGCGCGCTTCCAGCCCCAGGCGAGGATGATCGAGAGTCCCGCCACGCGGAATTTGCTTGAAGGCATCACTGCGAGCCGGCTCCGTCGCTGGAGCTCGGTGGCGTGTTGTCATTGGCCTGCGGCGTGCTGCTGTCGGGCGCGCTCTCGCGGCGGCTGCGCTCGCGCGCCGTGCGCGGCGTCGGACGTTCCTTCCGAATCCCGATCCGCAGCCGCTTGACCCGCCGCGGATCGGCATCGAGCACCTCGATCTCGAAATTGCCCGGGCCCGCAATGACCTCGCCGCGCACCGGCAGACGGCCGACCTGCGCCACCAGGTAGCCGCCCAGCGTCTCGACTTCCTCGCCGGCCTCGCCGGTGACGAATTCCTCGCCGATCATTGCGCGCGCATCCTCGAGGCTGGCGCGGGCGTCGGCGATGAATGCATTGTCTCCCTGCCGGATGATCGATGGCGGCTCGTCGCTGTCGTGCTCGTCGTCGATCTCGCCGACGATCTGCTCGACGATGTCCTCGATCGACACCAGCCCGTCGGTGCCGCCATATTCGTCGACCACCAGCGCCAAATGGATGCGCGAGGCCTGCATCTGCGCCAGCAGGTCGATCGCCCGCATCGACGGCGGCACATACAGCAGCTTGCGGATGATGTTGGCTTCCGCCAGCGGCAATGCGAGGTCGACCGCGCGCAGGTCAAGGCCCGCCGGGAACGGCTTCTTGCGCTTCGGCTTGGTGGTGTCGCCGACCCGCGCCCTCGCGGTCATGAACGCCAGGAGGTCGCGGATGTGAACGATGCCTTCGGGATCGTCGAGCGTTTCGTTGTAGACCACAAGTCGCGAATGCGCCGCGCTTTCGAACAGGCTCATTAGTTCGCCGAGCGGAATATCCCGCTTCACCGCGACGATGTCGGCGCGATGCACCATCACGTCGGCGATCCGCCGCTCGTTGAGGCCGAGGATGTTGCGCAGCATGGTGCGCTCGATGGCGGAGAAGCCGACATCATCCGGGGTGGAGGCGTCGAGCACGACCTGCAGATCGGCGCGGACCGATCCTGCCCTCCAGCCGAACAGCGTGCGGATCGCGCGCATCAGCCAGCTGTCGGCGGTCGGACGCAGCACCTCGCCTTCCTGCACCACCGCCGGCAGGTTGGGCGTGTCGCGCGGATTGTCCTGTATCGGGTCGGAGTCCGGCATTTTAGTCCATCCGCTCCCGGTCCGCATACGGGTCTCGGTCCGCATACGGATCTGGAATACCGAGCTGCGCGAGAATCTCCCGTTCGAGACCTTCCATGGCTTCGGCGTCGTCGTCTTTCTCGTGATCATATCCGATCAAATGCAGGAACCCGTGGATCGCCAGATGGCTGAGGTGATGATCGAACGGCTTTTCTGCGTCGTCGGCCTCTTTCCGCGTGGTCTCGTAGGCAATGGCGATATCGCCGAGCATCCGTGGCGCGTCGGCAGGCGCGCTTGCGCTCGGCTGCAGCGCCGGAAACGACAGCACGTTGGTCGGCTTGTCGATGCCGCGCCAGTTGCTGTTGAGCGTGCGGATGCCGGCATCGTCGGTCAGCATGACGGCGAGCTCGGCCTCGCCGACATCGGCATCGACGATTTCGGCCGCCGCATGGATGGCGCGATGGATCACCGCCTCGGCGTCCGGCTCGGCCTGCCAGCAATCGGCGACGACCAGAACTTCGGTGAACGGAAGGACGGACGACACGAGCGTTCCAGCGCTTTGCATTGCAATGTTCGGGTTACGGCCCGGGCCTGCCTGCGGCAGGTCCGGCGCCGACGATTTCTGGGTCAAGATTTGTTGGTTGCCGGTTTTTGCGGCAATCCCTCATAGGCGGCGACGATCCGCGCCACCAGTTCATGGCGGATGACGTCTTCCGCGGTGAATTTCACCTGCGAAATGCCCTCGACGCCGTCGAGCAGCTTGACCGCTTCGGCAAGCCCGGAGGCCTGTCCGTTCGGCAGGTCGACCTGCGACGGATCGCCGGTGATGATCATGCGGCTGTTCTCGCCGAGCCGGGTCAGGAACATCTTCATCTGCATCGAAGTGGTGTTCTGGGCTTCGTCGAGGATGATGACGGCATTGGTCAGCGTGCGGCCGCGCATGAACGCCAGCGGCGCGATCTCGATCTCGCCGGCCTGCAGCGCGCGCTCGACAATGCGCGAATCCATCAAATCGTACAGCGCGTCGTAGATCGGCCTTAAGTAAGGATCGACCTTTTCCCGCAAGTCGCCGGGCAGGAAGCCGAGCCGCTCGCCGGCCTCGACCGCGGGCCGCGACAGGATGATGCGATCGACTTCCTTGCGTTCGAACAATTGCGCGGCATGCGCCACCGCAAGCCAGGTCTTGCCGGTGCCTGCGGGGCCGACGCCGAACACCATCTCGTGGCGCTTTAACGCACGGATGTAGGAATCCTGCGCCGCCGTGCGTGCCCGCACCGGACGCTTGCGCAGGTTGATGGTCTCGAACGACGATTTGGCGGTCTTGGCGTCGAACTCGAACAGCGAGCCCTGGGCCAGCACGGCGCGGATCGCGCCTTCGACTTCGCCCTGCGAGAGGTCATGTCCCTGCAAGGCCTGGGCATAGAGCGTCTCCAGCACGCGCCGCGCGGCGTCGCAGCCGTCGCGGGAGCCGGCGATGGTGATGTGGTTGCCGCGGGAATCGACCACGATGCCGAGCCGCCGTTCGACCAGCGCCAGGTTTTGCCCGTAGGGGCCGACCAGCGCGGAAGCGGCGCGGTTGTCGTCGAAGTCGATGACGACCTGGGTCTCGGGCGGAACTTGCATGTCGCGGTCAAATTTGCGGCTGGGAGCTAGCGAAGGCGAATCCGATGCGCTTTTTGGCAAGGGTTCAGGCTCCCTGAGTTTCTTGAGAAGGATTGGTTTCTTGAGAAGAAAGGGTCATGGATGAAAGCGTTGATGGTGCAGCGTCAGCGGGGGCGGCTGCGAGTTCGCCGAGCAGGCTGTAACGCTCGAGGCTGCCGATCGTGACCGGCAGCACCTGTCCGATGATGTCAGGCGAGGCAAAGACATGCGCGGGCTGAAGGTACGCGGTGCGGCCGACGATCTGGCCGGGATTGCGGGCCGCGCGTTCGAACAGCACATCGACGGTGTTGCCAATCATGGCCTTGTTGAAGGCCGATTGCTGGCTGTCGATCAATTCCTGAAGCCGCACCAATCGCTCGTCCATTTCAGCCGCTGACACCGTCTCCTGCATGTCCGCCGCCGGCGTGCCGGGCCGAGGCGAATATTTGAACGAATACGCCCCAGCGTATCCGATTTGCATGACAAGCGCGAGGGTCGCGGCGAATTCTCCCTCGGTTTCGCCGGGGAAGCCGACGATAAAATCCGATGAAAAAGCAATGTCTTGGCGGGCTGTGCGAAAACGGTCGATGACGCGGCGATAATCATCGGCGGTATGCTTGCGGTTCATGGCCGCCAGGATCCGGTCGGAGCCGGACTGCACCGGAAGGTGCACGAACGGCATCAGCGCGGCGAGATCGCGATGCGCCGCAATCAGCGAATCGTCGACATCGCGGGGGTGGCTGGTGGAGTAGCGCAGCCGCACGATACCTTCGATTTCGGCAAGCCGATGCAGCAGCCTGCCGAGCGGCCAGGTCCGTCCGTCGGGGCCTTCGCCGTGATAGGCGTTGACGTTCTGGCCGATCAGGGTGATCTCGCGCACGCCGTTGTCGGCGAGCCGCTTCACGTCGTCGACAATCTTCGCCACCGGGCGCGAGACTTCCGCGCCGCGCGTATAGGGCACCACGCAGAAGGTGCAGAACTTGTCGCAACCTTCCTGCACAGTGACGAAAGCGGAGATACCGCGCGCGCGGATCGCGTCCGGTTTGGGGGCCGGGAGAAAGCCGAACTTGTCCTCGACCGGGAATTCGGTCTCGAGCGCACGGCCTTCGCTCTTCGCGCGCGCCAGCAATTGCGGCAGATGATGATAGCTCTGCGGCCCGACCACGACGTCGACAACAGGCGCGCGGCGGATGATCTCCGCGCCCTCGGCCTGCGCCACGCAGCCCGCGACCGCGATGCGCATCTCGCGGCCGTTACGCGCCGCCTCATCCTTGGCGACCCGCAGCCGCCCGAGTTCGGAGTAGACCTTTTCGGAAGCCTTCTCGCGGATGTGGCAGGTGTTGAGGATCACCAGATCCGCATCCTCGGCGCTGTCAGTCTCGACAAAGCCTTCGCCCGCCAGCGTGTCCACCATGCGTTGCGCATCGTAGACGTTCATCTGGCAGCCATAGGACTTGATATGCAGCTTGCGCGGCGGCTTCATGGAACCTTGGGTGTCGGGCTTATGGGGCGCCAATCCGGCGTCAGGGGGTCAATTATAGGCTCGAGAGCCGGAAATCCAGCGTCATACCCCTTATTCCGAGGCGAAAACCTTGCGTTTGCCGGGGCGATGGCCTGTTATCCATCGCGTTTGGAACAAGAATAGTCGCGCAAATCAGCATACCGGGGGGAATTGCATCATGTCCCGTTTCGCCACAGCTCTATTTACATGCCTTACCGCCGCGGCCCTTGCGGGTGGGCCTGCGTTGACGCCCACGATCGCCATGGCTGCACCTGGGAAGGCTGCGCCTGTGGCCAAGGCTGACAGGGCCGCGCTAAAGACGGCCATTGTTGCATGCAAGGCGCGGGCGAAGGGCGAAAAAGTGAAGTGGCTCGCGCGCCGGAAGTACGTCAACAATTGCGTGACCGATAAACTTAAGGACCGTCCCCACATCGACGTTATGGACGTGCTCAAGAACCATCCGGACATGAAAGATCTTCCGATGGAGAAATACGACGCCAGTTAGAGCGCGGACTCATTGGCACGCAACCAAATGCGGATTGATGCAAGCTTGACGAACGCTAGATAGTTGGCGGCGAGTTTGTCGTATCAGGTTGCGACACGCCGACATTGCTTGCGAGCGACTCATATCTTGGTGATCATTGTCCACGATGCTGGCTCCGTGCTGGTGCATGCGAACGATGGAGGTGTCGATCATCTGCCGGCCGCGTCGTGACCGGCGGCCAGTGCATCCATGATCCGGTCCCAGACGCCAGCCTGCCGCCTTCCAAAACATATTACGAAACTTGATCTATCTGAGTAATCCTGCGTGCGTGGCGCGCTTCTCCGGGAAACGGTGCTGCGAGCCAGCGCGTGACGGCGTCTTTGGCTTGATCGAGAGTAAGAAACCGAAGGCCGAGGGAGAGCGCATTTGCGTTGTTGTGTTCGCGCGTCGACATGAGAATGTCCAGATGTTTTCCGGAAGCGTCCACTTGCTCGTTCCCAGGATCACCATAGTAGAGCGCGCAGCGAACGCCTTTAAACCTGTTCGCTACGATTGCTTCGCCTTGTCCGGAAGCCCCGGCAACGATGGCACGACTGTCTTTCCCTGCAGCGACGTCTTCCGAAAGTTTCTTGGCGGCAACGGCAATGATTCCCGGGTAGTCGTCCCGCGGATCGTTTACCAGGGCACCGCAGTCTTCGACTTCGCATTTGAGTTGATCGCGGACATATTCGACAAGCTTATTTTTGGCATCAAATCCGGCATGGTCCGACGCGAAATACACTTTGATGGCCATATCGTAGCGCCTTCAGGCTAGGAGTTTTTTCCAGTCTTTAGATAAATTTCCAAGTGGTCATGCTGCTGGAAAGCATGCCATCGAGGCCTTTAACCGAGATTCGAACCGTCCGATACCAGGTTTCTGCCGCAAGAATCATTTGTCCGCTGGCTCGGATGGCGGTGGCGAACGATCGCACGCTGCTCGCTCGCGACGAAACAGCGCTGAGCCGCTTGAGTCCGGTTGTGGAGCGCTTTTCGGACATGGCGCGACCCGACTTTAGTCCGTTATGCGCACCAAAACGGACGTCCGCCGACTGCTCTGAATTTATGAGTTCACGCCCCAGATCTATCTGGGCTGCTGGCGAGCGGCCTCTCCCGACCGGTTGCCGTTTGCATTATCCCAGAGATCGAACAGTTCGGGCGGCGGAACCTCTACCCATTCGTTGCCGAGGTTGATGCGGTAGGGGGTGCCGCTCGAAGCGGCCAGGCGCCACAATTTTGGATCGACGGGGCGGCCGTGGGCGCGCACCCATCGCGCGATCGGATCCAGCGCCGCCGCCTGCTTTGCCGGCGCCAGGGTAAATCCGCCCAGCATCACGAAGCGCAATTGCCTGTCTGCGGCCAGCCGTTCGACGTCCGAAGCCGTCAGGATCGGATCGTCGCCGAGATAGCCGCCGATCGCCATGACCGGCAGGCCGGTCGAGATAATGAGCGGCGCAGCGACGTTGGCGTTGGGAACAGCGACGAGAAAGTTCGCGGCCTCGCGATTGGCGGTCAGGTAACTGATGAGCTTCTGGCGGCCGGCGTCCAACCGCGATGTCCGCAATGCCTGGCGCTCGGTATCTGATGGCGCGAGCAAAGCGGTCATGTTCGCAACCGGCGCAGCGATGTTCGGGCGCCTCAGAACGACGCTCGCGGCGGTCAGGGTCGGCGGAACGAGCAGCGCGCCAATGGAAGCGACCGCGAGCAGTTTTGCGAATCTGCTGCCCTGCTGCGGCAATGCATAAAGGACGGCCGCGCAAATCACGGCGATCCCGATCGACGTCAGCCATGTCAGGCTGAGCCAATCGGATCCGATTCCCTCGGATGGCGCCATGCAGAGATAGATTTGCCAGGAGGCGGTGGCCACGATGATCAGCGGCAGATACATCCGCCCCGGCTTGCCCGCTTTCCATCTCGACCAGAGGCCTGCGACAGCGATGCCGGAAAACACGGCGAGCGGCGGACCGAGCACGGCGACATAGTAGGTGTGGATCAATCCGCCGGCAAAGCTGAGCACGATCCAGTACAGCACGAGCCAGCCGGTCCACACGCCGGCGCTGATGCGGCGTGACACGGGCGCGCCCGGACTTCGTGCGTCCAGCCAGGCGAGAACGAGGCCCGCGAGCGCGAGCGGCAGCAGCCAGGCGAACTGCGCCGCGGCCCGCGGCCGAAACAGGCGGAGCGGGCCTGTCGGCGAGTCGTCGGTCATCACGGGTTGCCGGACTGCCGTGGTTGCCGGCGCCGTCGCGCCGGAGGCGGCGGGCGAGGAGATGGCCGGATTGCCTGCGGGCGTGGATATCGCAAGGAAGCGGGCGGCGCCATTATGCACCAATGCAAGCTCGAGCATGGAATTGTGCCTGGTGCTGCCCGCATAGGGCCGGTCTCGGGCCGGCGTGAGATCGAAGAAGATCGCCCATGACAGCGCGACGGTAACGAGGACGATGCCTGCGATGGCTTGTCGCCCGAGGTGCCAGGTGACGGGAGCGCCGGGCCGGGCGAGGCTGAACGTCAGGGCCAGTACCGGCGCCAACACCAGCGCGGCTCCCATCTTGACGTTGAAGCCGATGCCGATCGCGGCCATCGCGGCGCAGAGCATCGCGAGCCGGCCGGTTTCGGCCGCCCGCATCCCCAACCACGCGGCGGCCAGCAGCACCAGGATGAGACAGCTCTCGGTATTGTTGGAACGGTCGACGGCGACATTGACCGGGCTCAGCGCGAGCGACAGCGCGGCGATAAGTCCTGCCGTCCGGCCCCAATATTTCCGCAGCAGCGCGTAGATGATCACTACCGCGGCCAATCCCGCCATCACCTGGGTGAGCAGAATCGAAAGCGTGCCAAAGCCGAGCAGCTTGGCGCTGGCGACCTGCAGCCAGATCGCCACCGGCGGCTTGTCGATGGAAACAAAGCCTGCGGGGTCGAACGCGTTGAAGAGAAAATTGTGCCAGCTATCCAGCATGCTGCGCACGCCCGCGGCGTAGTATTGCCTTCCAAACTCGTTCTGCGAAAGCTGCCAGGTTCGCGCAAGCATAGCCACCGCCGCAACGAGCGTGAGCGACGAGGCCGTCTTCAATATTTGGTTGTCGGGTAATCTTGGGATGCGCCGCTCCCCTCGCGCAGGTTCACCTGAAACTATCACCTGCGGGTTCCGTGCCCAGTTAACTCGCGGCAAGATTGTTGATCTGATGTCGGCGGCGACGCCGGACTTCAACCAAGCGATGCTGATCTAGCTGACCTTTCGAGCGATGCGTGCAATCAGGTCGGGCAGTTGCCGCATATCGTCGAAGATCATGTCCGCTCCGGCGGCGCACAGCTTCTCGGCGTGGCCCGGCTGACAATGGCTGCCGCCGTGGAAACCGAGCACGGTCATGCCGGCGGCGCGGCCGCCGGTGACGCCAGGAATGCTGTCCTCGATAACCAGGCACTGGGCCGGTTGCACCTTCATCTGCTCGGCCGCGAATAGAAACAGATCGGGCGCCGGTTTACCGCGGCTGACCTGCGTAGCGGAGAAAATATGCGGCGCGAGTTGGTCGTAGAGGCCGGCGCAGCTGAGGCCGTGGCGAATCTTTTCGGGCGTTCCGCTGGAAGCGACGCATTTAGGCAGGCGTATCGCGCCAATGGCGTCGCCGACATGTGCGATCGCCTGCAAATCGCCCTCGTAAAATTTCAGCGTGGCCGCCTTCACCTGTTGTTCGAAGTCATCAGGTAGTTTTCGGTTGATCTCGCGTTCGATCGTTTGGCGCGCCTCGCGGTCAGACACACCGAGAAACCGTTCGAGTACCTGTTCCGATGTGATCGGATAGCCGTGACGCGTCAATGTCTCGGCATGCGCGCGGCATGAAATGACTTCGCTGTCGACCAGCACGCCGTCGCAATCGAAAATGATGAGATCGAAATTCACGAAAAGTGGTTCACGAAAACTAGGTTTTCTCTTCGTCGAGCGGGACGCAATACAGTTCCAGCCGGTGATCGACCAGCTTGTAGCCCAGCTTGCGGGCAATCTCGGCCTGCAATTTCTCGATTTCCTCGGAGGTGAACTCGATCACCTTGCCGTCGCGCAGATTGATCAGATGGTCGTGGTGGCTGTCGGGCATCTGCTCGTAGCGCGCCCGTCCCTCGCGGAAATCGTGCCGCTCGATGATCCCGGCGTCCTCGAACAGTTTGACGGTGCGGTATACCGTCGAGATCGAGATCTTGTCGTCGACCGCGACACAGCGCCGGTAAAGTTCCTCGACGTCGGGATGGTCGACCGAATCCGCCAGCACGCGCGCGATCACGCGGCGCTGCTCGGTCATGCGCATGCCGGTGGCGGCGCAGCGTGCCTCAATGCCGGTATTCTTGTGCGCAGACGGGGATTTCAGTACGGGCATGGGTCTCAGGGCCTTCGGACGCAGGTTGCGGGGTCTTTTGCCACCCAGCACATATTACGACAAGTCACGTCGCATCAGAAGTGCATTCAATTGCTCCCCGCCGGGTTGCTGATAATAGCGTTCCCGGCGGCCAACCACCTCAAATCCGGCCCATTCATACAGGCGCCGCGCCGGCTGATTATTTTCTTCGACCTCGAGGAACACCTTGCATACGCCGCGGCCGGCGAGATGACCGAGATGCGTCAGCAACAGGTCGCGCGACAAGCCACGGCCACGTTGGGCCGCATCGATGGCAATCGACAATAACTCCGCCTCGTCAGCCGCCCAGCGCGACACCGCAAAGCCGATGGTCTTGCGTCCAAGTCTGAGCCGGTGAACGAGCGTATTGCGCTCGGTCAGCATGACCTCGAATTCGCCTTCGCCCCAGCCGCGGTGAAACGATGCGCCATGCAGTTGCGCCAGACGCGCCGCGTCGCGCGGGCTGGCCGGTTCGATCACGGCCGTGCCGCCGCTCCACCAATCGGAGAGCCATGTCATCATGATGCTGCTGGTGGCTGTGAAGCACCGGACAGCGGATCCTTTGGCGGCTTGGCATCGGGCGCGCGCAGATAATAGGGCCGCGCCGGTGAACTCTCGGGATCGACGGCGGCACCCAGCCACGCCACCCAGGCGATATCGGGCGCTGCCTGCTGGTCGGTCTTGAAAGGCGGCGCTGCATCGGCCGGCCAGCGGTCGGCCAGAATCTTCGCCGCATTGCCGACCAGATATGGCGCACCCAAGCGCGCCGCGTCGAGCGCTTCCGCGATCGGGGCTACTTTCGCGTTAATCAATGAACGGCCGTCGCCGCCCAACACCTGGAAATAGACATGATCATGCCGTGCGTCGACGGCTGATATCACCGGATGTTCGCTGTTCGCGCTGACGATGGGGGCGGCAAAAGCGGTCAGCGTCGTCACGCCGACGACCGGCTTGCCGGCGGCGAGCGCAATGCCGCGGGCGGCCGAAAGGCCGACGCGCAATCCGGTAAAGCTGCCGGGGCCGGTGGTCGCGGCGATGCGATCGAGCGCGGTAAAGGCAACGCCTGACACCTTCATCACGCGGGCGATCAGCGGCATCAGGGCTTCGGCATGACCGCGCTTCATCGCCTGCGATTCCTGCGCGATGACGCCGCCTGCGCTGGTGTCGAGCACGGCCGCGGCGCAGGCATCAAGCGCGGTATCGATGGCGAGGATCAGCATGAGGGGAGGTATAGCAGACGCGCAATCATGCCGTCATGTCTTGCGGCTGTGTAGGGTGGGCAAAGCGAAGCGTGCCCACCATCTAACTATACGGATAGATCATGGTGGGCACGGCGCGAAGCGCGCCTTTGCCCACCCTACGGCACCAACTCAAACCGGCCGGACTTCGACCACGTCGGGCACGAAATGCCTCAGCAGATTCTGGATGCCGTGCTGCAGCGTCGCCGTCGAGGATGGGCAGCCGGCGCAGGAACCTTTCATGTTGAGGTAGACGACGCCGTCCTTGAAGCCGCGGAAGGTGATGTCGCCGCCGTCATTGGCGACGGCGGGACGTACCCGCGTCTCGATCAGATCCTTGATGGTCGCGACCGTATCGGCGTCCGCCTCGTTGAAGAATTCGCCTTCCTCGTCCGCCGCCTCGTCGTTGCCGGCAGTCCCGTCAGCCAGAAGCGGCGCGCCGGACATGTAGTGCTCCATGATGGCGCCGAGGATCGCGGGCTTGAGGTGCTGCCAGTCGCCATCCGCCTTGGTCACGGTGACGAAATCGTAGCCGTAGAACACGCTGGAGATGCCGGGCACGTCGAACAGACGCTCGGCGAGCGGCGAACGGGCGGCGGCTTCGCGGTTGGCGAATTCCATCGTGCCGGTGTCGAGCACGGTACGGCCCGGAATGAATTTCAGCGTGGCGGGATTGGGCGTGGCTTCGGTCTGAATGAACATGGTTTTTCTCCGGCGTCGCCGGTTCAAGGCCGGCGCGTGGGTCTCCTGTAGCAGATGGCGACCGGCAGCGCACGATCAAGGGGCGCAATCAGAAATTCCCGAGCCGCATCAAGCCCTAAGACAGGCCGTCGATGTCGGAATCGCTGAGATCGCCGGGCACGATGACCACCGGAATCGGGAACGAGCCCGTGACCTGCGCCATCATGCTGATCAACGGGCCGGGGCCTTCCGGGCCTGGATTGGCCGCCAGCACCAGCATCGAAATATCGACGTCCTTGTCGATCACGTCGAGGATCTGGGTGGTCGGGTCGCCCTCACGAATCACCCGCTCCGGCGTGATCGCGGCAATGCCGTTGGCGCGGCCGGCGGCGCGGTCAAGCGCCTCATTAGCGGCGTCCTCCGCCTCGGCGCGCATCAGGTCGGCAACACCAAGCCATTGCTGGTTCTGATCCTCGATTTCGATGATGCGCAGCATCACCACGCCGCCGCCGACGCGAATCGCCCAGCGGCTGGCGTAGTACACCGCGCGGTCCCATTCCGCGGTGTCGTCAACGATGACAAGGCATTTTGGCTGGTGACCCGTCTCGTAGCTTCGTCGCTGGGTGGTCATGCATGTCCCGGTGCTGCGCCAAACCGACGCATGCTGCCACGGCGCAGCCGCCTTCGACAAGCGGCGTCGCTGTTTCCCTGGCGGTAAGACTCAGGGCTTGCGGATGAAACCGACGATATCCCTGGTCGCGCGCATGGTTTCGTCGGCGATGACGCGCGCCCGGTCGGCGCCGTCGACCAGGATTTTGTCGACATGGCCGGGGTCGGCGACCAGCCGTTTCATCTCGGAAGCGATCGGCGAGAGTTTTGTGACGCAAAGTTCCACCAGCGCGTTCTTGAAGCTGGAGAACTGCCCGCCGCCGAATTCCGTCAGAACGTCGGCCTTGCTGCGCTCGGAAAGCGCCGCATAGATGCCGACGAGGTTGTCGGCCTCGGGGCGACTTTCCAGGCCCTTTTCTTCCGACGGCAGCGGTTCCGGATCGGTCTTCGCCTTGCGAATCTTTTGCGCGATGGTGTCGGCGTCGTCGGTGAGGTTGATGCGCGAATTGTCCGAGGCGTCCGACTTCGACATCTTCTTGGTGCCGTCGCGTAAGGACATCACCCGCGTCGCAGGGCCCGTGATCAGCGGTTCGGGCTGCGGAAAGAACAGGCCGTCATTGTAGCCGTGGCTGCGAATCGAATCGCCGAAGTCGTTGTTGAACTTCTGCGCGATGTCGCGAGATAGCTCCAGATGCTGCTTCTGGTCCTCGCCGACCGGCACATGCGTGGCGCGATACAGCAGGATGTCTGCCGCCATCAGCACCGGATAGTCATAGAGACCCACCGACGCGTTCTCGCGGTCCTTGCCGGCCTTCTCCTTGAACTGCGTCATGCGGCTGAGCCAGCCGACGCGCGCGACGCAGTTGAATATCCATGTCAGCTCGGCATGGCCGGTGACCTGGCTCTGGTTGAACACGATGTGCTTCTTCGGGTCGATGCCGGCGGCGATGAAGGCCGCGGTGACCTCGCGGGTATTGCGGGCGAGCTCCGCCGGGCCACCCCAGACGTCGACGCCTTGCGTGATCGCGTGCATGTCGACGACGCAATAGATGCAGTCATGGGTTTCCTGCATCTTCACGAAGTTGACGATCGCGCCGAGGTAATTGCCGAGATGCAGATTGCCCGTCGGCTGGACGCCCGAAAATACTTTTTCAACAAAAGCCATAGCCAGCTTCCCCAAGGATCCTGTATCGGATGCCTGTTTCGCGCTGTCGTTTGCCACGCGAGCCCTATTCGCGCAAGCCGCTAGGCCCCGGATTGCCTGATCGCGTTAACTGCGTCGCGCCAGCCGGCGACGCCGAAAAGCCGCAGAAACAGGCCGTAGATCGCAATTCCCGCCGATATCACGGCAAGCCACAGGACGGCCTGCACGAGGCCGTGTGCGTCTGAGGCGAGCGCCGCCATCGACCGCGTCGTCAACCATAGCAGCGCGCCCATGGCGAGCGCTGATAGCAGGATGCGCGGCAGCCGCCGTTTGGCGTCGGCGTCGATCGAGAATCCAAAAGTCTCCGCGCCGCGGCGGATCAGGCTGAACGCCATGCCCCACGCGCCGAGCGCAATCGCCGCAGCGATGCCCTCAGTGCCGTACCAGCGGCTGAGCAGGAAGGCGGAAGCGATCGCCAGCACGACGCCCTTCAGCGCTGATACCAGCGGCGTCATCGTATCCTCGCGCGCAAAGAACGCCGGCGACAGCGCCTTCACCAGCACATGCGCAGGCAGCGCCAGCGTCAGCCACATCAGCGCCCGCGCGGTCGCCGCGGTATCGTCAGCAGTGAAGGCCCCGTGCTCGAACAGCAGCCGCACGATCGGCTCGCTGAGCACGATCAGCCCGAGCGTCGCCGGCAGCGCCAGGCCGACCGCGAGTTCGAGGCCGCGCGATTCCGCATGCGCGACGGCGGTATGGTCATCGCTGCGCACCGCGCGCGTCAGTTCCGGGATCAGCACCGTGCCCATGGCGACGCCGACAATGCCGAGCGGCAGTTCGACCAGGCGATTAGCGAAATAGAGCCACGACACTGCCGATGGCGACGACGAGGCGATCACGGCGCCGGCCACCATCAGCAGCTGCGGCGCACTGGATGCCATCATGCCGGGTGCGGCCTTGGCGAGAAAGCCGCGAATTTCGCTATCGAATGAAATCCGCAAGGGGGCGGCGATGTTGCCGCCACGGCGCAACACCAGCACCGATAGCTGTAACAGTCCGGCAATGCCTGTTGTCGCGGCGACGATTTGGGCGGCTTGCACCGCATCCGGCCGGATGACGAGCAGTACAATCATCACCGCGATCAGAGCGATGTTAAACAGCAGCGGCGAAAACGCCGTCAGCGCGAAGCGGCCTTGCGCGTTCAACAGTGCCATCATCACGGTCACTGGACCGGCAAAGGCGAGGTACGGCAGCATCAGGCGGGCGTTATCTGTCGCAAGCTGCAGCGTCTCGCGCCCGGCAAACCCCGGCGCCAGCGCCGTCATGATGAGCGGCATCACCAGCGCGAGCACCGCCGTGGCTGCGATCAACGCTGTTGTCACCGTGCCGAGCACACGGCCGGCGAACGCCGCCGCAGCCGTCGCCCCATCGGTCTCGCGCACCCGCAGCCATGCCGGCACCAGCGCGGCGTTCAGCCCGCCCTCGGTCAACAGCCGCCTGACGACATTGACCAACTGAAACGCCGCCAGAAACGCATCCGCGACGGCGCCCGCGCCGAGCAGCGCCGCAAGCGCCGAATCGCGCACGAATCCAAGCAGCCGTGAGGCCAGCGTTCCCGAGGAGACCGTGAGAAAGGAGCGGATCATTCATACCCTATAGCAGCCGCGTAGCCTTGCTGGCGCGGGGCCGATCTGGTAGGCCGCAACCTTCTTAGCCGCGCTCGGCTTCTTCGCGCAAACAGCCGTAAACAGGACGGATGAATGACTGACGCAAAATACGACGTTCTCGGGATCGGCAATGCGATTTTCGACGTGCTGGTGCAGACCGATGAGGGATTTCTGGCGCGCCACGGCATGACCAAGGGCGGCATGGCACTGATCGACGAAGCCCGCGCCGCCGCCATCTACAAGGACATGGGCCCGGCGACCGAGATGAGCGGCGGCTCCGGCGCCAACACCATCGTCGGCGTCGCCGGTTTCGGCGCCCGTGCAGCCTTCATCGGCAAGGTCAAGGGCGACCAGATCGGCACCCTCTACACCCACGATATCCGCGCCGCCGGCGTCGCCTTCGAGACCAGGGCGGCCGAGAGCGGCCCGGCCACAGGCTGCTCCTACATCCTGGTGACGCCGGACGGCGAGCGCACCATGAACACCTATCTCGGCGCCGCGCAGGATCTTAACCCCTCCGACATCGATGAAGCGCAGATCGCGGCTTCCAGCATCGTCTATCTCGAAGGCTATCTCTGGGATCCGGCGAACGCCAAGGAAGCCTTCGTCAAGGCGGCGACGATTGCCCACGGTGCCGGCCGCCAGGTGGCGCTGACGCTGTCGGATTCCTTCTGCGTCGATCGCTACCGTGACGAGTTCCTCGACCTGATGCGCAAGGGCACCGTCGACCTCGTGTTCGCCAACGAGGCCGAGTTGCACTCGCTGTACCAGACCTCGGATTTCGAGGGCGCGCTGAAGCAGTTGCGCGCCGATGCCAAACTCGGAATCGTCACCCGCAGCGAAAAGGGCTGCGTGGTCGCCGCGAAGGATGGCGTGACAGCCGTGCCGGCGTTCCCGATTCAAAAACTCGTCGACACCACCGGCGCCGGCGACCTGTTCGCCGCCGGTTTCCTGTTCGGCCTCGTCCGCAACGCCGGCTATGAAAACGCCGGACGACTTGGGGCGCTGGCGGCGGCCGAAGTGATCCAGCACATCGGGGCCCGGCCGCAGGTGTCGCTGAAGGAGCTGGCGGGGCAGAACGCGCTGCCGGTGTAGGGCGACGTTCTTCACCTCGCACGCTGTGGGGAGAGGTCGAAATTCGGGCGAAGCGCAAGTTTCGGGTGCGGACACAAGAGCACGAAGTACGCCGTCAAACCATTGCGCAGGGAAGGCCGGATGCTCTCCGCTGGACCTGTATGCTCGTGTGCGCACTTTCTTGTGCATATTGCACACGAGACCGCGGGTGCAGCGCGCACCCGGTCTTCCCTGCGCCCTCTTTTCTCGAGAGGGCGAACGAAGATGCAAACCTCCGGCGGTTCATGTCGCGAGATCGCGAAGGTGTGTTTGCAATCGCAGCCGTCGAACGTGCGTCAGTCACAGCCGTCATTGCGAGCCACCGGGTCGCGCGAATACGCGCCCGATGACAGGCTCCGCGAAGCAATCCATTCTTTCTTTGTGCCGCACGATGGATTGCTTCCTTTGTGCCGCACGATGGATTGCTTCGCTTCGCTCGCAATGACGAGCCAGAGACAGCGATGATTGAACCGAGAAGCCGCGGCGCACTGGATGCCCCGCATGCGCGGGGCATGACGGCTGTGGGTGGGGTGAGGGCGTGCCACACCCGGAAGCGTGGCCGCCCTCTTTCTTCTTTTTTACGCCGCGCGCTGGCCGCTGCCGGCATCGAGCCCGGCATAAACACCACTCTCGAAGCCCGCAAAAGCTTCCAGCGCCTTGGCGTCCGCGAAGGGCAACAACTGCATCAGGATCACGCCGGCGACGTTGCGCGCCGGGTCGATCCAGAAATAGCTGTTGGCGAGACCGGCCCAGGCAAGGCTGCCGGCACTGCGGCCTTCCGGCGTCTTGGCGGTGTTGATCAGGAACGACAGCCCCCACTTCTTGACGATGTCGGGATAGAGGTCGACATCGTTGGTGTAGACAGGCGCCACCGTGACCATCTTGCCCATGGTGAGATCGCCGATGTGGTTCTCGCTCATCAGCGCGACCGTCTCGGGCTTCAAGATCTGGTTGCCGTTGCCGCGGCCCTTGTTGAGGATCATCTGGGTGAACGTGATGTAGTCGGCCGCCGTGCCGTAGAGGCCGCCGCCGCCCATGTGGAATTCCGGCGCCTGTTCGAGTTCGAACGGGATCGGCGCCAGCGATCCGTCCTCGCCGCGCGCATGCATGCCGACCAGCCGCCGGCGCTGGGAGTCCGTAATCTTGAAGCCGATGTCGTTCATGCCAAGCGGCGCAAATATATTGTCACGCAGGTAAGCATCGAGCCGCTTGCCGCTGACCGCTTCGATCGCCTTGCCGACGAAATCGATGTTGGTGCCGTATTCCCAGCGCGTGCCGGGGTCGGACGTGAGCGGTGTCTTCAGCGCGGCGTTCAGGCAGGAGATGATGCCGGGCGTGCCGGTCTTCTCCATGTATTTCCCCATGTCGGCGTTCCACATGTCATAGGCGAAACCGGCGGTGTGCGTCATGAGATGGCGCAGCGTGATCGGCTTCGTGGCGGGGCGCAGCTTCGGCTCGCCGCTGGCGTCAAAACCTTCCAGCACCTGCGGGGAGGCCAGATCGGGCAGCAACTTGCCGATCGGCTCGTCGAGCGAAAGCTTGCCTTGTTCGACGAGCTGCATGCCGGCCGCGGCCGTGATCGCCTTGGTCATGGAAGCGATCCAGAACACGCTGTCGGCGGTCATCGGATCGTCCTTGGACAGGTCGCGCTTGCCGAACGCGCCTTGATAAATCACCTCATTGCCGGTCGCCGCCATAGCGACCACGCCGGGAATCTCCTTGGCCTCGCATTTCTGACGCAGAATCTGATCGATCTCCGCTTTGCTTTGCATGGGTCTCCTCCGCGTTGTTTTTTATGGAGTGGCGCGATCTTCCTTCCGGCCGTGTGATCCCGCAAGCGGCCGCCGACGGCCGCCGCCGATGTCGCGATCTCGTGATGGGCAAGGAGGGTGGGCAGCGGTGGCGCGGTATGGGCGACGCCAAACTGCAACACCTCGCTACAATCCGCGGTGAACGGTCTCCTCCGTCGGTGACCGGCTTAACCATCCACGATATCGTGATTTCGCCATGATTCCCGTCGCCGATTTTTTGCAGTAAAGCGTTCAGATTCCAGCACAAACGTTGCCCGTCGGCTGGACCAATTGACCAAAATTGTCTCATTTCTGCCTGTCGCGAAGGTGCGCAATGATTTCGACCTGGAGTGAATGGAAGCGCTATCCCCGTCCCGGACGGGGCGAAAATATCGAGGCGCCGATTACCCCCGGACTTTACGAAGTCCGCTATGCCGGCACCGGCGGGCTGCACTCCTTCGAGGCGGTCGATAACGTCGCCCAGGCGCTGGCGCAGCTTTCGGTCGGGTCCAAATCCTGGTTTGGCCGCCGTGACGCTGCGAAACTGCCCGATCTCGAATACCGCACCTGCGCGACCTCCTCGAAGGCTGACGCCAAAGCCGCCGCGCAACGCATGATCGGCCGCCGCGAAACCTATATGAGCGGCGCGGCGTGACCTCAAGATTGGTTGACGCAGGGTTGCCTCAGCGGCCGGTGCATTGCCGCTGATATGGGCCTATACTCGGACCAATCTCTCAAGAAAATCCGAGGAGTACGCCATGAACCCGCCCGTCGCCGCACGCGCTTCGAAGGCCTCCCAACCCTCGCTGCACGACCGCCTGAAGGACCCCTCGCTGCTGCGCGACCGCTGCTACATCGACGGCGCCTGGGTCGGCAGGCCGTCGCGCCCGGTCACCAATCCGGTCAATGGCGTGGAGCTCGCAAAAGTGCCGGCCATGAGCACGGCCGAAGCCACGCAAGCCGTCGAAGCCGCCGAGCGCGCGTTCCCGGCCTGGGCCAAGCTCACGGCAAAACAGCGTTCCAACATTTTGCGAAAATGGTTCGAGCTGATCGCGGCGAACCGCGAGGACTTAGCCCTGATCCTCACCTCGGAACAGGGCAAGCCGCTGGCCGAAGCGCTTGGCGAAGTCGATATCGGCGGCGCTTATGTCGAATTTTTCGCCGAGGAAGCCCGCCGCGTCTACGGCGAAACCATTCCAACCCAGCGGCCGGATGCGCGCCTGCTCGCGATCAAGCAGCCGATCGGCGTCTGCGGCGCCATCACGCCGTGGAATTTCCCGTGCTCGATGATCACCCGAAAAGTGTCGCCGGCGCTCGCGGCCGGCTGCACCGTCGTGCTCAAGCCCGCCAATGAAACGCCGCTGACCGCGCTGGCGCTGGTCGCGCTCGCCGAAAAGGCCGGCGTGCCCAAGGGCGTGTTCAACATCCTCACCGGCAATTCGTCCGCGATCGGCAAGGTGCTGTGCGAACATCCGGCCGTGCGCTTCATAGGCTTCACCGGCTCGACCGAGGTCGGAAAAATCCTCTATCAGCAGGCTTCAGTGGGCGTGAAGAAGCTCGGCCTCGAGCTCGGCGGCAACGCGCCGTTCGTGGTGTTCGACGACGCCGATATCGACGCCGCGGTCGAGGGCGCCATCATTTCGAAGTACCGCAACATGGGCCAGACCTGCGTCTGTGCCAACCGCATCTACGCCCAGGATAAGATCTACGATCAGTTCGTCGAGAAGCTTTCGAAGAAGGTCGCGGCGATGAAAATCGGCGACGGCACCGAAGCGGGCGTCACGCAGGGCCCGCTGATCAATATGGCTGCGGTCGACAAGGTCGAGAAGCATATTGCCGATGCGATCAAGGGCGGCGCGAAAATCATCACCGGCGGCAAGCGCCATGCGCTCGGCGGCAGCTTCTTCGAGCCCACGGTGCTTTCCAATGTGAAAGCGGACGCGCTGGTCGCACATGAAGAGACCTTCGGCCCCCTGGCGCCGGTGTTCCGCTTCAAGGACGAGGCCGAGGTGATTGCGATGTGCAACAACTCGCCGTTCGGACTCGCGTCGTACTTCTATGCGCGTGATCTCGGGAGAGTCTGGCGCGTCGCCGAAGCGCTGGAAGCCGGCATGGTCGGCGTCAACACCGGCCTCATCACGACGGAAGTCGCGCCCTTCGGCGGCGTGAAGGAGTCAGGGCTCGGCCGCGAAGGCTCCCATCACGGCATGGAGGAATATGTCGAGATCAAATACGTGATGATGGCGGGGGTGTAGCAGTCTCGCTAACGCCGCAGCACCGCGATCGTGCGATTGGCGAAGGAAAGCCGCTCCGCTATCACGGACACAAAGTAAGTCAGGAGCTTTTGGCCCAGCGCGGGATCGTCGGTCTTGATCGCCTCGAACTGACGCGTGTTCAGAACGTAGAGCACGCTGGCCACCTCGGCCTGGATCGTCGCGCTACGCGGCGCGTGCGAGACGAGGCCCATCTCGCCGATCGTGGTGTAACGGCCGAGGCTGCGGACGCGTGTGGTGCGGCCGTCATCGGCCGGCACCATGATGCCGACACGCCCGTCGAGGATGAAATGCATGGAATCGGCGGCATCGCCGGTGCGCACGATGATCTCGGCGGCTTCGACTTCGATGCGCTGGCAGCGGCGGATCAGTTCGTCGGCGTCGGCCTCGCTGTCAAGCATCCGGGTGAACCAGTCGCGCAGATTGGCCGCTTCCTGTGCTAGCCCCTGATGCTGCACGATGATCTCGTTCTCGCACCATTCCAGCGCATGGTCGAGTTCGTCGATCGTGGTGATGCCATCGGTGATGAAGTCACTCGAGCGCAGCACCTTCTCGGCGCTGGCGGACAGATGCACCAGCACCAGATGGACGCCGAGATCATGCGCGCTGCGCTTGATCTGGGCAAAACTGTACGCTGCCGACGAATCGATGCCGGTGACGAGCTTGAAGTCGAACAACAGATAGCGGCACTCCGGCTGCTCCCGCAGCAGCGCCTTGACGTGCTGATAGAGCCGGTTGGCGGAGCCGAAGAACAGGTAGCTCTGCAGGTTCAGCCCCCGGATCTTGCCGCCATGGGCCAGCAGCACTTGCTGGTCGTCGCGCGAGCGATCGAGCGAGCTGCGATACTCCGAACCGTCAAAGCTGAACTTGATCGACTCGATCCGCGCCGCGCTGAACGCAAAGGTCGCGCAGCCGATGATGACGCCGATCAGAATGCCCGGGACGAATCCCCAGATGACAACGATGGCGATGATCGCGAGCAGCGAGAGGTATTCGATGTTGGAGAGCCGCTTGCGCGATTCGATGATCCATTGGTGCAACTGGCCCGCGCCGAGATAGAGCAGAAGCCCCCCGAGCACGAATTTCGGCATGTAGCCGAGCAGGGCGGGTGCCACCGCCAGCATCAGCAGCGAGATGGCAGCAACCGTCAGGCCGGAAAGCCTGCCCTTGCCGCCGCTGCTGAAATTAAGGATGGTGCGGCTGACCGATACGCAGCCGGCGTAGCCTGCGAGCACGCCGCTCAGGATGTTGGCAAAGCCTGTGACATTAAGCTCGCGCTCCAGGTTGGCTTCGCGATGCACCGCGACTTCGATGCCGGTGGTGTTGAACAGGGTGCTGGCCGCCGTGACGAAGATCACAGCGATCAAATTGCCGAGCAGGTCCGGGACTCCCGACCAGGGATAGCGGGAGAGCTCGTCGGCGCGCCACGGCAGCATGAACGCCGCCGGGGGTGGAGGCTGGAAAGTCCAGCCGATGGCGCGGGCCTGCTCGGAGGAAATGCCGATGATCCAAAACGCCAGATGTGCCGCGATCACGCCGCCAATCAGGACGGCCGGCAGGCCGAACGGGCTGCGCGAACGGTGCGAGGTCAGGTACAGCACCAGCGCCATCGCGCAAGCCGCGCTCAGTTCCGAAATCGTGATGACGTTGGTGAAACGAAGCAGGGTGTTCAGTTGCACAGGATGATCGGTGATCACGCGGACGGCGCCCAGCACGATCAGAAGCCCGGTCGCGCCCAGGAACCCGCCGACCACGGGATAGGGTACGTAGCGGATGGCGCGGCCCATCCGCGTCAGGCCGAGGCCGCATAGCGCGATGCCGGTCACCATGGTCGACAGGGCGAGCGTGATCAGCACGGGTGAAAGCAATTGTGCCGACGGATCGGCCGCGACGATGCGCTCGACCAGCGTTGCGGCCAGGATCCCGGCCACCGCCGCGGTGGCGCTGTCGGGGCCGGCGACCGCAAATGGCAGTGAGCTGCCAAGCGCGACGATGGCCGCAATCACGGCAGTACTGATGAAGGTTGCCGCGATGCCGTAGGACAAATACGGCGACAGCGGCCCCGTGAAGATCAGCAACGCATAGGACAGGCCGAATGTAATGCCGAGGACGCTCGCCGCGCTCCCACCAACAATATCATTGATGGCCCGCTTTGCCCGCGAGCCGAAGTAAATTGATCGACCAATCACCCGAAAAAAGCCCCAAAATTCCGCACGTTAGTCGTAGACGAGGCCGGCGTGGGACGACAACAACAATTTTATGACGACCGGGCTCTTAAGGGGCTGCGCGGCGTCAGTCGCTCCCCCCATCGCCGCCGAACGCGCCGTGGCGTCCCACGCCGGAAGCAAATCGCGTCACCCCCGACAGCGTTTCGCCCGAGGCGATCACCTCGAGCCCGCCGCGCATCTCATTGGCGATCGCTTCCTCCTCGGAAAGGTCCCATTGCCGCAGCGCCGACAGCCGGTCGGCGCGCAGGCACCTTTGCGGAAAGCGCGCGATCTCCCGCGCCAGCGCGATCGCCTGCGCCGTGGCTTCGCTGCGGCCGACGACGCGATTGGCGAGCCCCATGCGCAGCGCCTCCTGCGCGCCGACCGGGCGGCCGGTGAGGATCAGGTCGATCGCCTGGGAATGGCCGATCAGCCGCGGCAGGCGAATGGTGCCGAGATCGATCAACGGCACGCCGAAGCGGCGGCAGAAGACGCCGAAGGTGGCGTCTTCCGCAACCACGCGCATATCCGCCCACAACGCGAGTTCCATGCCGCCGGCCACCGCAAAACCCTCGATCGCCGCGATCACCGGCTTCGACAGCCGCAGGCGGCTCGGCCCCATCGGCGCAATCGAATCGTGGCCGCCGAGCTCGCGCTTCTTGTTCGGATCGCCCGCCGCCACCGCCTTGAGGTCGGCGCCCGCGCAGAAATAACCGCCGGTGCCGGTGAAGACTGCCACCGACGCTGCTTCATCGGCATCGAAGGCGAGGAATGCGTCATAGAGTTTCCGCGCGGTTGCGCCGTCAACGGCGTTGCGGCAATGCGGGCGGTTGATGGAAACGATGGTGATGGGACCATCGCGTTCGACGAGCACGCTGTCGGCTTCAGTCATGGAGCGCTCCCTGTTGTTCTTATAGCGGGGATACTCGCACCAGACGACAGGCTGAAGCAATCCGGGAGTCGACGTCGACGGCGCTAGATCTCCAGTTCACTCCCGGTCACGCGCCGATACGCTTCGAGATACCGCTTGCTCGTCGCATCCACCACGCTGGCGGGCAGCGGCGGGGGCGGGGCGTCACCGTTCCAGCGGCCGGCGCGGCGCTCGGCGTCGAGATAGTCTCGCAGCGGCTGCTTGTCGAAGGAGGGCTGCGGCCGGCCGGGCTTGTAGACGTCGGCGGCCCAGAACCGCGAACTGTCGGGGGTCATCACCTCGTCGATCAGGATGATGCGGCCGTCCGCCGCGCGGCCGAACTCGAACTTGGTGTCGGCGATGATGATGCCCTGGTGGCGGCTGATCCGCTCGCCGAAATTATAGACGGTGCGGGCCATGCTCTCGAGTTTTTCGGCGACGTCGGCGCCCAAAATCTCACGCACGCGCGCGACCGTGATGTTCTCGTCATGACCGGTCTCGGCCTTGGTGGCCGGGCTGAAGATCGGCGCGTCGAGCTTTTCACTTTCGACGAGACCATCCTTCAGCTCCTCGCCGGCCAGCGTGCCGGATGCGGCATATTCCTTCCAGGCCGAGCCCGAAATGTAGCCGCGGATCACGCATTCGACCGGGAAGACGGTGGTGCGCCGGCACAGCATCGCGCGCCCGAGAATGTCAGCGCGGTGATTTTTCAGCTCGGGCACCTCGCGGATAATCTCGTCGGCATCGGCGCTGATCATGTGATGCGGCACCACGCCTTCGAGCTGGCGGAACCACCACGCGCTGATCTGGGTCAGCACCGCACCCTTCATCGGAATGGTCTCGGCCATCACGACGTCGAATGCGCTGATGCGGTCGGTGGTGAGCAGCAGCACGCGGTCGTCGCCGACGGCATAGATATCGCGCACCTTGCCGCGGCCGATCCGGGGCAGGGGCAGATCGCTGGCGAGCATCGCGTTCATCAGGTCTTGCTTTCGAACAGGCGTGTCGGCGCAGGCGCCAGCGCGCAAATGAGAAAGCGGAGCAATAGCCTACTCCGGCAGCGGAATGAACTCATGTTCTTGCGGAACGGCTGCAAACCGGCCGGTTTTCCAGTCCTGTTTGGCCTGCTCGATCCGCTCCTTGCTGGAAGAAACGAAATTCCACCAGATGTGCCGCGGCCCCTCCAGCGCGTCGCCGCCCAGAAACATCATCCGCACAGGCCTCACGGCCTTCACGGTGATGCGGTCGCCCGGCCGGAAGATCAGGAGGCGCGGTCCCTCATAGCGCTCGCCCGCGATCTCGACCTCGCCGTCGACCAGATAGATCGCGCGCTCCTCATGGTCAGGATCGAGCGGGACGCTGGTCCCGGCCTGCGCCGTCACTTCGCTATAGAACCAGGGCGATACCATGCTCACCGGCGATTTCAAGCCGAAGCCGTGGCCTGCGATGATGCGCGCGGTGAAGCCGTTCTCCTTCACGGTCGGCAGCGCCTCGGCGGCGTAGTGCTGGAACGATGGCGCGATCTCTTCCGACCCCGCAGGCAGCGCGATCCAGCTTTGCAGGCCCAGCATCTTCTGGCCATCGCGGCGCTGCACGTCGGGCGTGCGTTCGGAATGCGCGATGCCGCGCCCTGCTGTCATCAGGTTCATCGCGCCGGGCTGGATCTCCTGGATGTTGCCCTGGCTGTCGCGGTGCATGATCGAGCCGTCGAACAGATAGGTGACGGTGGCAAGCCCGATATGCGGATGCGGCCGCACATCCATGCCCTTGCCGGCGATGAACTGCACCGGGCCGAAATGATCGAAGAAGATGAAGGGCCCGACCATCTGCCGCTTGCCATGCGGCAGCGCGCGGCGCACCTCAAATCCATCGCCGAGATCGCGGGTGCGCGGCACGATAATGAGATCGAGCGCATCGCAGGTTTTGGGATCGCCGAGCACGGGATCGTTGGAGGGTTGCCAGCTCATGGGGGGACTCCTTGATGTTTTGTGCGAGTATAACAGGAAATGCCCGATTGGGTTCAAATGCCCCCACACGTCGTCCCTGCCTAGTGCGCAATTGCGCACTAGGCAGGGACGACATAGGAGAATGACCCCATGATCCCTCCGCTCAAGCCCGGCGCGAAGCTCCTGAAGGTCGATGGCCCGGTCATCGAGACCGCGCGCCTGATCCTGCGGCCATGGCGCAGTGACGACATTGCGGTGAATACGGCGATGCTGTCGGATCCCGGCACCGCGCGCTACATCACGCCCGACGGTATCGCGATTACCACTGAGATCAGCGGCTGGCGCAACGCCGCCGTGATATCGGGGCACTGGGCGCTGCATGGCTTCGGTATGTTCGCCGTCGAGGAAAAGTCGAGCCGCCGATATATCGGCCGCGTCGGGCCGTGGTGCCCGCCGGGATGGCCGGGCTTCGAGGTGGGATGGGGCATCGACCGCGCATACCGCGGCAAGGGTTACGCGGTGGAGGCGGCGCGCGCGTCGATCGACTGGGTGTTCGCTAACTTTGAGATCGACGAGATCATTCATTGCATCGAAGCCAGCAACGAACCGTCCAAGAGCGTCGCGCGGCGACTGGGCGCGCGGAGGGATGGCGAAGTCGATCTATTCGGCAAGACCAATGAGCGCTGGGTAACTTCACGCGCGACCTGGAAGGGTTGAGGTAATTTGAACCAGGCGACGATTCACATTAGTTTCATCGTGCGCGGATGACCGCGCGAACGGACCCGACCGGATGATGCTTCCGACCATCGACATCGCCTTGCGCGGCGCCACCGTGGCGCTGCTGCTGGTGCTGGCGGCGTCGCTGTTTCGAGGTTTTGGAACGGTGCTTGCCGGACGGCTGGCCGCCGCCTTCGCCTTGGGGTCGGCGGCGCATGCCGTGAGCTATTCGATCGGCGCGACATCGCCGGTGTCGATCGCGCATGCGCCCGTGCTCGCGCTGTCGACCGGCAATGTCGTGGTGTTCTGGCTGTTTACGCGTGCGCTGTTCGATGAAACGTTCAGGCTGCGTTGGTGGCATGCGCTGGTCTGGGCGGCGGTCGCAGCTTTCAGTTTCGTCAATTGCATTTGGATAGCGCCGGCATCCGGCGCGCGGTTGTCCATCATCGCGATCAATCTGATCGCACTGGGCTTCATCGCGTTGGCCGTTACGCAGACCGTCGCCTCCTGGTCGTCGGATCTGGTCGAGCGCCGCCGCAGCGTCCGCGTCTTTATCGTCAGCGCCGCGGCGCTCTATGGCGGGCTGAATGCGGTGCTGCAAATCGCGATGTCCGGCAGCGGCGGCGCTGAAATCGCCAACACGGTGAATTTAGTCGTTCTGGCGGCTGTGGTGGCTGCGATCTGCTATGCGATGATGCGCGTCGATGGTGCCGACCTGTTTCCGGCGGCGCCTGAGGTTCAGGCCGAGGCAAGCGAAGCGGCTGTGGTCGAATCCGGCGCCGATCAAAAGCTGGTCGATGCGCTGATGCGGCTGATGGACGACGAGCGCATCTACCGCCACGACAACGTCACCATCGGCACGCTGGCGAGCAAGCTCGGGATACCCGAGTACAGATTGCGGCGGCTGATCAACCAGCGGCTCGGCTACCGCAATTACAATGTGTTCCTCAACGAGCACCGGATCGCGGAAGCCAAGGCGGCGCTCGCCGATCCCAGCCAGGCTGAAGTCCCCGTGATCACGATCGCGATGGATGCCGGCTTCCAGTCGCTCGGGCCCTTCAACCGCGCCTTCAAGGCTATCACGGGCGTCACGCCGACCGAATATCGCCGGCTCAAGGCGACCGCGGCCTGATCTTCATCCCATTGTTACTGTTGTATAATTTCGGAATCGTCGAGGCGCGTTGAGCTTTCGGCCAGCGCGAATTCCAAATCCGGCGAGCAGGCGGCGGCCGCATCGCCATCCTTCCCGGCAACGCGCTGATGCGTCATGCCGGAGGCCAATGTGACCAGACGAAATCTCATCCTCATCCTCGCCAGCACCACCGCGCTGAGCGCGCTCGCACTAACAGCCGCCCGCGCTCGCGACGTGCCAAAAGTCGCGACCGGCTTCGTCGCCAACGTGGTCTGCACGGAGACCTTCGTCTCGGGCCTCGATCCCGCGCGCGCGTTCGCCGAGACCATGTCGGCCATGCCCGGCACCGGGCTGATCGCCTGGGCGCTCGACTATCGCGTCGACCGCGCGCGCAAGAACGTCACGGTGACGCTGTTCGGCCTGGGCCGGAGCCACGCCGTCTATCGTGGCGAGGGCCTCGGCTGCTATCTCGATCACGGTGGCGCAGTCGCCGACATCTCGGTGCCGGCGCCCGATGCAAAGGCGGCGCTACTGCTTGACATCGCCGGTCCATCCATCGTCGCGCCGCAAACGCCGCAACTGGCTGCCGCGCTCGACCGCGCCTTTGCCGAGCCGGACAAATCGACGCCGCGCAACACGCGGGCGATCGTGGTCATGAAGGATGGCCGCGTCGTTGCTGAGCGCTATGCCGACGGCATCGGCATCGACACGCCGCTGCTCGGATTCTCCGCGACCAAATCGGTCATCTCGGCGCTGGCCGGCATCCTCGTGCGCAAGGGCGCGCTGCGGCTGCATGAGCCCGTGTCGATCGCGGCGTGGCAAGGCCCCGGCGACGCCAGGCGCGCCATCACGCTCGATCATCTGCTGCGCCATACCGCAGGGCTCGCGCTCGGCAGTTCGCTGCAGGCGTCGCTGGCATCCGCGCTCGAGCCGGTCAACCGGATGAAATTCATGGAGTCTGACATGGCCGCCTATGCGAAGAGCATGCCGTTGGAGTCAGTGCCAGGCGCAGCGTGGAACTATCACGACGGCAATACCGTCATCCTCGCGCATCTGATCCGCCAGGCCACCGGCGGCCGCGCGGCCGACATGATGCGCTTCGCGCGGCAGGAATTGTTCGACCCACTCGGTATGCGCAACGTGACGCTCGAATTCGACGCGGCGGGGAATGCGGAAGCGTCGAGCCAGTTGCTCGCCAGCGCGCGCGACTGGGCGCGTTTCGGCCAGCTTTATCTCAATGACGGCACGGCCGGCGGCAAACGCATCCTCCCCGAAGGCTGGGTGAAATATTCGGCGACGCCGACGCCGAACGCATGGGTCGGGCAGGGCGCGGGATTCTGGACCAATCTCGGCGATAGCTTTGGTGCCAGCTACCGCACCGAACACGGCTGGCCGCGCGATGCGTTCTTCGCCAAGGGCACGATCGGGCAGTATGTGATCATCGTGCCCTCCGAACGGCTTGTGATCGTCCGGCTCGGCCGCTCGCCGAACTGGCCGCCGGAGGCCGACGGCGTGTTCGATCTGGTGCGCGATGTGGTTGCGGCGATGGGAAGCAAGGGAAAGCTGGCGGGTGGCAATTGACCCGCACGCCCGCCGAGATGCGTAGCCCGGATGGAGCGAAGCGAAATCCGGGGATTGCGTGCCGCGGATGATCTGATCCCGGATGGCGCTGCGCTCCATCCGGGCTACGTACTCGTTCTACTGCCGACCCAACTGCGTGGCCTTCTCGACGCGATCGAATCGCTCCAGCGACAGGATCGCGTCGGCGAGCTGGTCGGCGCGGCCGTTCAGCACGGGGCGCGCCAGCGTGAGGAATTTTTGCTGCATCGCCTGCGCGTCCGGAAACGAGTTCGGTTCGCCGGAGGGATCGGCATAGAGCCGCTCATGGACGCCGTTATCGGTGGTGATGGAAACGCGCGCGCCAAAGGGGTGGGTGCGGCCGATCTCGAGGCGGTCGTCCTGCACCACGTCGAACTTGTCGGCGAGCGCATTCACCGCGGCATCGCCGAGCCGGTCGTAATCGTCCCAGCCGAAGCTGCCCTGATCGAGCGCCAGCGCGCCGGTGAAGAACATCGAAAACTGCCCACCGACGATCGACGTCGGATGCCGCTTGGTGGCGGCGTCGCCGGTCAGCGTGATGCCGTTACGATGGAGACCGATCTCGACGCGCTTGATCTGGTCCGGCGTCAGATTGTGCTCCCGGCGCATAGCGATCAGCGCATCCAGCGCCGCATGGGTGTAGCGGCAGCTTGGATACGGCTTCACGCCAATCTTCAGCGTCTCATAGGTCTTGCCGAGGCCGGCGACAGCCTTGTCGGGATGCGCGTCGTCGCTGTAGCCGACCAGAAGGCCATGCTTGCCCTCGACCGATTCGCTCGAACCGACAAAGTCGTTGCGCGCCAGCGTGGCGGCGATGACGCCGTTCATCGCGGCGGCGCCGACCTGGTAGCGTTTGTTCCAGGCGCCGTTGACCAGAAACTGCAGCGAGCCCGCGGCCTGGCTGCCGGACACGCCGAAGGCGGATATGATCTGGTCCTTCGACAGGCCGAACAATTTGCCCGCGGCCGCCGCCGCGCCATAGGTTCCCGCCGTCGCGGTCGGGTGAAAGCCGCGCGCATAATGCGAGGTCGGATCGAGCGCGTTGCCGAGCCGGCAGCACACTTCATAGCCGGCCACGATCGCGGTCAGGACGTCGCGCCCTGATGCGCCGACCATTTCGCCGACCGCGAACGCCGCCGGCACCACGGGCGCGCTCGGATGCAGCGAGGAGTCGGCATGGGTGTCATCGAAATCAAGGGAATGGCCGAGCGCGCCGTTAAGGAGAGCGGCGACCGCGGGCGTCCAGGTTTTGCTGTCGCCGAACACGGTGGACTCCCCCTTGCCGTCGAGCGCCAGCGCCTCGAGCATCCCAAGCAGCGATGCCGTGGACTCCGCATCGCGCCGCGCCCGGATTGTGCTGCCGAGGAAATCCAGCGTCAGCACCTTGGCGCGCTCCAGCACCTCCGGCGGGATGTCCGCAAGTTTCAGGTCGGCGACATAGGCTGCGAGCGTTGCGGTTTCGTTGGCCATCGTGTTTCCTCGTTTTGCAGCGCAGGGTAGGCGGGCTGATTTTGGCTTTCAAGCCGCCTTCCGGCCGCGGGCATCAGCTATGCTCGGCGTCGTCTAGCACAGGCGCGGTCTACAGATTCCGGAAATGCGGCGCATGATGGCCTTCGCAGAACGCATGCTTGGATCGCTCCGCGGCCGCAAGACGCAACTGGCGCTCGCGGTCCGGATAGCGGTCGCCGCGGTCGCGGCCTATGCGATCGCCCGAGCGCTACATCTGATGCTGCCGCTATGGGCGGTGCTGACCTCGCTGATCGTCACCCAGATGAGCGTCGGCCGCTCCCTGAAAGCGACCCGCGATTACATGGTCGGGACGGTCGGCGGCGCAATCTATGGCGGCACCATCGCGATGCTGATCCCGCATTCCGGCGAGGGGGGATTGCTGGCGCTGCTGGTGCTGGCGGTGGCGCCGATGGCCTTCATCGGGGCCATCAATCCCAGCCTGAGCGCCGCCACGGTGACGGCCGTGATCGTGCTGCTGGTTCCGGCCATGAACCACGCCGACCCGCTGGATTCCACGATCGACCGGCTCTGCGAGGTCACCGTCGGCGCGCTCACCGGGCTTGTGGTCTCATTCCTGGTGTTGCCATCACGGGCGGTCAGCCAGATCCGTATCAATGCGGCGCAGCTTTTGGAGCTGCTGGCTGCCGCATTCGCCGAACTGCTCGCAGGCCTGACGCGCGGGCTCGACAACGACGCCCTGCACCGTATCCAGGATGGGATCGGCACGGCGATGGCGAGCCTCCATGCGACCGGCCTGGAAGCCGAGCGCGAGCGCGCGACGCATTTGTCGTCGGGACCCGATACCGGCCCATTGCTGCGCACCGTCCAGCGCCTGCGCCACGATGTCGTGATGATCGGGCGCGCCAGCGTGGTGCCGCTGCCGGCCAATGTGCAGGCGAGGCTGGCGCGGCCACTGTCCGATGTCAGCAGCGCGATCGTCGATTATATGCGCGCGGCGGCTGTATCCCTGCGAAGCGGCAGCGGCACCGTGGACATTCAGCCCGTCGATGCGGCGCTGCAGGCCTACGCCGCCGAAGTCGCCGCGTTGCGAAGCGAGGGCCTGATCCGCGGCGTGCCCGTCGATGTCGCAGAGCGGTTCTTCGCGCTGGGTTTTTCGCTGGAGCAGATGCGGCAGAACCTGAACGATCTCGACCGCTGTCATGCTGAGTGGTGCGAGGCTCCGGCCACGACAGCAGCCGGTGCGAAGGGTTAGTCGATCCAGTTGGCGAGAAAGCAAAAGGATCGCCGGCTCTGTGTCCGGATTGCGCTAACGGAGATTTCTGCCAGCGCCTCAGGCCGCCACCTGACGCAGAAGGGCTGGCACGATCAACCGATGAAACGGCGTGATGATTGCGAGATAGGTCCGGCCGAACCAGTTGTGCGTCTTAACCAGCGTCGTCGCCGTGACCTGCCCGACGCCGCCGGAATGCGTTACGTCCACCACGACGCGAAAGTCGAGATGACGGTCGTTGAAGCCGGCGATCAGGCGGTACGGCGTTTGGCTCACGACCGGAAATATTCCGATCATGTCTCTGGGCGGGACCAGGCCCGCACCCGACGTTCTCAGTCCCAGCGGCACGACCAGCAAATTGCGCAGCGACAACAGCGCCTCGGCCCATCGCGGCTGACGTGCCATCATGCGTTCAGCGGCTCGCCTCGCGTCGAGATCACAATCCTCGATTTCAATTTGAAAGGCGTCGGCGAAGTGGGCGCCGGCCAGCAGCGTATCGGTATCGGCGGAAGGGGTGATCTCGCGGACTTTCATCGGAAGCTAAGCTTGCTCGTGAGCCCACGGAAGCGCAAGAGCAGAAGCACGGCATAGACAGCGGTTCCGATCGACAGCCCGATCCACACGCCGACGGCGCCTGATGGTGTCCAGAAACCGAGCCAGCAGGCGCAGGCGAAACCGATCAGCCAATAGCTGAGGATCGCGAACAACAGCGGCACGCGCGTGTCGTTCATGCCGCGCAGCGAGCCGGCGGCGACGGTCTGGATGGCGTCGGCGATGAAGAAAGTCGATCCGACCAGCAGCAGCGTCGCGGAGAGTTCGGCGGTCGCGTCGGTGCTTTCGCCCAGGAAAATCTCTGCAATGCTAAAGCGGCTAACGATCACGGCGATCGTCAGAACCGCGACGAGCACGATGCCGAGCCAGGTGGCAACGTAGCCGGCGCGCCGGACTGCGCCCGCGTCGCCACGACCGATGGCATGGCCGACCCGCACGGTGGCGGCCATGCCGATGCCGAACGGCACCATGAACAGGATGGCGGCGACCTGCAGCGCAATCTGATGCGCCGCCAGCGCCGTCGTGCTGATCACGCCCATCAAGAGACCGGCGGCGCCGAACAGGCCGTATTCGAGCAGGAACGAAAGGGAGATCGGTGCCCCGATGACGACGAGCTGCCGCATCAGCCGCATCAGCTTCCAGTCGACGCGCCAGAAATGACCGAGCACATGATATTTCCGGAACGGCCGGCGGCGTGTGGCAAACCACAGACCCGCCAGGAACGTGCCGAGATTGACGATGGAGGTCGCAAGGCCGACACCGAACAGGCCGAGTTCCGGCATGCCGAACGCGCCATACAGCAGCAGATAGACCAGCGTCGCATTGGCCGGGATCGCGGCCAGCGTGATCCACAGGATCGGCTCAGGGCGGTTGACCGCGCTCATGAAGCCGCGGATGGTCATGAACCACAGCGCTGGCAGAATGCTCCATGTCAGGCCCAACAGATATTGCTGGGCGAGATGGGCAGCCGTCGGCGCCTGGCCCAGCATCAGCAGGATCTGTTCGCCGCGGAACGACAGCGTCATCATCGGCAGCGACATCAGGAGCGCGGCCCACATGCCGACGCGCAGCGAGCGCCGGATCAGATGCGGATTGCGTGCGCCAAATGCCTGCGCAGCCAAGGGTGCTACGGCGGATACCAGCCCCATGCCGAAGGTGAAGCTGACAAAGAAGACAGTATGCGCCAGCGCGGCGGCCGCCATGGCTTCGCTGCCAAGGCGGCCGATCAAGGCGATGTCGGTCGTCATCATCGCGATCTGCCCAAGCTGCGTCAGCGCAATCGGCACTGCCAGCTTCAGCGTCTCGGAGAGTTCGAGCGCGAGATGACGTCCGGGCGCCGTTGTGGAAGCGGGCGGCGCGACCGATGTGGCTTCAGCTTTTTCGAGCATTGCAACGGGCTAGATTCTTTTTTTGACGCGTTTTCTACCGCAGATAAGTCTACGCAATCTGCGTAAACTTGATTGCTATGCGACCCGGGATCCACTTCGCTCGAAAACGCTATACCACTGACGAAGGTCAGAAAAGTGACGGCGCCTGGGTCTAGCCACCGTCTCGTGCCGGCACGCGGGTGATTTTTGCGCCGAGTGCATTGAGCCGTTCCTCTATGCGCTCATAGCCGCGCTCGATCTGGTCGGCGTTGTTGATTGTGCTGGTGCCCTCGGCAGCCACCGCCGCCAGCAGCATGGCCATGCCGGCGCGGATGTCGGGAGAGATCATCGCCGCGCCGCGCAGCCGGCTCGGGCCGGCCACGATCGCGCGATGCGGATCGCACAGCACGATGCGGGCGCCCATCGAGATCAGCTTGTCGACGAAGAACATCCGCGACTCGAACATCTTTTCGAACATCAGGATGACGCCGTCGCATTGCGTGGCGGTGACGATCGCGATCGACATCAGGTCGGCCGGGAAGGCCGGCCAGGGCTGGTCCTCCAGCTTCGGCACGTGACCGCCGAAATCGTCGTGGATTTTCATGGTCTGGCCCGAGGGCACCACGAGGTCGTCGCCCTCGACGCCGCAGACGATGCCGAGCCGTTCAAAGCCCATCCGGATCGAGCGCAGATGCTCGACGCCGGCTTTCGCGATGCGCAGCGGCGAGCGCGTCACCGCGGCGAGCCCGATCAGGGAGCCGACCTCGATATGGTCGGGCTGAATGGAATAGTTCGTGCCACCAAGCGTCGCCGGGCCGTGCACGATGATGGTGTTGGTGCCGATGCCCTCGATCTTCGCGCCGAGCGCGACCAGAAAATACGCGAGGTCCTGCACATGCGGCTCGGAGGCGGCGTTGCGCAAGAATGTGGTACCATGGGCGGCGACGGCTGCGACCAGCGCGTTTTCGGTCGCGGTGACGCTGGGCTCGTCGAGGAATACGTCGGCTCCCCTCAACTTGGTCGCGCGGAATTCCAGCCGGTGCGTCGCGGTGACGGTGGCGCCCAATTGTTCAAAGGCGAGGAAATGCGTGTCCAGACGTCGCCGGCCGATGACGTCGCCGCCGGGCGGCGGCAGCGCCACCTCGCCGCAACGGGCGAGCAGCGGCCCGGCCAGCAGGATCGAGGCGCGGATCCGGGCACAGAGTTCGGGATCGAGATCCGCGGCGCGAACTTCCTTGGCGTGGATCGCCAACGTATTGCGCTCTCTCCATTCGGCCGAGGCCCCGACCGAACGGACCAGTTCGACCAGCGTCTCGGTGTCGCGGATGCGCGGCACGTTTTCCAGCGTGACCGGGTGCTCGGTGAGCAGGGCGGCGGCGATGATCGGCAGCGCAGAATTCTTGTTGCCGGACGGCTCGATCGTCCCCGCGAGCCGGTGGCCGCCTTCAACGATGTATTGAATGGGCGACACGGGCGCGTCCTGCCTCACACGTCGACATTGGCGCTGAGCGAATTATCCTGGATGAATTCGCGGCGCGGCTCGACCACGTCACCCATCAGCTTGGTAAAGATGTCGTCGGCTTCGTCGACCTCCTTGATCTTCACCTGCAGCAGCGAACGCTCGTTGGTGTCGAGCGTGGTTTCCCAGAGCTGGCCGGGGTTCATTTCGCCGAGACCTTTATAGCGCTGCAACGCCACGCCCTTGCGGCCGGCGTCGGTCACCGCCTCGAACAGGCTGACCGGCCCATGGATCGCGGTCTCCGCATCCTTGCGGCGTAACAGGCCGGGCTTCGGATAGGCTTCCTGAAGTCTCACGGCATAATCGTCGAGCTTGCGTGCGTCGGCGGAGCCGAGCAGGGCGTCGTCGATGATGGCGACGTCCTTGACGCCGCGGATGGTGCGCTCGAAGAAGAAGCCTTCGCCTTCGGTGAAACGGCCGGTCCAGCCGCGCTCGACCTCGTCGGCCAGCGCATCGAGGCGCCTGGCGATGTAGTCGGCGGCGGCATTGGCGGTGGCGATATCGCTGGTGATCTTCGGGCTCAGGACGCCGGCAATCGCCGCCTGCTCGACCACCTTGCGGTTATAGCGGCTGTGCAGGTTGTTCAGGATGCCGCGGATGATGCGCGCATCTTCCACCAGCGACAGCAGGTCGCGGCCGGCGCGATCCGATCCCGTCGCCGGCTTGAAGACGCAGTCGTCGAGCCCGGTCGCGATCAAATAATCTTCCAGCGCGCGCTCGTCCTTCAGGTACTGCTCGGACTTGCCGCGCGTCACCTTGTAGAGCGGCGGCTGCGCGATATAGAGATGGCCGCGGTCGATCAATTCGCGCATTTGCCGGTAGAAGAAGGTCAGCAGCAGCGTGCGGATATGAGCGCCGTCGACGTCGGCGTCCGTCATCACGATGATCTTGTGGTAGCGCAGCTTGTCGGCCGAGAAGTCGTCGCTGATGCCGGTGCCTAGCGCGGTGATCAGCGTGCCGATCTGCTCGCTTGACAGCATCTTGTCGGTGCGGACGCGTTCGACATTGAGGATCTTGCCGCGCAGCGGCAGCACCGCCTGGAATTCGCGGTTGCGGCCCTGCTTGGCGCTGCCGCCGGCCGAGTCGCCCTCGACGATGAACAGTTCTGATTTGGCCGGGTCCTTCTCCTGGCAGTCGGCGAGCTTGCCGGGCAGCGAGGAGACGCTGAGCGGGCTCTTGCGGGTCAGTTCGCGCGCCTTGCGGGCAGCTTCGCGCGCGGCGGCCGCCTGGATCACCTTGCCGACGATGACTTTCGCCTCGCTCGGATGCTCCTCGAACCACGCCGCCAGCGCCTCGTTGAGGACGTTCTCGACCACGGGCCGCACTTCCGAGGACACCAGTTTGTCCTTGGTCTGCGAGGAGAATTTCGGGTCCGGCACCTTCACCGACAGCACGGCGGTGAGGCCTTCGCGGCAATCGTCGCCGGTCAGCGCGATCTTTTCTTTCTTGGCATTGGCCTCGGCATAGCCGTTGACCTGGCGCGTCAGCGCGCCGCGGAAGCCGGCGAGATGGGTGCCACCGTCACGCTGCGGGATGTTGTTGGTGAAGCACAGCACGTTCTCATGGTAGCTGTCGTTCCACCACAAGGCGGCCTCGACGCCGATGTCGTTCATCTCGGCCCGAACCATGATCGGGGCAGGCACCATCGCCTTCTTGTTGCGGTCGAGATATTTGACGAATTCCTCGACGCCGCCGTCGTAACGCATCGCCTCGCGCTTCTCGACCGCGTGGCGCATGTCTGACAGCACGATATTGACGCCGGAATTCAGGAACGCGAGCTCGCGCAGGCGATGCTCCAACGTCGGGAAATCATATTCGACGTTGGTAAAAGTCTCGGTGGATGCAAGGAAGGTCACTTCGGTGCCACGCTTGCCATTGGCATCGCCGACGACCTTGAGCGGGGCAACCGCATCGCCATGGGCGAATTCGATGTAATGTTCCTTGCCGTCGCGCCAGACACGCAGCTGCAGCTTGCTGGACAGCGCGTTGACGACGGAGACGCCGACGCCGTGCAGGCCGCCGGAAACCTTGTAGGAGTTCTGGTCGAACTTTCCGCCGGCGTGGAGCTGGGTCATGATGACCTCCGCCGCGGAGATGCCTTCGCCCTTGTGGATGTCGACCGGAATGCCGCGGCCGTCGTCGCGCACCGTCACGGAGTTGTCAGCGTTGAGGATGACTTCCACCGCGGTGGCGTGGCCCGCGAGCGCCTCGTCGATGGCGTTGTCGACGACCTCGTAGACCATGTGGTGCAGGCCGGAACCGTCATCGGTGTCGCCGATATACATGCCCGGCCGCTTGCGCACGGCGTCGAGCCCCTTCAGCACCCGGATCGATTCCGCGCCATATTCGACCGGAATGGGATGCTCAGTTTCGGCAGGAGTCTGCCGGGCAGGTTCTGTCATGTGAGGCCTTCGCGGGTGTCCCGAATCAGCCGCGCAATATGAGGCGCTGATTGGTCTATTTGTGCCATGAAAGAGGCATCGCGCCTAGCGCAATCTCTCTGTCTACAAGTCGTTGAATAAATGGTGGTTTTTTACACTTTTTCAAGGTCTCCGAGGGTCGATTCTGGCACTCTCGAAAAGCGCGATTCTACGGCTGATTCTGCGCCCTCGGCGTGCGGATTTTTGGCTGTCGTTGCGGCGGGAAATGGCATGCCGCCGCGGACCTGCTAGAGAAAGGCGGCGCGGCAGCTTGTAGTCGTTGTCCGCCGTCCACAGCGATCCCGGGTTAGCGTTCCATTGTCCCAGCCTTCATCAAAATATCGGCCCGATGTCGACGGCCTCCGGGCCGTCGCCGTGATGCTGGTCCTGAATTTCCATGCGTTCCCGGACGCCATGCCGGGCGGCTTCATCGGCGTCGACGTGTTCTTCGTGATTTCGGGCTTCCTGATCACGGGCATCATCACGCGCGAACTGGAACTCGGCCGCTTCAACCTGGTCGAGTTCTACAACCGGCGCATCCGGCGCATCTTCCCGGCGTTGATCGTGGTGCTCTCTGCGACATTGATGCTGGGCTGGTTCTGGATGCTCCCGGCTGCCTTGGTGCAACTCGGCAGCGACAGTTTCGCTAGCGCGGCGTTTTTGGCCAATATCGCGCTGTTGCTGCAGTCCGGCTATTTCGACGTCGAATCCGCCAAAAAGCCGCTGCTGCATCTATGGTCGCTCGGCATCGAGGAGCAGTTTTATCTGTTCTGGCCGCTGCTCCTGATGCTCGCAGCACGGCTGCGAATGAGCATTATGGCAATGGCTGCGATGCTCGGCATCGCCTCTTTCCTGTTCAACGTGGCATTGATCGGCTCAAATCCGATCGCGGCGTTCTATCTGCCGTTCACGCGTGCGTTTGAACTGCTGATTGGCGCGGTGCTGGCCTGCGGCTGGATCAACGTCAATCATTCCAGCGTGGCGAGCAGCCGGCGCGCCTGGATCGGCGTGGCGCTGATCGCTGTTGCAGCCATCATTCTCGACAGCCACCGCGCCTTTCCGGGCTGGTGGGCGGTGCTGCCGGTCGCCGGCAGCGCGCTTCTATTATCCGCGCCCGCGGCGTGGGTGAACCGGGTCGTGCTGGCAAGCCCGCCGCTGGTGTGGATCGGGCTGATCAGTTACCCGCTCTATCTCTGGCACTGGCCGTTATTGGTGTTCGGCGGGATCATCAAATTCGGTCCGCTGACGCTGCCGGAGCGCCAATTGATATTGCTTGCGAGTGCGCTCTTGGCCTGGGCGACCTACCGGTTTGTCGAGATACCGTTCCGTTTCGGCCTCCCGAACCGGCGCAAGATGTTCAGCCTCGGGGCCGGCATGGCGATGATAGCGGTTGCGGGTATTGCCGTCATTTGGGGCCGCGGCTTCGACTTCCGGCTGCCGCCGGAAATCCGCGCCATGGCCAGCGTGCGGACGGAGAGCTTCAAGTGGCGGTTTCATGAATGCCTGCTCGATCTCAGCCGCGAAACGACGTTTGCCGAAACTTGCGTTGAGCGCGATCGGCGTCCGCTGGTCCTGATCTGGGGCGATTCGACAGCCGGCGCGCTGCTGCCCGGCCTGCGCAAAGCCCAGGAGGAGCGAGGCTTCGGCATTGCACAGCTTACCTCCAGTTCCTGCATTCCGGCGCTCAACGCCGACATTGTGAGCCTGCCCAATTGCCGCACGATGAACGACAAGGTCTTTTCGCTCGTCCGGCAGATCAGGCCGGATGTCGTGTTGCTGCACGGAACCTGGGAAAAACATCTCGACAATGTGGCGGAGACGGTGATCGCGCTGAAGAAGGAGACCAACGCACGCGTCGTCGTTCTCGGCGGCGTACCGACGTGGCGGCGCGGGCTTCCCTCCGAGGTGCTCAGGTATTTCATCCTTCATCGCGCGCTGATCCCGGAACGTTCGCCCAATGCCGCACCTCCGACCGCTTATGATGCGGTGATGCGCGCCAGGCTCGAGCCGCTCGGTGCGGAATTCATCTCTGCATCGGACGTCTTTTGCAACGCGCAGGGTTGCCTGACGCGCCTTGGCGATGCGGCGGGAGATGTTGTCGTGAGCGATCAGGTGCACCTGACCGAAAAGGGATCAGCATTTCTGATCGACTCGATCATCGACCGCTTGCTCGGCGGTGTGGCGCCCGCGGGCAGGGCGCGTTAAGCACTCAGGTGCGGCGGCTCACCTGACCCGCTTCCACGTCGAAAATCTCGCCGGTCGCGCCGATATCGACGAAGGCGGCCGGATCGGCGCCGGTCATCCAGACCTGCGCGCCGAGCTTTGCGAGTTCATCGAACAGCGCCTTGCGTCTGTTGGGATCGAGATGCGCGACGACTTCGTCGAGCAGCAGGAGCGGCACGATGCCGGTCATTTCGGCAACGAGGGTGGCATGGGCCAGCACCAGCCCGATCAGGAGCGCCTTCTGTTCGCCGGTGGAGGCGTCGCGCGCCGGCATGTTCTTCGGCGCGTAGACCACCTGCAGATCGGTGAGGTGGGGCCCGTCCAGCGTGCGGCCGGCCGCGGCGTCGCGGGCGCGGCTCGCACGCAGGATTTCGCGGTAGCGATCCTCCACTGAGGTCGCGGACTCGTTGACCAGCGCGTTTTCCATCCAGCCGTCGAGCATGATCTGCGCCGACGGAAAGGCCGAAGCTTGCCCACGTTCGCGCAGCATCGCCGCCAGTCGCGTCACGGTCTGGCCGCGCGTTGCGGCGACCGCGACCGCAAGCTCGGCGGTTTCACGCTCGATCGCGTCGCACCAGTGGTCGTCGTAATTACGCACTTCGAGCAGGCGGTTGCGCGAACGCAACGAGCGTTCCAGCGCCGAGACGCGGCTGGAATGCTCGCTGTCGATCGCCAGCACCAGCCGGTCGAAGAAGCGCCGCCGCTCGGAAGCCGCGCCGAGAAACAGCCCGTCCATCGCGGGCGTCAGCCACACCATGCGCAAGTGATCGCCGAACGCTGTGGCCGAACTCACCGCCTCGCGGTCGATCCGGCAGCGCCGGCTGGTCGACGCCGCCTCCGCGGCGGGCGCATCGATACCGGTGCCGAGCGTGGCAAGCCCGAGCGCGCCCTCAACCTCGGCCGATACCGCCCAGGAACCGTCGCCCTGGTTGTCGGCGACATCCTCCAGCGTCGCGCGCCGCAGGCCGCGTCCCGGCGACAGAAACGAGATCGCCTCCAGGCAATTGGTCTTGCCGGCGCCGTTCGGCCCCACCAGCACCACGACATCACCGCGCGTCTGCACGCTCGCCGCGCGATAGTTGCGGAAGTGCGTGAGGGACAGGCGTTGGATGCGGGAGGGTGTCATGAGGGAGCGTCGGTCTTTCTTCCCTTCTCCCCTTGTGGGAGAAGGTGGCGCGAAGCGCCGGATGAGGGGTATCTTACCGCTCGGCAAGCTTTGCGAAAATGTCCTCCAGAACGGCGGAAGGTTGTTGCAGCACGTCGTTGTTCCAGTACCGCTCGATTCGAAACCCCTCAGCCATCAGGATGGAATCCCGTGTCGCATCGCGCTCAGACGATGCGTGCTGACTGCCGTCTATTTCGATGACAACGCGTTTCTCGAAGCAGACAAAGTCGAGAATGAACTTCTGAAAGGGGACCTGCCGCCGGAATTTAAACTGTGAGAGGGGTCGATCACGGAGCAATCGCCACATAGCCGCTTCAGCGTCGGTTGGCTCGCGCCGCATGTTTCGGGCGAAATGGCGGATGCGCTTGGCGACAGGTCGATGGCTTGGCGTTTGCGGCGCGAACCCCTCACCCGTCGCCTCACTTCGTGAGGCGCCACCCTCTCCCACAAGGGGAGAGGGAAGATCGGTGCGCGGGTCGCCGGAAGTGCTCACACCCGCATCGGCATCAGCACGTAAAGCGCGCCCTTGTTGTCCTTGTCCTGAACCAGCGTCGGCGAGCCGGGATCGGCGAGGCGCAGCACGGCGACTTCGCCTTCGATCTGGGCAGCGATGTCGAGCAGGTAGCGCGAGTTGAAGCCGATATCGAGCGCGTCGGAAGCGTATTCGACTTCCAGCTCTTCAGTGGCGCTGCCGGAGTCGGGATTGGTCACCGACAGCACCAGCTTGCCGGCGGAGAGTGCCAGTTTCACCGCGCGGCCGCGTTCGCTGGAGATAGTCGAGACGCGGTCGACCGCCGCCTCGAAATCCTTCTTGTCGACGACCAGTTCCTTGTCGTTGTTCTGCGGAATGACGCGGCCGTAATCCGGGAAGGTTCCGTCGATCAGTTTCGAGGTCAGCACGACGTTACCGAGGGTGAAGCGGATCTTGCCTTGCGACAGTTCGATTTTGACTTCGGCTTCATTGTCCTCGATCAGCCGCTGCACCTCGCCCACCGTCTTGCGCGGCACGATCACGCCGGGCATGCCGGTGGCGCCGGAGGGCAGCGCCAGATCGATCTGCGCCAACCGATGTCCGTCGGTCGCCACGCCGCGAAGCGTTGCGGCCTTGGCGCTGCCGGCGGTGTGCAGATAGATGCCGTTGAGATAATAGCGCGTCTCTTCGGTCGAGATCGCAAACTGCGTGCGATCGATCAGGCGCTTGACGTCGGCAGCCGCCAGCGAGAACGAATGCGTCATGTCGCCGGCGGCGAGATCCGGGAAGTCGCTTTCGGGTAGGGTCTGCAGCGTGAAGCGCGAGCGGCCGGCGCGGATCGCCAGCACCGCACGGTCGCCGTCGGCTTCCAGCACGATCTGCGCGCCATCGGGCAGTTTGCGGACGATGTCGTAGAACATGTGCGCCGGCACGGTGGTGGAGCCGCCGGTCGCGGTTTCGGCCGCCAGCGTTTCGGTTACCTCCAGGTCGAGGTCGGTCGCCTTCAGCGACAGCCTGGCGTTTTCGGCGCGGACCAGCACATTGCCGAGAATCGGGATGGTATTGCGGCGCTCGACCACGCGATGGACGTGACCCAGCGACTTCAGCAGTTGCGCGCGTTCGACGGTGACCTTCATTGCATTACCCGCCAGAGATGGAAAAGCCGGGCGGCCCGTAAAGGCAGCGCCGCGGCATTGGAAACCCGAAAAGCCGGATCAGGATCGGAGTTGATCAAACCCCCGGGGGGACCGCAAGGTGGCGCGGATGGGGCGCCGGTGCAAGGGAGAGCGGGCCCCGTTCCCCACTTTTGCGGCGAAAAATGGCGGCAGAAAAAAATTCTCCCGCCCCAATTCTCCCACATCTGGGATCAGGGGAGGGAGAGGTTGGGAGGAGCCAACTCCTTAAGGCGCAGGTCCTGTTCCGGCTGCCGCTATTCCTGCAACTGCCGTTTGAGCGACTCGACCTCTTCGGACAGCGCGGTATCGCGGGCCACCAGCGCCTCGATCTTGCGCACGGCGTGCAGCACCGTGGTGTGGTCGCGTCCGCCGAACCGGCGGCCGATCTCGGGCAGCGAACGCAGCGTCAGCGTCTTCGCCAGATACATCGCGACCTGGCGCGGCCGGACGACGTTGGCGGTCCGCCGCGACGACAGCAGGTCCGAACGGCTGACATTGTACTGCCGGGCGACCACCCGCTGGATGTCCTCGATCTTGATCCGCTTCGGTTCCTGCGGGCGGATCAGGTCGCGCACCTCGCGCTCGGCCATTTCCAGCGTCACCGGCTGGGCGTTGAGCTTGGAATGGGCGAGCAGGCGGTTGATGGCGCCTTCGAGGTCGCGGCCATTATGGGTGATGGTGCGCGCCAGATAGTCCAGCACCGCTTCCGGAACGTCGAAGCTTGCGTGATGCGCACGCGCCGCCGCCACGCGCGACTTCAGGATTCCGAGCCGCAGTTCTTCGCCGAGCGAACCCATCTCCACGACGAGGCCACCGGCCAGCCGCGAGCGCACGCGATCGTCGAGGCTCTCGAGATCGGATGGCGGGCGGTCGGCGGCGATCACCACCTGGCGGCCGGCATCGATCAGCGCGTTCAGCGTGTGGCAGAACTCGGCCTGGGTCGATTTGCCTTGCAGGAACTGCAGATCGTCGATCACGAGCACATCGATGCCGCGCAGCGCTTCCTTGAACGCCAGCGCCGTCTGCGTCTTCAGCGCGGCGACGAAGCCGTACATGAATTTCTCGGCGGTGAGATAGAGCACCTTGCGCTCGCTCCCCGAATTGCCGGCCCACGTCACCGCCTGCAGCAGATGGGTTTTGCCGAGGCCGACGCCGGCGTGAATGTAGAGTGGGTTGAACATCACGGGATCGCCGCGGCGTCCTTCGGCGACCTGGCGCGCGGCGGCATGGGCCAGCGTGTTGGAGCGGCCGATCACGAAGCTTGCAAAGGTCAGGCGCGGGTCGAGCGGCGAGCCGCCGAGCGCGTCATGGCTGGCGGATACCGGCGCCGTCGCGGTGGCGCGCAATTCCGGCGCGGGCCGGCCATTGGCCTGCTCGATGCGGCGTTGATCGGCCGGCGCCGTGGTTTCCTTGGCGGGCGCGGCACAGCGCATCGCCGTGCGTACGGTAAGGTCGATCCGGTGCACTTCCGGCATCTCGGCCTGCCAGCAGGTCAGGACGCGGTCGGCGTAATGCGCCTGGATCCAGCTCTTGAGGAACCGGGTCGGAACCGACAGATGCACGCTTTCGTCCTGCACGCCTTCCAGATCCATGCGCGCGAACCAGCTCGTATAGACGTCCTCGCCCACACTCGTCCGCAACCGTCCCTTCACGCGCGACCAGCGATCCTGTTCGATATTTGTCATTGCCTGAGAACTTTTCTGAATGAGTAATGGTGTTTTACGAAATCGCCTGGCGGGCTGCCTTGCAGGTTTCCTGCCAGACGTGACCTCGACGCGAAGCTTCAGCCACCAGACATGGATCGGGCGTTCGGCGGAATCGCCGTTGTCAGATTCAAAGGCTGGATGGAGTGAGAGGCTACCGCGAGGTCAGCGCGTACTCGCCGGTCTAGCCGGAGTTCGCGTGGGTGGACGACTGGAAACCTCGTCCAGGGATTCAGAAGCGGTCTCGATGGAAATGAGCGTGTCGAATGTCGCGTTGATTCCGTAAAGCATAGTACCTCCCCCTCTCACCGCGAGAACGCGCGGCGAGCAATCACATCACCAGTGTTTTCAAAGCCAGTCTGCCGCTACCGAACATCCGCTTGCTCGACCGCTGCGCCGCCGCGTACCTCAGTCTGTCGTCTTCAACACGTTCACGATCTCCGCGTTCCCAATCTTCGCATCGTCGGCAAGCATCTTAGTTCCCCTTGCCTTATTCCCCTTATCCGGAACGCGCTGAACGCGAGCACCACGCCGGGAAATTTAGACACAGAACAGCCGCTCTCATATTGCTATGAGTTACCAACTCAGCTTCGCTTGGAAAGCGTCGCTAACGCGCACACCGCCGCCGATTTGCACGTCCGCTCTTGGGTCTCATACCGCGCTGGTCAGGAGAGCCTTGAGCGTCGCGAACGAGTAACAAATACACCAAGCGCGATTTCTGACAATCCGTGATTCGACGCTGTTGCCGGACTCTTCGACGGTGTTGCAACACTGCAATTGCGAAACTCCACACCAAGTTTTTGAATCCGCGCGCAGAATCGCGCGGCGTCAACGAGCGTGACAGTTTTCGCTGCACTCGCAAAATTTTTTAAGAAACCGTTACAATCGTGGTTACCGGGACCATTTTTCAAAACGCTTGTGCTCGCTATGTGGATAAGTGATTAGCGAGACGTCGTTTTTCGGAATTGTTTTTCAGGGTAACCTGCGCGGCAGGGATGCGGGCGGAAGAACCTGGCGTCGGATTGGTCAGCGGTTGCGCTCACGCTTCTCGCAAGTGCGCACGACAACGCCGGTGCAATAAATTGCACCTCGTAAAATTACGGGCGCTGGAAATGTGACACGTAAGGCGGTGTTCAGCAACGGGACAATTGAATTGTCACAGTGCACGCTTTCAGCGTGAGCCCAAAATGCAACAGGATGCATGTGCGCGGCGAAATGGATTTTCGGGTTCGCGCTCGCACGCCCCGGAATGTCCGAAAAAGAAAAAGCCCGGCGAGGCCGGGCTTTTGACGAATATCTATTTCTGTCAGTTTACTTCGCGAGCTTGGCGATCGCGTGCGTCAGGCGCGACACCTTCCGGCTCGCATTGTTCTTGTGAATGATGTTGCGCTGTGCAGCTTGCATGAGTTCCGGTTCCGCGTGCTTCATCGCCTTGAGCGCCGCCTCGCGATCGCCGCTCTTGATCGCTTCCTCGACGGTGCGGACTGCGCCACGCATCTGCGTGCGGCGCGACTTGTTGACGATGGTGCGGCGGGCAATCTTGCGGGTCGCCTTTTTGGCGGAAGTGGTATTGGCCATGTTCTCAACTATCCTTCGGCTGTCATCGCTCGGGTGGTCGGGCTCGAGCGCGCCGGCCGTTCAAATTGCGTGATGGACGCTGGTGGTGTTTTCCAGGGTGTTCTGACGTAAGCCGTTCTTGAGGGTGCCATGGACGGAAGCCAAAGTGCTCCCGAGGCTGGCGCTGCTCAAAGAACAGCGGCGGCGGGATTGCGCCCGCCGCCATTGGGGGTCTTATAGAGGGCGAGTCCTGCACCGTCAACGCTTTCCACCCTCCCCGAAAGGCCGGGAAGGGAGCCGGAAATGGCGGGTAAGGTGCTGACGAGGTTGAATTTCCGGGGTGCCCCCGGTATTGGCTGACTGCCTTTGGGGGCGACAGATATCAAGGTGACGCATGATCCGCGGTTTTTTCCGGCTAATCGGCCTGCTGCTCCTGGCCGGCGGATTCATCTTCATGGTCTATGACGGCGCCCGTTTCGTCGCCGACCAGACCCTGCGGTTCACCCGGTTTGGCCAGTTCTGGAACGACGTCCATCAGTCCAGCCAGCTGGCATTCCGGACCTGGGTCGAGAGTAACGCACCCTGGGTCTGGAACAGCGTCATCAAGGTCCTGCTGGATCAGCCGGTTTTTGCCGTGCTGGGCGTGGTCGGCATTCTGCTCATGATCCTGTTCCGGCCCCGCAAGCCATTGATCGGCTATTCGCGGGACTGACCCGGCCCCGCCCGCCCTCGGGGGCGGTGTAACGGGGCTGCGGCATCCGGCGTAGAAGGCATATATAGAGGGCCAACCAGCCGACGCCGTTATCGCGTCCGCCGATGTCCCGCCTGGAGGTACTCCATGTTGTTCATGCGCAAGACCACCGCGTTGCCGAGCGCAGCCGAAGCGCTGCCGGGCCGCGCCACCCCGATCCCGACCGCCACCACGCATTTCGTCAACGGCCGCAAGCTGCAGCCGCCCTATCCAGCAGGCCTCGAGCAGGCGGTGTTTGGCCTCGGCTGTTTCTGGGGCGCAGAGCGCAAGTTCTGGGAACTCGGTGACGGCATCCATGCGACCGCCGTCGGTTATGCCGGCGGGCATACGCCCAATCCGAGCTATGAAGAGGTTTGTTCGGGACGCACCGGCCATACCGAAGTGGTGCTGGTCGTGTTCGATCCGAAGAAGATCTCCTACGAGCAGCTCCTGAAGACGTTCTGGGAAAATCACAACCCGACGCAGGGCATGCGCCAGGGCAACGATGTCGGCACCCAGTATCGTTCGGCGATCTACACCTTTGGCGATGCGCAGCGCCAGGCCGCCGACGCGTCGAAGGCTATGTACCAGAAGGCGCTGGCCGCCAAAGGGCTCGGCGCCATCACCACCGAGATCGCGCCATCGGGCGAATTCTATTTCGCCGAAGACTATCATCAGCAATATCTCGCCAAGAACCCGGCGGGTTATTGCGGATTGGGCGGCACCGGCGTGTCGTGCCCGATCGGCGTCGGCGTGAGTGCCGCCTAAACGTCATTGCGAGCGTAGCGAAGCAATCCATGCCGCGGCACAACCGATAGATGGATTGTTTCGTCGCTTCGCTCCCTTGCGCAAACGCTTTGCGTTTGTCGCAGGCAATGACGGATGGTCTCTCCTCTGGCCATGCGAAGACCACTCCAAAACCGTTTGTTAACCATACCCGGTGCAAGACTAAAGCTGTCTCGCTTAGAGGGATGGGCTCCGGTGCGGCTTGTGCGCGCGTTTCGACTATCGATCACTGCGATCATCACGGCGCTCGCTCTGTCGGGCTGCATGCGTACGACCGGGCCGGTCGCGGTCGCGCCGCAAGGCGATCTCGATTCAATGGCCTATGGCCAGCCTAACAGCCCACCGCCGCAGGCGGTCGTGGCCGATTCCGGCGGCGGCGGCGCCGTCGGCGCGCTTCGCGCGGCCTTCGCCGCGGCGCCACGCGCAGCACCACCGCCCGTTATCGTTGCCGCGCCCGTCGCCTATGTCGAACCGGTGCCGGTGCGATACGACGCGGCCTATCATCTCGATGCCGGCGACAGGCTGCGCGTCGTTGTCTATGGCCAGGAAGGCCTGACCAACACCTACGCGATCGACGCCGGCGGCTCGATCACGATGCCGCTGATCGGTTCGGTGCCGGCGCGCGGCCGCACCACGGCCGGACTGGCGGCGCAGATATCGGCGAAGCTGCGCGCCGGCTTCATCAGGGACCCATCGGTCGCGGTGGAGATCGAAGCGTACCGGCCGTTCTTCATTCTCGGCGAGGTCGCAGCACCTGGGCAATATCCGTACGTACCGAACATGACGGTCGAGAGCGCGGTGGCGATCGCCGGCGGCTTTTCGCCGCGCGCCCGCCGCGATAGCGTCACCGTCACTCATACCGATGCGTCGGGAACGGCGCGCTTCGTCGTTCCGCCCGGCAGTCCGATCGGTCCCGGCGACACCGTGCTCGTCAGCGAGCGCTGGTTCTAGAGCTTCGGTTCTGATTGAGCCGGCTCTTTTCCTGAGCATTCGTGTCAGGCAAATGCCTCGCATTTGACCAAGAAAATCCATCATCCGTTTTTTCGCCGGCGGAGTCCGCGTTCTGCATCTAACCTGCAGTGGCGGACATGCCGCCTCGCACGCGTCTGGAAGTCTCGTTAACGCCCCGGGCATTGGCGTCGACCGCTTTGGTTGCGATAAATTAGCGCTATGCGCGGATCGCATTCGAAACCATGTTCCAAGTTGCACTGCAGCGATGTAGAAGAACGTCGTCAGATCTAGGCGCGCCGGTTTGTCGGTTGAGTGCCTGCAATCCGGAGTATGACCATGACCTATCATTTGCCGGTCCGCTTGGTGCGCGCGGCGACCGCGGCAGCGTTGCTCGCTTCCATCGCTGTGACGGCCTTGTGCGCCTCTTCGTATCCGGCCTCGGCGGATACCTATCCGAGCCGACGGATCACCTTCGTCGTACCCTATCCCGCGGGCGGCGCCACCGACGTGTTGGCCCGGTTGCTTGCCAACAAACTATCGGAGTCGTGGAAGGCGACCGTCGTCGTGGAGAACAAGTCGGGCGGCGGCGGTGTGGTCGGCAACGACTATGTGGCGAAGGCGCAGCCTGATGGCCATACCGTGCTGATCGCCATCACGCAGATCATTCAGGCGCCGAGCCTTGTTGCGAAACTGCCCTACGACGTCTTCAAGGATCTTGCGCCGGTCACCCAGATCTCGCTGTCGACGATCGTTCTGGTGGTCCCCGAGCAGCAGCCGATCAAGTCCGTCAAGGAGTTGATCGATTATGCCAAGGCGAACCCCGGCAAGCCTTACGGCACCTTCGGCAACGCCACGACGTCCCACCTCTACGGCGAATTGCTCAAGAAGACCGCCAATATCGACATGACCCATGTCCCCTATCGCGGCTCGGCGCCTCTCACGAATGACTTGCTCGCTAACACGATTACCTCGGCGTTCCAGGACCTGACCACGGCCAGCGCGCAAATCCAGGCCGGCAAGCTCAGGCCGTTGGCGGTTGGCGGCGAGAAGCGCAGGAAGGCGTTGCCCGACGTGCCGACGATGGCCGAACTCGGTTACCCCGGCTTTGAAATCGAAGGCTGGCTCGGCGTGTTCGTGCCCGCCGGGACACCCAAGGAGATCGTGGCCAAGCTTTCGACGGAACTCGCCCGCATCATCGCCTCGCCCGAGGGCGTCGCCGGGATCGAGACGCTCAGCCTCGTGCCGGTGGGCGGATCGGCGGAAACGTTCGAGAAAGTCCTGCGCCGCGATTACGAGCGGTGGGGCGATGTCGTGAAGGCAACCGGCGTCAAGGGCGAGTGAAGTAAGAGCAGCAAGCGTTGGCTTTAGCCACTTCCGTCATTCCGGGTTCGATGCTGCGCATCGCCCCGGAATGACGCCCTCCGGGCGTCACTTCAAATTCTTCGCGAAAAACGCCAGGCTGCGCGGCCAGGCGATGTCGGCGCTGGCCTTGTCGTAGCTTGCGCGTTCATCGCAGTGAAAGCCGTGCTGGGCGCCGGGATAGACGTGGACTTCGACATCGGGCCGCTTGGCCTTGATGGTTTCGACATCGGTCAGCGGAATGCCCGCATCCTTTTCGCCGAAATGCAGTTGCGTCGGCACTTGCGGCTTGTCGTCGGCGAAACGAACGACGGCGCCGCCGTAATAGCCGACGGCGGCCGACAGGCCCGACAGCTTGGTCGCCGCCGCATAGGCGATGCTGCCGCCAAGGCAGAAGCCGATGATGCCGATCGGGCCGACATCCTTCACGGCATCGATCGCGGCCTCTGTATCGCGCAGCATCGCGACCCAATCGGGATTGGCGATGAACTTTCGCGCGGTCGCGATCTCGTCGGGCGAATAGCCGCACTGGAAGTCCGGCTGGGTGCGATCGAAGATCGACGGCGCGATCGCGACATAGCCTTCGGCCGCCAGCCGGTCGCACACCGAGCGGATGTGGTGATTGACGCCAAAGATTTCCTGGATCACCACGATGGCCGCCTTCGGCTTGCCTGTGGGATCGGCGCGATAGCCTCCGAGTTTGAAGCCGTCCGAAGCCGTCAGTTTGATATCCTGTCCCACGGGTCATCCCTTCTTGTTTTGGGTTGCACGAAGTCGGTTGCGTGAATGTGCGGCACCGCGCGGCTATTGCCACATCCAGTTGTGACCCCAATCGCCCTTCCAGCCGGCCAGCCTGCCTTTGCGGAATTGCAGAAAGAGCCGGTCCTTCTTGTAGAACAATCCGCTGCCGCCGACGTTGCGAAACGCGAGGAAGATTTCTTCGCCCGGCCGGCCACGGACGTAATTGAGCGGGGTGCCGAGCGCGCGCGCGGCTTCGACGGCGTCCATGCCGAACGCCAGGGGCGTGTTGTTCGACAGCGTTTCGGTGAATGGCGGCGGGTAGGGGCCGCCGATCGGCGGCAGTTTTTGCGCGGCAGCCTGCGTGAAGCTGCCTGCGATCAAAGCGAGGGCCACAGCGGCCGTCTTCATGACGCGGCCTTTGTAGTTGCCGTTTCTTCCGTTGTCTTGGCATCGAGGCCGTCGAGAAACGGCAGCACGGCGTCGATGAAGGCCTGCGGCTGGTCGATGTTGACGGCGTGGCCGGCGGCCGGGATCACCACTTTCTGCGCGCCGGGAATCTTGGCCGCCATATAGTCGGAGGCGGCGAGGAACGGCGTGTCGTCGGCGCCGACCACGATCAGCGACGGCACCTTGATGTCGGGCAGGGAATCGATCACGCGCGCATCGCGCTGGGTCAGCATGCCGCGCGCGGCGCGCGCCAGTCCCGATGCGTCCCTGTGGGTGACGCTGGAGCGCTCCCGGCTGGCCGATTTCAGAACCTCCAGACCCTCGCGCTCGAAGCGGTCGCCGGTGTCATGCGCGCGCTTGTTCCAGACCTCGCGGGCCTCGTCCTTCTTGAAGCCGGGGCCGGTGTCGATGATCAGCAGCGCACGGACGCGGTTTGGGTGGGCGCGGTAGAACGCCAGCGACATGTAGCCGCCAAGCGAGAGCCCGCCGACGATCGCCTGCTCGGCGCCGACGGCGTCGAGCAGCGCGGCCATGTCGGCGACTGTCAGCGCTTCGCTGTAGGCAGCGGTATCCTCGGGGTAACCGGACTGGCCATGACCCCGCATGTCCCACAACACGAGCTTGTGATGTTTCGACAGGGCCGCGATCTGGCCCTGCCACATCCCACAGGTCGACGAATAGCCGTGGGTCAGCAACAGCGGTGGGCCGGAGCCGTGCACCTCGTAGTGGATACGGACCCCGTCGCGATCGATTGTCGGCATTCTCGATTTCCCAAAGCATTTGATGCGAAATTCCGGCCGGGCCGTCATCGCTTGCCCCGTATTCTAGCGCGATCCATTCGGGAATAGGAAATGCAGAAACGGAAGATGCGTCTGCTGCTCGCACGCGTGATCGACAGGCCCATCACAACGCCTTGCCGCAGCGCACAAGCAGCATCTTCAAATCTTTAATCCTTTCGAACGATTCCAAATTGGATTGCCTCCGGGAAAATTCGGTATCATTCTGCGCGCCAACTGGCATCGACCCGGTGGGTGCCGGCCAATACCCAAAAGTGAGAATGCCGCCGTAAGCGGCTTCCAACACCGGAAGGGGAAACACGATGCCAAATCTGAACATCAACGGACGGAATATGTCCGTCGAGGCGTCCAATGATACGCCGCTGCTCTGGGTCATCCGCGAGCAATTGCAGATGACCGGTACGAAATTCGGCTGCGGCGCGGGTCTCTGCGGTGCCTGCACGGTTCACGTCAACGGCGAGGCCGTTCGCTCCTGCCAGACGTCGGTCAGCGATGCGCTCGGCAAGAAGATCACCACCATCGAAGGTCTGTCCGCCAAGGGCGATCATCCCCTGCAGAAGGCCTGGATCCTCGAGCAGGTCCCGCAATGCGGCTACTGCCAGTCCGGCCAGATCATGCAGGCGGCATCGCTTCTCTCCAGGAATCCCAATCCGACCAAGGATGAAGTGGTCGCGCATATGGACGGCAATCTGTGCCGTTGCATGACCTATTCGCGCATTCAGAAGGCGATCATGCGCGCCGCATCCGAAATGCGTACCGCCTCCAATGCCGGCACCGAGCGGAGGGCAACATGAATACGCACGTGAAAATCACCGACAGCGCGCCCACCGATCTCAGCCGCCGCTCGTTCCTGGTCGGCTCCGCGGCCACCGGCCTCGTGCTCGGCTATGCCGGCGTTCCCGGCATCGATCAGGCGCTGGCCGCGCCCTCCGCTTTCGAGCCCAGCGTGTGGTACTCGATCGCGCCCGACGGCCTCGTGACGGTTACCTGCGGCAAGGCCGACATGGGCCAGCACATCGCCTCGACGATGGCGCAGATCGTGGCCGAGGAACTCGGCGCGTCCTGGAAGGACATGCGGGTTCAACTCGCCTCCAACGATCCGAAGTTCAACGACCCCGTGCTCGGCGCGCAGATTACCGGCGGCAGCTGGAGCACGATGATGAATTTCGATGCGATGAGCCGCGCGGGCGCCGCGGGACGTATCGCATTGACGGAAGCCGCCGCCGCCTCGATGGGCGTGCCGGCCGGCGAGCTGGTGGTGCGTAATTCCACCGTCTCGCATCCGAAGTCGAAGAAGTCGATGACGTTTGCGGAGATCGTCAAGAGCGGCAAGATCACCAAGACCTTCACGCCGGATGAGCTCAAGGCGATCAAGCTCAAGACGCCCGACCAGTACACGATGGTTGGCGTCTCGGTTCCGCAGCTCGATATCCCCCCGAAAGTCAACGGCGCGGCGAAGTACGGCATCGACGTGATGCTGCCGGGCATGGTCTACGGCAAGGTGGTCACGCCGCCGGTGCGCTTCGGCGCCACGGTGAAATCGGTCGATGACGCCGCCGCCAAAAAGGTGCCGGGCTTCATCAAGGCGATCACGCTCGACGACAAGACCGGCAGCACTTCCGGCTGGGTGGTGGCGGTAGCCAATACCTATGCCAATGCGAGGAAGGCCGCGGACGCGCTGAAGATCACCTATGACAACGGCCCGAACGCCAAGCTGTCGAGCCAGTCGTTGATCGACGAGGCGAAGCGGCTGCAGGCGCTCGACGATTCCGGTCAGTTCTTCGTCAAGGACGGCGACACGGCGGCGGCCTTCGGGACGGCGGCGAAGGTGATGGAGGCGGAGTACACCACCAGCATCAACATCCATGCGCCGCTGGAGCCGATGAACGCCACGGCCGAGTTCAAGGGCGACATCCTGCACATCTATTCCGGCAACCAGTTCGCGACGCGCTCCGGCGGGATCGCGGCCGGTGCGGCCGGGATCGATCCCAAGTTCGTCGTGATGCACCAGATGTGGCTGGGCGGCGGCTTCGGCCGGCGTCTCGACGCCGACATGATGGTGCCTGCGGTGCAGGCGGCGAAGGCCGTCGGCAAGCCGGTCAAGGTCATCTACAGCCGCGAAAACGACATGACCATGGACTATTCGCGTCCGCTGACCTTCCAGAAGGTGAAGGCGGGCGTGGATGGTGACGGCAAGCTGATCGCGCTCAACCACGACGTGGTCTCGGCCTGGCCGACCGCGCGCTGGGGAATCCCCGATTTCCTGACGCCTTCGGTCGACAAGAAGGGACCGCTGGACTCCTTCACCGTGAACGGGGCGGACTTCTTCTATTCCGTGCCCAATCACAATGTCCGCGCGATCAAGAACGAGATGGCGCACAACGCCACCCCGTCGGGCCAGTTGCGCTCGGTGGCGCCGGGCTGGACCTTCTGGGCGGTCGAAAGCATGATCGACGAACTCGCCCATGCGGCCGGCCAGGATCCCGCGCAGTACCGCATCGCGCTGCTGGACGGCAAAGGCAAGAACGACGGCGGCGCGCAGCGGCTGCGCAACACGTTGCTGGCCGCGATGGGCATGGCCGGCTACGGCGCCACCAAATTGCCGAAAGGCGAGGGCATGGGTGTCGCCTGCGTCTCGTCGCAGGAGCGGGCAACCGCAAGCTGGACCGCGTGCGTGGCCCATGTCGCCGTGTCGCCGTCCGGCGAGGTCAAGGTCAAGAAATTGACCGTGGCTACCGACGTCGGCATGCAGGTGCATCCCGACAACATCCGCGCGCAGGTCGAGGGCGCGGCATTGTGGGGCCTTTCGCTCGCCATGTACGAGAAGGCGACGCTGAAGGATGGCGGTATCGAGCAGACCAACTTCGATACCTACACGCCTCTGCGGATGAGCCAGACGCCGGAAGTGGCCGTCAACGTCATTGCCAACGGCGACAAGCCGACCGGCGTCGGCGAGCCGGCGGTGACGGTGATCGCGCCCGCGCTCGGCAACGCCATCTTCAACGCCTGCGGCGCGCGCATCCGCTCGTTGCCGATCACGGCAGAAGCGGTGAAGGCGAATATGAAGGCGTAAGGGCCGCCAAACTATCGGGAAGAATAGTCCGCCGGGGAAAACCTCCGGCGGACTTTTTGTCCCATGCGTCATGCCCGCGAAGGCGGGCATCCAGTACGTCGCGGCCGTGCCATCTTCACAGACGTCACGGCGTACTGGATCATCCGCCCCAGTGCGCAATTGCGCGCACAAGGCGGATGATGACAGTCGTGAGTGCAGCGCATCACGAACAAGATCGCTAAAATTTTAGCGTTCCCGGTAGCCTAGATTCACGATGCCTCTTAAGCCTCGAGGAACTCCTTATACGCTAGCCTCGGTTGCACGTCGTCATCGCTAGGGGTCTGGGGTTTCATGACATCGGTAGCCAACAAGACTTCGACCAAGCGCCGGCTGTTGCTGGCTTCGGATCGGAGCGATCAAAGCAGCGAACTCGCCAGCATTCTGCGATCGGTTGGTCAGGTCGATACCATCGCGACGTCAGATATTCCCGATGCGCCGGAACGCGACCTGGCGGGCATCGTCGTCGACATCAACCTGCGTTCCGCCGAGAGCGTGCAGCTGGTGCGCAACAAGCTGCGCGCCGAGGCCTATCGCGAAATGCCGCGGCTGTTCGTGCTGGCGGATGCGCTGCACCACGGATCGATGCAGGCCTGGGCGCTCGGCGCCACCGACACGATCGCGCGGCCGTTCGATGCGCAAGGAATCCTGCAGCGGATTCGCGCCGCATTTCCGGACAGCGACGGATTCGACGCGACCGATCGCGGCAAGGTCCTGAACAGGGGCGTCGAAGCGGCGCATGCCGTGATGGTCAAGATCTTCGAAAAGCTTCCGGCCGGCGTTCCCCTGAAATTCAGCGACATCGTCGAGGCCGAGAACAAGATTCTCAAGGCGATCAAGCACTCGTCCCTGCGGGAATGGCTGACGACGGTCGGCTGCCATCACGCCGGCAGCTATCGCCATTGTCTCTTCGTCACCGGTTTTGCGGTTGCGTATGCACAGCATCTCGGCATGCGCGACGACGACCAGCGCCGTCTCGCCCGTGCAGCCCTGCTGCACGACGTCGGCAAGGCGTACATTCCGGTGGCGATCCTGGACAAGCCCGGCCCGCTGACGCTGGAAGAGATGGAAGAGATGCGCCAGCATCCGCGTCGCGGCTACGAAGCGCTGACGGCCCAAGGCGGTTTCCCACCCGAAATGCTCGACGTGGTGCTGCATCACCACGAGTTCCTCGACGGCACCGGCTATCCCAACGGCCTGAGCGGCAATCAGATCAGCGACATCGTGCGGCTGACCACGATCGTGGATATCTATGCCGCCCTGGTCGAGAAGCGCGCCTACCGGCTGCAGTTCACCCACGCCAAGGCGTTCGGCATGATGGAAGAAATGGGCGACAAGATCGACCAGCATCTGCTGCACGCCTTCCGCCCGGTGGCGTTCGGATATTACTGAGCGCCGGAATCTCCGCCGTCATTACCTGCGACAAACGCGAAGCGTTTGCGCAAGGGAGCATTAGCGACGAAGCAATCCATCTTCGCGGCAAGCAGAGAAATGGATTGCTTCGCTTCGCTCGCAATGACGTGGAGAGAGTAGCCGCTCAACCGGGCCCCGTAGGGTGGGTAAAGCGAAGCGTGCCCACCACTTCCAGCGCTGCTCTTGATGGTGGGCACGCTGCGCTTTGCCCACCCTACGCACCTACGCACCACGCACTAGCGGCGCTCCTCGGCAAACGGCGGTGCCGCATACACGACCTTGCCGCCGAGCATCGTCAGCACCGATTTGATCTTGCCGATCTCCTTCACGGGCGCCGTCATGTAGTCCGCCGACAGCACCGCGAGGTCGGCGAGCTTGCCGGCCTCCAGGGTGCCGCGCTTGTCGTCGTCATTTGCCATGAAGGCGGTGTTGCGGGTGTACATCTCCAGTGCCTGGCGGCGGCTGGGCGCTTCCTCGTCGCCGCGGGTTTTGGCGCCACCGATCGTGGTGCCGTCGAGATACCATTGCAGCGCCACGAAGGGATTGTGCGACGACACGCGATGCGCGTCGGTGCCGGCGCCGACCACGAGCCCGAGCTTCATCGCAGTGGCGATCCGCGGCATCGCCTTGGCCTGTTCGACGCCGACCTCCTTCTGCAGCCGCTCGCCGCCGAAATAGAGTCCATCCTGCACGCCCCAGACCAGACCGAGCGCCTTCATCCGCTTCAAGCTGGCTTCGGAGGCCGTGTAGAGATGCAGTACAGTCCAGCGCAGGTCGCGCACCGGAAAATCCTTGTTGATGTCCTCGACCACGTCGAGCAGGTCGTGGACGGTGCGGTCCGGGTTCCAGTGCAGCTGGATGGTGTAGCGCTTTGACGCCGCCCAGCGCAGCAGTTCGGCAAGCTTCGCCTTGCCGTCGGGCGTGATGTCGCCGTCGGTCCAGTCGGCCCAGATCAGGATTTCGCCGGGGCCGTTGAAGTGCAGCATCGCGTCGCCAAATCCGGGCGGCGAGAGTTGCGTCAGGTTTTGCAGGTCGGCGAGCTCGCTGCCGGGCTTTGGCGCGCAGAGATGATACGCGACACGCACGGTCAGCTGCCTGTCCTGCCACAGCCGGAACACCGCCTGATAGTTCGCCGGATACATGCTGACGCCGCCGCCATCGACAATGCCGGTGATGCCGAGGCTGTTCATCTCGCGGAAGAATTTTTTGGAGCCGTCGACTTGCTGCTCCATGGTCGGCTTGGGCAGCTTGTCGAAAATCTTGCCGAGCGCAGCGCCGCCGGCGTCGATGATGCCGGTCGGCTTGTTGTCGCTATCGCGCGCGAGCTTGCCGCCGGGCGGCACATCGCTGTCGTCGCGGATGTTCAGCGCCTCCATCGCTTTCGGCGACAGCAGCAGCCAGTCATAGAGATGCTGGATGTAGACGGGATTGTCGGGCGCCACTGCTGCGACCTCCGCCGGTGTCGGCCGGCGCTTTTCGGCAAACTGCTCCTCGGTCCAGCCGCCGGCGACGACGATCCATGATCCGGGCTTCTGCGCCTTTGCGGCCTGACCGACTTTCTCCAGCGCGTCTTTCAGCGTGGGCACGCCGATCCAGTTCACCTCGGTGCCGAAGGTCAGCGCGGCGCGGATGCCGTGGATGTGTCCGTCGGTGAGCCCGGGAATCACGGTGCGGCCACCGAGATCGATCAGTTTTGCGGTTTTGCCGGCGAGCTTCTTCATCGCGGCTGAAGCGCCGGTGGCGAGGATTTTGCCGTCGGTAATCGCCAATGCCTGCTGGGTAGAGAAATCCTTGTCGACGGTGAGGATTTTACCGTTGAAGAGGATCGTGTCGGCGGTTTGGGCCGATGCGATGTCGATCGGTGATGTCGCAATGAAAGCAGCTGCAAGAAGAACAAGTCCAGTAGATCCCGACTTTAGCCCCAGCATCACGCGCTCCCCTGTTGTTGTCTTCTTTTCCCGAACGGCTCCCCGTCATTGCGAGGAGCGAAGCGACGAAGCAATCCATGCTACCACACGAGCGGTGCCATGGATTGCTTCGCTTCGCTCGCAATGACGGGGAGAGGACTCACCCCAGCATCTTCCTTAATTCCGCCTTCGCCACCTTTTCCAGTGTCGAGCGCGGCATGTCGTCGACGAAGTGAATCTCGCGCGGCACCTTGAAATCCGCCAGTCCGTTTCTGCAGGCGGCCATGACCGTGTCATGCAGATCGGCTGGAGCGCCCTTGACGCCGGCCTGCGGAAAGCGTGCCGACGCGCTCGTGAAACTCGCCGTAGGACCAGCTCCGCACCGGGCCCTCGAACGGCGCCCAGATCAGGAATGGATGGTTGCGGCGGCTCTCGGCGCGCATCCGCAGCAGCCACGGCACGTCGAGATCAGCGAATGGCCCGACAATGCCCGGCGCGGCTTGCGAAAGTGGCATGGAATTCCTCCCCGTGCAGCTTTGAGCGGCTGCCTTTGTTTTGCTTGGGAGTAGTTCTGCCATTGGACGGCGTGGGAAGCAAATCGGAAGTTTGCGGGGCTCTATCCACGTCATTGCCTGCGACAAACGCGAAGCGTTTGCGCAAGGAAGCGAAGCGACGAAGCAATCCACCCATCCGTTATGCCGCGCGATGGATTGCTTCGCTTCGCTCGCAATGACGGGGAGGGAGTGGTGCTAGCCCCCGCCGTCCTCATACGACGAAATCTCGATCAGGCTCCCATCGGGATCCCGGCAATAGACCGATCGCAGCGTGCCGCGGGCGCCCTGCTTTGCCACGGGTCCTTCCTCGATCGGCACGCCATTGGATTTCAGGTGCGCCACCACTTCGTCCGGCGTGCTTGACGTCAGGAAACACAGATCGTCGCTGCCGGCGGTCTCGTGGTCGGCCGTGAACCACTCGACCTTGTCGGCATCGCGGGGCCGCACATTGATCTTCTGGTGACCAAAAACCAGCGAGGTCCGCGGCGTTTTGCCCGCACCCGGATCGAACACCTTGACCTCCATGCCGAGAATCTTCCGGTACCACTCGGTGGAACGCGCCACGTCGGACACATTGATGACGAGATGGTCGAGCGCGTTAACCCTGACGGACATGCCTTATCCTTTCGTCGCGGTCGGCGGCGCCCCGTCGCACTGGCCGCACCTGACTTTGTTTGTTACAACGCGGGCCGCGTTCGGTTCAATAGAGCCGCGCCTCAATAGAAACGGACTGGGCTTTGAATCCCGGCCTCCAAGGAGAAGTTTTATGATTTCACGCCGTTCCGCGATTTGTCTTGCCGTCATCGGTCTTTCTACTGCCGCTTCGATGGGCGGCGCTTTGGCGCAGGATTACCCGACCCGCCCGGTGAAATGGGTCGTTGGATATCCGCCGGGCGGCGCGACCGATATTATCGCGCGGCTGCTCGGCCAGCGGCTCTCCGAACGGCTGGGCCAGCAGTTCGTGATCGAGAACAAGCCGGGCGCCGGCAACAATATCGCCACCGAATCGGTGATCAACGCCGAGCCTGACGGCTATACCCTGCTGTTCGTCAATCCCGCGAACTACATCAACGCCTCGCTCTACGCCAACCTGAAGTTCAACGTGGTCCGCGATATTGCGCCGGTCGCAGCGTTCAACCGCGTGCCGAACGTGATGACGGTCAACAAGGACGTGCCGGCGAAGACGGCCGCGGAGTTCATTGCCTATGTGAAAGCCAACCCCGGCAAAGTGAACCTGGCGTCGTCGGGTAACGGTACGTCCGTTCATCTGTCCGGCGAAATGTTCATGGCGATGGCCGGCGTCAAGATGCAGCACGTGCCCTATCGCGGCGCAGCGCCCGCGATCACCGATCTGCTGGGCGGTCAGGTCCAGTTGATATTCGACAACATGCCTTCCATCCTCCAGCATGTCCGCGCCGGTTCGGTGCGGGCCCTGGCCGTCACCGGTACGGCGCGGTCGCCGCTGCTGCCTGACGTGCCGGTCCTTGCCGATACCATCCCGGGTTACGAGGCGAGCGCGCTGTTCGGCATGGGCGCGCCGAAGAACACGCCGAAGGCCGTCATCGAGAAGCTGAACAAGGAGATCAATGCTGTGCTGGCCGAGCCGGCGATCAAGGCGCGCCTGCTTGACCTGGGCGGCGAACCGCTGATCGGCCCGCCGGAAGCGTTCGGTGCGATGATCGTGGCCGAAACCGACAAGTGGAAGAAGGTGATCGAGGAAGCCAAGGTCGAGAAGGTGCAGTGATCTACCTCACGGAACATTGGCGCAGCCGCGGTGTTTTATCGAAAAGGCAACGCGGCTTCTGCCGTCATGTGAGGAGATCGAAGATGCGCAATGCAATGTTAGCGATATTGGCGCTGTCGGCGGCGACAGTCGGCACAGTGGCGGGCAGTTCGCCGGCGGCGGCTTACGATTATCCCTATTGCGTCCAGGGCCGGGGCATCGGCGTTCCCGGCGACTGCTCCTACAGCACCTATGCCCAATGTATGGCCTCGGCGTCTGGGCGCGGCCTCTACTGCAATGTCAATCCGCGCGTTGCCTTCGGACAGCAGCGGCGGATGCGGGTTTATCGGGATTATTGAACGGGGCCCGCGAATCCTTCCCGGGATGGCCGGACTGATGCGTGAAAGCTAGTTGCGCGGAATGATCCGGCCATCTGCACTTCCGTTGTCACAACTCTCAACTTCGTGATGCAAACGCCGGCTTGACGGCGTTTCTTTTGCATCTATACTAAACCTTATGGTTAAGTATCAGGAAGAGGGTCTGGACCGCACCTTCGCCGCACTGTCGGATCCGACCCGGCGCGCACTGCTGGCGCGGCTCGGCGACCGCGAAAGCATCTCAGTCAGCGAGCTGGCGCAGCCGTTCTCGATGTCGCTGCCCGCCATCATGAAGCACCTCGATGTGCTGTCTGACGCCGGCCTGATCGCGCGCGAAAAGACCGGTCGCACGGTCGCGTGCCGGTTGACCGCCCAGCCGATGGAGCAGGCGATGGAGTGGCTCAATCGCTACCAGCGCTTCTGGTCCGACGCTCTCGATCGCCTTGCCGCTTTTGTGGAGGAAGACCCATGGCCACCCAGTCAAGCCTTGCCAAGCACGACGCTATCAGCGACGCCGAACTCGCCGCGCGGCCCAGCCTCACGCTCACACGACGGTTCAACGCGGCGCCCGAAAAAGTCTACGCCGCGTGGGCCGACCCGCAAAAGCTAATGCAATGGTTCGGGCCAACCTCGGTCGAGGAGGGCTCGGTCAAGGCCGATATCGATCTGCGCGTCGGCGGCCGCTACCGCATCAGCTTCAGCGCCAACGGCAATTACAACGAGGTCGGCGGCGTCTATCGCGAGGTCATTCCGAACCAGCGGCTGGTTTTTAGCTGGGCGTGGCATTCGACGCCGGAGCGGGAATCGCTGGTGACGATTTCGATCAAGCCGGAAGGCAGCGGCACGCTGCTCATCTTCAATCACGCGCAGTTCGTCGATGCGACCGCACGCGACAATCACGAGCGCGGATGGACGGAATTCCTTGGCAAGCTCGAAAGCTATCTGGCCTGAACGCAGGAGCAGCCCATGCAGCCTCACCCCGTCGTTTCCCGCGAAGAATGGATCGTCGCCCGCAAGGCCCACCTTGCGCATGAGAAGGAATACACCAAGGCGCGCGAGCGCCTGGCCGAGGAGCGCCGTGCGCTGCCATGGGTCAAGGTCGACAAGGATTACATGTTCGATGGGCCCGACGGCAAGGTGTCGCTCGGTGATCTGTTCAAGGGACGCAGCCAGCTCGTGGTGCAGCATGTGATGTTTGCACCGGATTGGAACGAGGCCTGCAAGAGCTGCTCGTTCTGGGCCGATGGCTTCGAGCGCATGATCCCGCACCTCGCCGCCCGCGACACTACGATGGTCGCGATCTCGCGCGCGCCGCTGCCAAAGCTTGCCGCCTTCAAGCAGCGGATGGGGTGGACGTTTGACTGGCTGTCGTCCGGCGGCAATACGTTCAACTACGACTACGGCGTTTCATTCACGCCGGAGCAGATCGAGAGAGGCGGCAACTACAATTTCGGAACCACCCCGTTCGGAAGCGAGGAAGCGCCCGGAATCAGCGTGTTCTACCGCGATGAGGCCGGGAACATCTTCCATACCTATTCGTGTTTCTCGCGCGGCCTCGACATGATGAACGCCGCCTATCACTACCTCGACCTGACCCCGCTCGGGCGTCATGAGGAAGGCCTGCCATATCCGATGGACTGGGTGCGGCTACGTGACCAATACCAGCCGGCGCCGATTCAGGCATCTTGCTGTCATAGCTAAAATCGCCTGGCCGTCATTGCGAGCCATCCGGCGGCGCTACGCGCCGACCGGGTGGCTCGCAATGACGCCGGAGAACAAGAGGAAATTCCCCATGCCTTACGTCGATGGCTTCATCGTCGCCGTGCCGAAGAAAAAGCTCGCGGAATACGTCGCGCTTTCAAAGAAGTGCGGCAAGGTCTGGCGCGAATACGGTGCGCTGGATTACCGCGAATGGGTTGCCGACGACGTCAAGGTAGGCAAGCTCACCTCGTTCCCGCGCAGTGTCAAGCTGAAGCCGGGTGAAACGGTGGTGTTCGCCTGGATCACCTACAAGTCGCGCGCCCAGCGCGACAAGATCAACGCCAAGGTGATGGCGGACCCGCGGCTCAAAAAGATGACGGACGGCCCGCCGCCGTTCGACGGCAAGCGGCTGATCTATGGCGGCTTCGAAAGCCTGGTGAAGGTGTAGCTCGTACCGGCATCAGGACAGCAAGCCGTATGCAGTGCGGTGGAATTGCTGGCCTCGTCTCGCTGTCCCGCGCCAGCCAACGATCGGACACCCATGCCCCAAGCCTGCGGATAACTGGTCGCGGCTGCTTTACGTCTGCCCGTGCCACAAAATATTCAGACCTCACCGCCTGCGCACAACAACAGGAAACGTGCGGCGGTTCGATGCGCTCGTGTGAGCATGCGAAAGCGCCGAGCGCCCGCGCGCAGAACCGATCGTCATTGGTCATCGGTTCAAGAGCCGGCAACGCCGGCGCTAAGCTCCGCCGTCAGTTCGGGTGCGCCTGCGCCTCCAGACGCCGGCTGTAGCGCGACATCGCGAAGCAGAAGACGAAATAGATCAGGCCGACGAATATATAGACTTCGACGCTGAACGGCTGCCAGGCCGGATCGATGATCGACGTCTTCGCCGTCGTCAGCAGGTCGAAAATGCCGATGATCAGCACCAGGCTGGTATCCTTGAAGAAGGCGATGAACGTGTTCACCAGCGGCGGGATCACGTGGCGGATCGCCTGCGGCAGGATGATCAGGCCGTTCTTCTTCCAGTAGGAAAGCCCGAGCGCGTCGGCGGCGTCGTGCTGCCCTCTCGGTACGGCCTGCAGCCCGCCGCGGATAACTTCGGCAAGATAGGCGCCGGCGTACAGCACGAACGCGATCTGAGCCCGGAGCAGTTTATCGATGTTGACGCCGTCGGGCATGAACAGCGGAAACATCACGCTCGCCATGAACAAGAGGCTGATCAGCGGGACGCCGCGGATCAGTTCGACATAGAGCACGCAGAGCGATCGGATCGCGGGAAGTTTCGAGCGGCGGCCCAGCGCCACGACGATGCCGAGCGGAAAGCCGAAGGCGAGCCCGAACGTTGCCAGGATCAGCGTCACCGGCAGCCCGCCCCAGCGGTCCTGCGACACGTAGGTTAGTCCTGCGATGCCGCCCCACATCAGCACGCCGATCAGCGCCAGCGCCGCCGCCCACACCGCCACCAGTTCCTTGCGCCACCAGCTCCGCCGGCTCGACACATAGAACAGCGCAATGAATGTCAGGCACACCAGCGCCGGACGCCATTGCTCGCTGAATGGATAGGTGCCGAACAGGATGAAGCGATATTTCTCGGGGAGCACGGCCCAGCAGGCGCCGAGCCCGCGGATCGACCGGCAGGCGCCGGTCTGGTCGCCGGGCACCGACCAGATCGCATTCCAGTAGCCCCATTGCACGAGGCTCACGAACGCCTTTGCGAGCAGCGCGATCAGCAGCACGGAAATAACGCTTGAGGTGACCGAGGCGAACAGGTTGGCGCGCAGCCAGCGGATGACGCGCCCGCCCGGGATCTTGCGCGATCGCGCGCTCTTGAACGGCAGCGGATTTTGCGGCGCATCAGTAATCGACGTCATGGGATCAGCGCTCCACCAGCGCGATGCGCGCATTGTACCAGTTCATGAACAGGCTGATGCCGAGGCTGATGGTCAGGAATACCATCATGATGAGCGCGATGGCTTCGATCGCCTGACCGGTCTGGTTCAGCGTCGTGTTGGCGATCGACACCACGTCCTGATAGCCGACCGCGACCGCAAGCGAGGAATTCTTGGTGAGGTTCAGATACTGGCTGGTCATCGGCGGAATGATAACGCGCAGCGCCTGCGGCAGCACGATGCGCTGAAGCACAAAGCTCCGGCGCAGGCCGAGCGCGTTGGCAGCATCCCATTGGCCCCTGGGCACAGCCTGGATGCCGCTACGGACGATTTCGGCGACGAAGGCAGACGTGTAGGTGACGAGCGCGATGAGCAGCGCAAAATATTCCGGCGCCAGCGTCAGCCCGCCGACGAAATTGAAGCCGCGCAGTTCCGGCATCGTCACGGTCCAGGATGCGCCGAGGCCAAACGACACCAGCGCCGGAAATCCGACGACGAGCGCCAGCGCGTAGGGCCAGAGACGCCGCACCTTGCCGTCGGCCATCTGCCGCGCCATCAATTGCCGCCGCAGCACATAGAGCGCGATCAGCCCGGCCACGACGGCCGCGATCACCCAGAGGTTTGCTTCCGCGATCGGGACTGATGGAAGTATCAAGCCCCGGTTGGAAAGAAACACTCCCTCGATCGGCTTCCATGCGGCCCGCGCCGCCGGCAATCCCTGCATCAGCACATACCAGAACAGCAATTGCAGCAGCAGGGGAATGTCGCGGAGCAGTTCGACATAGACGGCGGCCAGCCGTGACAACAGCCAGTTCGACGACAGCCGCGCGATGCCGATCAGCGTGCCGATCACGGTCGCCAGCACGATGCCGATTACCGCGACGCGGAGCGTATTGATGATGCCGACGATGAAGGCACGGGCGTAAGGATCCCTGGGGCTGTAGGCGAGCCAGGTGTCCGCGATCGGCATCCCGGCTTCGCGGCCGAGAAAGGCGAAGCCGGTCGAAATCCGCCGTACCGACAGATTGTGCAGGGCGTTCGACCACAGGAAGGCGACGATCGCGACCGCGATCCCGACTACCGCGACCTGCCAGAGCAGGCCGATGATCTGCTGGCGGTTCAGCGAGAAGCGCAGTTGCCTGCGGCGGCGGAGTTCGGGCGTCGATGTTGTCACAGCACAAGGATCCTTCTGGCAACAGCGATCTTCGGCCATGCGTCCTGGGGGCGCGTTTCAAATGTTGCACCAAAACGATATTTGTGCAACATATGTTTCATGGCGCAGTCCCAGCCGAAATCCTCGCCGCTGAGCGAACTATGCAGTGCCCTGCCGTCGCTGCCGGCGCGGCTGCAGCAGGTCGGGCGCTTCGTCGCCGCCAATGACTACGACGCCACCACGCGTTCGATGCGCGATCTGGCCGCCGAGGCCGGTGCCGATCCCGCGGCCTTCACGCGTCTGGCCAAAGCGCTGGGCTATTCCGGATGGGACGAGTTGCGCGCCGCGTTGACCGAGGCGCGCCGGCCGGCGCAGGCCCAGCCGTTCTCGGCCCGCACCCGCGCCGGCCGCAAGGGACCCCACGCCGACATCTCGTTGGTCGCCGACAAGCTGGAAGCCGAGGCGGCAGGCCTTGCGCGCATTTCCACGAGTTCCGTGGCCGAAGCAGCCAAGGCGCTGCATGCCGCGCGGCGAATCTGGATCGCCGGCTTTCGAAGCTGCCGCAGCGTCGCCGAGTTGCTCAACTATCAGCTCCGGCTGTTTCGGTCTGACGAGGTGCAACTGGTCGGCGGCTCCGGTCCGGAAGATCTCGACCTTGGCGCCTTCCAGCGCGGCGATGCGGTCGTGGTCATCGGCTTTGCGCCCTATTCCAGGGCCAGCGTGCTGTCGGCGCGCGCCGCGCATGATTCCGGCGCCACATTGATTGCGATTGCCGACGCGATCACCGCGCCGATGGCGGAGGGCGCCGATCATCTGCTGCTCTATGAGGCCGCCGCATCGCCCGGATTCTTCCCGAGCCTGACCGGCGCCGTTGCGATTGCGCAATCGCTGGCGGCGGTCACCTTCGTGCTGGGCGGCGCCAAGGCAAAGCGCCGCCTTGAGGAGACCGAAGGCCGGCTGGCCGCGATGTCGCAATATGTTGCCGAGGAGGGTTGACCGTCATGAGCGTCAGCAAGAGCCGGGTGCTGCATCGAAGCCTGCGTGAAACCCCTCCCAGGGCGATCGGCGGCGAGGGCGTCTGGCTGATTGGCGAGGGCGGAAGGCGGATTCTGGATGCATCCGGCGGCGCTGCCGTCTCCTGTCTCGGCCACCAGCATCCGCGTGTGCTCGAGGCGATGTCGCGGCAGGCGTCTAAGCTGGCCTACGCCCACACCAGCTTCTTCTCGTCGGAGCCGGCCGAAGCGCTGGCCGACAAGCTCGTGGGCCACGAGCCCGGCGGTCTCGGTTACGCCTATCTCGTCAGCGGCGGTTCGGAAGCGATCGAGGCCGCTATCAAGCTGGCGCGGCAGTATTTTATCGAGATCGGCCAGCCGCAGCGCCAGCGCTTCATCGCGCGTCGCCAGAGCTATCACGGCAATACGCTGGGAGCGCTGGCTGCCGGCGGCAATGCGTGGCGCCGCGAGCCCTATGCCCCGCTGCTGTCGTCGGCCTTCAGCCACGTGACCCCGGCCTTCGCCTATCACGAAAAACAGGACAGCGAATCCGATGTGGATTTCGTCGGCCGGCTGGCGGCCGAGCTCGAGGCGGAATTCCAGCGCCTTGGCCCGGAGAACGTGGTGGCGTTCATCGCCGAGCCCGTTGTGGGCGCGACCGCCGGCTGCGTGCCGGCGCCGGAGGGATATTTCCGCGCCGTCCGGGAGATCTGTGGCCGGCACGGTGCGCTGGTCATCCTCGACGAGGTGATGTGCGGCATGGGCCGCACCGGCACGCGCCACGCCTGGGAGCAGGAAGGCATCGCGCCCGACATCCAGGCGATCGCCAAGGGACTGGGCGGCGGCTACCAGCCGATCGGCGCCATGCTTGCGAGCGCGCGCATCGTCGATGTGATCCGCGACGGTTCGGGCGCGTTCCTGCACGGCCATACCTATATGGCCCACCCGCTGGCCTGCGCCGCGGCGCTCGAGGTGCAGCGGGTGATCGATGACGAGCAATTGCTCGACAGGGTCAAGACTCTCGGCGGGCAACTCGAGCGGCGGCTGACCGAGCGTTTTGGTAATCACCGCCATGTCGGCGACATCAGGGGCCGCGGCCTGTTCCAGGCCATCGAACTCGTCGCCGATCGCGCCACCCGCGCGCCGTTCGATCCGGCGCTGAAATTGAACCAGCGCATCAAAGCCATCGCGTTCGAAGGCGGCCTTGGCTGCTATCCCGCGGGCGGATGCATGGATGGCCGCAGCGGCGATCATGTGCTGCTCGCGCCGCCCTATATCGCGACGTCGGACGATATCGACATGATTGTCGACCGCCTCGGTCACGCGGTCGATAGCGCCTTGAACAGTGTGGGTCATTAGCAGGAGGAACGATATGAAGAAGGTCGTCATCGCTACAGGCTTGCTCGCCGCGTCGTGCCTGACGGCGCAGGCCGGAACGCTTGATACGGTCAAGCAGCGCGGCATGCTGGTGTGCGGCGTCAGCACCGGCTTTGCCGGCTTCTCGACGCCGGACTCGCAAGGCAACTACAAGGGGCTCGACGTCGACTATTGCCGCGCCTTGGCGGCCGGCGTGCTCGGCGACGCCAAAAAAGTGCGATACGTCGCACTCACGGCGCAGAACCGCTTCACCGCCCTGCAGTCAGGCGAAATCGACGTGCTCTACCGCAACTCGACCCAGACCTATCTGCGTGGCGTGACGCTCGGACTGCGGCAGGGCCCGGTCAATTTCTACGACGGCCAGGGGTTTGTCGTGCGTGCCGATGCCGGCGTCAAGGATCTCAAGGGCCTGAACGGCGCCACCGTCTGCGTCGCGCAGGGCACGACCCACGAAGTCACGCTCGGCGATTACGGCCGCGCCAACGGCATCGAATGGAAACCGCTGGTGTTCGACCGCACCGACACCATGTACCAGACCTTCTTCGGCGGGCGCTGCGATGCCATGACCCAGGACGCATCGGCGCTGGCGGGCGCCGTCACCACGGCGGCCTCGAATCCCGCCGACTATGTCGTGCTGCCGCAGACCATCAGCAAGGAGCCGCTCGGGCCGTTCACCCGCAACGGCGACGAGGTGTGGACCGACATCATCGCCTGGCTGCATTACGGCCTGATCGAGGCGGAAGAACTCGGCGTCACCGCGGCCAATGCCGACGAGATGGCGAAGTCCAGCATCCCGGCCATCCAGCGGCTGCTCGGCACGTCAGGCGATCTCGGATCGCGGTTCGGCCTCGACAACAAGTGGATGCTGCAAGCAATCAAGGCGGGTGGCAATTACGGCGAGATATTTGAGCGCAATGTCGGCAAGTCGAGCCCGCTGAAGCTCGATCGCGGCCTGAACGCGGCCTGGGCCAAGGGCGGCCTGATGTACGCCCTGCCGTTTAAGTGAAGGTCATAGCGTTTTCGAGCGAAAGCCTGCCCCGGACTTGATCCGGGGTGGATACCGGTTCGCGTAAAGAAAACGCGTCAAACAAAAAACCATTGCGGCGCGTCGGGTTGACACCAGCCGTGCCGCAGCCAGACTGTCGCGCATGCGCATCACCCTGATCCACGCCCTGAAGCATTCGATCGTGCCGATCGAGGCCTCCTTTGCGAGGCTTTGGCCGGACGCCCGCCTGATGAATCTGCTCGACGACAGCCTGTCGGCCGATCTGGCGCGCGACGGCGGGCTCACCGACGCGATGACAGAGCGCTTCCTCCGGCTCGGGCGCTACGCCGCCGGCACCGGATCGGACGCGATCCTGTTCACCTGTTCGGCGTTCGGCCCCTGCATCGAAGCGGTCGCCCGCGCGCACGCCCCGATGCCGGTGCTCAAGCCCAATGAGGCGATGATCGAGCAGGCGGTCGCGCGGGGGCGCCGAATTGGGCTGCTGTCGACGTTTCCGCCTACACTGGCCTCGATGCCGCCGGAGTTTCCGCCGTCGATCGAACTGGTGCCGAAACTGGCGGAAGGCGCCATGGCCGCGCTCGATCGCGGCGACCGCGCGACGCATGATCGTTTGGTCGTCGAATCTTCAATAGATTTGCGCGATTGCGACCTGATCGCGCTGGCGCAATACAGCATGGCACCTGCCGCAGAACGGGTCGCCGAGGTAACCAGGCGGCCAGTGCTAACGACACCTGACAGCGCGGTACTGAAATTGAAGGGAATGCTTACCGCCGGCAGCACTTAGGTGCCAAAGCGTTGAGGGGAGCGCGATGACAGTGCGGTTCAGTCGGCGCGATACGTTGTTGCGAACGGCAGCCGTCGCGGCGGCAGGCCTGATCCCCGGTGCAGCCATTCCTGGCCTTGCGGCTCCGTTGCGCACGCCGTCTCGTAGCCTGGAAATCGACGCCGTCTTGCAGGCTCGGGTCGATGCGGCAGACGTGCCGGGCGTTGTCGCCATGGCCGCAACGGAGCAGTCGGTGATCTACCAGGGCGCATTTGGCGCGAGAAGCATGGGCGCGGCTGCCAGGATGTGGGTCGATACGGTCTTCAGTATCGCGTCAATGACCAAATTGCTGACATCCGTCGCAGCCCTGCAGCTCGTCGAGCGGGACAAACTCAAGCTGGACGAACCGGCGGCGAGAATTGATCCGACGCTTGGGTCGCCTCAAGTTCTCGATGGTTTCGATCCGCACGGGACCCCGCAACTGCGCGCCGCGCGAAAGCCCATCACACTACGCAATCTGTTGACGCACACATCCGGGCTTAGCTACCAGCTTTGGGACACGAATGTCGTTCGCTACGGCAAGGCATCCCGCAACGATACCGCGCTGCCGCGTGCGCCGCTGATGTTCGATCCGGACACGAGGTGGGCCTATGGCGGCAGTCTCGACCGGGTCGGCCGGCTGGTAGAGATCATCAGTGGGCAAAGTCTGGATCGCTATTTCCGCGATCACATCCTGGGTCCGCTCGGGATGTACGACACCGCCTTCTCGCTCACCGAGAAGCAGCGCGGCCGCCAGGCAAGTCTGCATTTGCGCAAGGCGGATGGGACGCTTGCGCCGCAGCCCTTGGTGAGACGAACCGAGCCGAAAGTGATTTCCGGTGGTGGCGGCATCTATTCCACAGCGCCGGATTATCTGACTTTGCTCCAGGCGCTGTTGAATGGCGGAGCACTTGCCGGGAAGAGCATCCTGCGGCCGCAGACGGTCGCGCTCATGTCCACCAATCAGATCGGCAACCTCGACGCGGGAGTTCTCAAGACAACAAATCCCGCATTGTCCGACAACGTCGATTTTTTCCCGGGAGTCCGGCTGCGGTGGGGGCTTGGCGATATGATCAACATCGATCCTGTACCGGACGGACGCAGGGCGGGCAGCCTGACATGGGCCGGGCTTTACAATACCTACTATTGGATCGACCCGGCGTCGCGTATCACGGGGGTGATCATGATGCAGATATTGCCGTTCGCCGACCAGCGCGCGCTTAACGTCTATCGTCTATTCGAGCGCGGCATTTACCGTGCCCATAGGGCAGCCTGAGCTCGGGCGCCGCTTCAATCGTCCTTCTTCTTGGCAGGCTTTTTCGCCGCCTTCGCAGCCGCCGTGGCTTCCTCGGCGGCGTTCCTGATCGCCCGGGCGTAGCTATCGGCGGTGTTTTCCGCCGAATTCTGCAGCCGCTTGGCCGCCGCCGTGCCGAGCTCCATCGTGCTCTTGGCGATCAGCCGGAATTGATTCCGGGTCTCCTTGTCCTTGGCCTTGGCCGCGCGGGCCATGATCTGGTCGCGCCGTTTCTTGACGGCGGCCATCAGGCTCTTGTTCTGCGCTTTTGCGATTTGCCGGATGAAAATGTCGAGATCGGCTTCAGCCATTGTGGGTCACTCTTAGCGCACCATGCGATTCCGCACGGTGCGGGGATCATTGGCACGTCTTGTTGGAAGGGTGGGCGCCATTGTGTCGCCGCGGCGCGGTCATTTCAAGCGCCGATTCTCGCGATCGGACGCTGCGGGTCATCCGCGCAACCCGATAACAATGGATTAACGTTGTGCTGGTACGAATCCTCAACCAACAGGAAGGCAAGCGGCATGCGTAACCTCACCGTCTATCAGCGTTTTGCGATGATCATTGCGGCGCTGACGATCGTGCTTTTTGCCGTCTCCGCCCTGCAGATCCTGGTGTTGCGCGATGCGACGCTCGACGAGCGGCGCACCACGGTCCGCAATCTTGTCGAGGCCGCGACCAAGGTTCTTGCCCACTACGAGGGTGAGGCCAAGGCCGGCAGGATCGAGCCGGACAAGGCGCGCCAGATGGCCTTTGCCTCCATCAGCGCCATGCGCTGGGGCGAATATTCGGACTATATCGGCGTCTACGGCACGGGCAGCGCCGACGCCGGCGTCACCTACGTGCATGCCAATCCCAAATACATCAACGTCAACCGCTGGGAGTTCAAGGACAAGAGCGGCAAGCTCTTGATCCAGGACATCGTGCGGACCGCGCGCGCCGGCGGCGGCTTTGTCGAATATCTCTCGCCCCGCTCCGCCGGTGGCGCCGAACTCCGCAAGGTTTCCTATGTCGGGTCGTTTGGCGCGGGCGACAAGCTGCTGGCGCTTCAGGCCGGCGCCTATGTCGACGATATCGACGCGGTGGTTTTCCGCCGGATGATCTGGGCCGGGATCGGCGGGCTGGCCGGCTTGGCGCTCGCGGGCTTTGTCGCATTCTGGCTCGGCCGCGGCCTGGTCGTTCCGCTCAACAGGACCTGCGCGGCGATGGACGAACTGGCCAAGGGCAATCTTGCGGTCGAGATTCCCTTCGTCGACCGGACCAACGAGATCGGCCGGATTGCGCGAAGCCTGCAGGTCTTCAGGGATCATCTGGTTGAAACGACACGGCTCCGCACCGAACAGGAAGAGATGAAGGTCCGCTCTGCCGAGGAGCGGCGGACGGATCTCGCCCGCATCGCCGACGACTTCGAGCGCAGCATCGGCGGAGTGATCCGGGGCACCGCCACCGCCGCCGACGAGCTGCAGGATTCGGCTTCGTCGATGTCCACGATTGCGGTGGGGACGACGGATCAGAGCGCCAAGGTCGCGGCCGCGGCCGAGCAGACCGCGTCGAACGTTCAGACGGTTGCGGCCTCGGCGGAGGAATTGTCGTCCTCGATCCAGGAGATCGCGCGGCAGGTCACCCAGTCTTCGTCGATTGCCCAGAGCGCGGTCGGGCAGGCCGGCCGGACCGAGGCCATGGTCGGGCGCCTGGTCGAGGCCTCCCAAAAGATCGGCGAGGTCATGGCGCTGATCCAGACCATCGCGGGACAAACCAACCTGCTGGCCTTGAACGCCACCATCGAGGCCGCCCGGGCGGGCGACGCCGGCAGGGGCTTTGCCGTCGTGGCCAACGAGGTCAAGGCGCTGTCGTCGCAAACCGCCAAGGCCACCGAAGAAATCACGAGCCAGATCCAGGCCATCCGCGACGCCACCGGCTCGACCGTCGAGGCCATCCGCGAAATCGGCACCACGATCGGGCAGATGAACGAAATCACCGGCTCCATTGCGGCCGCCGTCGAAGAGCAGGGCGCTGCGACCAACGAGATTGCCCGCAGCGTGCAGCAGGCGGCACAGGGCGCCCAGGAGGTGATGCAAAACATCACAGGCGTACGCGAAGCATCGAGCAAGGTCGACGCTGCCGCGACCCTTGTCTTGAACGCAGCAGCCCAGCTCACCTCGCAATCCGAGCAGCTCGAGACCGAAACCGGCAAATTCCTCGGCAACATCCGCGCCGCGTGACGTCCGCTGCGACCTTTCGGCCGCGGGTGGAGCGACCAAGCTCCGCCGGCGACCCGAATGTCTCGCCCGAGGCCACCGACTTCCGCGCTTAATTCAGCCGCGCGCCGATCCCCGTGAGGATGCGATAATCGGGCTTGGACTGAACGCCGTTGTGCAGGTTGATGACCGGCACGCCGACGGAGACGAAGCCCGAGAAGCGATCGAAGCCCACGCGCACGCCGGGCGAGAGGTAGACCGTGGTGCCGCCCGAATTGGGATCCGGAATGCCGGCGATCTTCTGCTTGTCGTGCCACTCGCCATTGAGCTCGAGAACGAGGTCGAGCGTGTAGGGCGTCTTCATCATGTCGCTGTGGTCGTGGTTGGCGTGATAGAGGCAATGCTCCTGCAACTGATTGCGGGGCTGCATGCAGTACTCGTGCAACGCCACCTCTTTCGCCGAGCCGTTGGCGCCGACCAGGCGATATGAGACGGCGGTGCCGAACAGGAAGCGGTCGCCGAGATTGGTGTCCTGTGTGCCTGTGCTGATCAGATAGTAAAGGCCGCTCACGTCGAACGACCAGCGGCCTGTGCGCTTGGTGAAGGCGGCGCCGAACAGGCCGTCCCACGAGCCCGAGCCCGGCTGAAATTCGGCCTGGAAAAGCTGGCCGGCGGCGTCGCGTTGGTTGGTGTTGCCGGTCGGCGCCTTGAAGCCGAACAGCACAGCGGCCGACGTTCCCGTTTGCGCGTTGTTGTGGAAGCGGTATTGCCCGAGCATGGTCACGTCGCCGAATCCGGCCGAGTTGCCGCGCCGGTTGATGCCGTCGGGGCTCATCAGGCTGCTCATGTCGCTCGTATTCATCATGCCCATATGGCCGCCGCTCAGCATGTCTTCTGCGGGTTCGCGGATACCCGAGCGGCGGACGCCCCCGGCGCGAACGGCAACCGTGAAGTCGTTGGTGATGCCGTAGGCGGCCGAAATCGAGATGGCGTCGATCGAGCGGAGCGAATGCGCGTGCGTGCCTTTGCTCGCAGCGGCAAGCAGGTCGGCGTCGCTGAGCTGGCCCAGGCGGATGAATTCGTAGCGGACCGATGCGGCGATCAGCCCTTCGGAAAGCGTGTCGGCCGAGATGGTGTTGATGGGGCCGCCGCTACCGGTGTTGCCGCCGCCGCCGGGATGATGCGCTTCCGCTGGTAGCGCCAAAAAAAACAGCATGGATGAAAAGATGCCGGCCGCGGGCCGTTTAAGATACGCACACACATACGCCCCCTTACACTCGATGCTCGACGATTAGCCATCGCAATCGGGCGCGAGATTGACTGGATCGTGCGAGAAGCGCGGCCTGCTCGCGACGGAAGGGAAGCGGAAAAGAGAAGGCGTCATCGCGAGCGCGGCTTGGGTGTGGCTGTCGCGTGTTGAGCGAATGGCGAAAGAGGCGCGGTCCGATTGCCCGGTTGTGCGCCGGCTTTTTCTCGCGCCACGATCGGGTAGCCGCAATCACGTCCGGCCGTAGCCGCAATCACGGCGAGCACCAGCCGTAATCGCGTCTGATTGTTTCTCTACATGCCTTAACCGTCCAGCGCGCGTATCGGAGTAGGACAATTATGACAACTATCGTCAGAGATATCTTTGTGTTTGTCACCGCGGCCATTTTTGTCGCAGCAAGTTTGCTCATTGCGACTGCGGCCGGCGCGCACGAGTTCAAGGTTGGCGCCATCGACATCGGGCATCCCTGGTCGCGCCCGACCCCGAAAGACGCCAACATCGCGGGCGGCTATCTCACCATCACCAACAAGGGAAAGACCGCGGATCGCCTGATCGGAGGCGCCTCGCCCGCGGCAGGCCAGATCGAGGTGCACGAGATAGTCGATGTGGACGGCGTGACGAAGACGCGCCCGCTCGCGAACGGCATCGAGATCAAGCCCGGCAAGACCATCGAGCTCAAGCCCGGCTCGCTTCGTATCGTGCTGCTCGGCCTCAAGGAGCCATTGCAGCTCGGCCAGAAGGTGAAGGGCACGCTGGTGTTCGAGAAGGCCGGGCCTGTCGAGATCGTCTACAACGTCGAGGAAAATCCCGGCGCCGCGGTCAGTGGCGTCGCGCAGCAGCACAAGCACCATTAGGCTGCAGCTTCGCAGGCCCTGCGCGGGACTGGTCTCGAACGCATCATTCTCCAGTCAGGATCCTGACCAGTGTCCAGCTCGAACCAAGCGCCAGCGACCATCGCAGCCAGACTGCCATCGTCACCGCAACGAAAGCGGACGGCTTGGCCGTTCGCGGCCACGCTGGTGTGCGCATCGCTTCTCGGGATCGGACTGGCATTCTGCGCCCGCACGATGTTGCCCGCATGGTCGCTTGATGGAGGATTGTTCCTGCCAAGCGTTGTCTGTTCGAGCGGAAATTCGCCGGCCTCGCCGCAGGCCGTGCGCACGGGCGATTGAAGCGGCCGAGCTTCCGAAGTCTCAAGGGCTGCGCCGTGTTCACCCGTGAGGGTGCACCGTCAACAGTTCGGAAACCACACGTTCTCTCTCCCTCTCGCGCTAACGAATCGAAAATCGTTCTGCCGCAAGTTCGTGTTCGGGAAAAGGAATGGGGAGATACGAACATGAACAGCCTGGCAATCATGGAAAACGTTCGCCGGTACCGCACCATCGCGTCGCTGTATCGCCAGACCGCGGCCTTCCGGCCGGTTCATAGCTGTTCCCTGCTGGCGCAAGCCAAGGAATGGGAGCATCGCGCCGTGGCCGAACTGGAAGCCTACTATGCGGCTTTCTGCTCCGCGGCCTCCGGCAATGCACAGACCTATTCGGCAAGCTGCGCGGCGTGAGCTGAGAACGTCGTTTCCGATGAGGGGCGCGTGCGAGTATCGGTAGCGTAGAGAGTAGTTAACAAACTATTCGCGAGCCTTGGCAGCCAGCGCGACTGATTAGAGCGGGACGCGATTGGATTGGGCCGTGACAGCGGACCATCGCGTGCTCCCGGGGTACAAGCGGCGCGAGTACTGCGAGCCGGGTCCCATTCTACTTTGCATGGGGTTGTTTTCGTAATTTTGTGCCCGGCCCCTGCGCTGTACCGTTTCGGACCACATGATACTCTCTCGATCCAATCCTTTCGGGAGATCGTTATGAGCATTGAAGTCGAATGGGCACGCATGACCGCTCCGGATCTGCGCGAGATAGCCGCACGCAAAGGGGCTCTGGCGATCCTGCCTGCTGGCTCGCTGGAGCAGCATGGCCCGCATCCACCTGTTATCACCGATACCGCGAGCGCCAGTGCTGCGTCGATTGCGGCCGCTCGGTTGGTGGTCGAGGGTCCAAATCCGGTGCCGGTCGCTGTGCTGCCCGGCCTATGGTTGGGTTTGAGCGAGCATCATTTGCCTTTTGGCGGCACGATCAGCGTTGACTATGCGGCTTATCGCGCGATCCTTGAAAGCATCGTGCGATCGCTCCGCGCATTGGGCTTTGTCCGCTTGCTGATCGTAAACGGCCACGGCGGCAATATCGATCCTCTTGCTGTGGCATCGCGCGAACTGGCGGTGGCATACGATTTCCCAATCGTAGCCACGACGCCGTGGTTCCTGGCGCCCGCAAAGATCGCAGCGATCTTCGAGTCCGACACCGCGCCGAAACATGCTTGCGAGGGTGAAACCTCGGTCATGATGGCAATAGCGAAGGATATTGTGAAGGCGCATAAGTTGGACGAGGCGATGCAGCAGGCTCCCGCCCCAGTCCAAGCGCCGGCGGGTTTCTCTCGGTTCTATTCATTCTCCGAACGCGCGCCGATCACAGGGACTTGGGGAGACCCGCGGACCGCCACGGCTGAAAAGGGCGCGCGTTTCCTTGCAGTGCAGGCAGAGGCATTGGCAGAAGCTATCCGCGACGCGGTGCTATGGTCTCGCCCAGATCCGGTCTGGCGGTCGGGCCGTGGGCAAGAGACCACGGCCGGCAAGGCAGAGTGACAACACTGCCCACTCACTGCTCACTCGACGGCGCGCGGACGCCTTTCCGGGCGCCGGCGCCAATGCGCGTTGCGAAAGCATCGGAGCGACAGTGTTTCGTCGGTGCCTCGGCCGGCATCGGATTCGCCGCGCGCAACTGCCAGGACAGCCCACACTCGCGCGCGGACCGATAGCGGAGGCTACCGCCGCGATCACCTGCGTGCGCTCGCCCAACGGGTCGAAGCCGATCAGACAGAACTACGCATCATGGGATCGAAAAGCGCACTCCTGCGTGCGCTCGTCGCTGCTTCAAGCGCAAAAATGGCGGGTTTTAGTGTGCCCAGTTCTGCACCGAAGTGGCGCGCCATTCAGAACCAAAAAGCGAACCCCTACACAATTGAAATTGCTTGTGATTTTGTCAGATAGTTGACGGTTCGGCGGTCGTCGGCACCGATTTTGGCGTTACTCTCCACCGTGGGGAATTTTTTGGCATGCCTCACGACAGCTCGCGCCTTGGTCGCCCTGGCATGGTATTGTCATCAGGCGCTACCGAAGCTCCGAAACCGAGGATTTCGCTTTCGCGATCGACGCCGGTCAAGACAATGGCGCTCGTAGAGATGCACTCCAAAATCAAGCGGACGTTCGTGACTGCGGTCAGACGGCGCGGGAAATGGAGGACGTTATGGCGCGACGTGACGACAAGGCCCGGGCAACACTGATCCGCGAGGCGGCGGGAAGCGTGCGGCCGGGCAAGACCTCCCGGGCCTTTGCCGAGCTCTTGTTCGGCCACACGAACCTCGAGGATCTTGCCAGCTACGACGCCCCGTCCTTGGCCTTCCTGGCGGAACAGGCCTGGGAACATGTGCAGCAGCGTACGGCCGGCAGTGCCGATATCCGCGTGATCAATCCGACCATGCCTGACGGGCGCGAGATTTCCGTGCTCGAAGTTCTCAACGACAATATGCCCTTCCTGTTCGATTCGATCATGGCGGAACTCGCCGAGCAGGGCATCGACGTCACGCTGGTCGCTCACCCGATCATCGCCGTGGAGCGCGACGGGCAAGGCAAGCTCCTGCGCTTCTACGGCGAAACGCTGCCAGCGGGGGCAAAGGGCGAGCGCGAAAGCCTGATCCATTTCCACATCGCCCGTCTCGACTCCGGTGCCGACCGCGAGAGGCTGATCGACGGCCTTACCAGGACGCTCAGCGACGTACGCGCCTGCGTCACCGATTGGCGCGCCATGCGTGCCCGCGTCGAGGAAGCGATCAAGACGCTCGCCTCCAATCCGCCGCCACTGCCGATCGACGATGTCGCCGAAGCCGGCCAGTTCCTGCAATGGCTGTGCGCCGACAACTTCACCTTTCTGGGCCTGCGCGAATATCGCTTCTCGCCAAACAGCGATGCGCTGGACGACATCTCGACCGGCGAAGGCCTTGGTATCCTGCGCGATCCCGATGTGAAGGTCTTGCGCCGCGGCACCGAAATGGTGGTGATGACGCCGGAAATTCGCGAGTTCATGCGCGAGCCGACCGTCCTCATCGTCATCAAGGCCAATGTGAGCAGCCGCGTTCATCGCCGCGTACGGATGGATTATGTCGGCATCAAACTCTATTCGTCCGACGGCAGGCTGGAGGGCGAACTGCGTCTCGTCGGTCTGTTCACCTCGGGCGCCTATACTCGCTCGGTGCGGCAAATCCCCTATGTCCGCCGCAAGGTAGAGCTGGTGCTCCAGCGCGCCGGCTTCGATCCGAACAGCCATTCGGGGAAGGCGCTCCTGCACATTCTCGAAGATTATCCGCGTGACGAGATCGTCCAGGTCGATGTCGAGACTCTCTACAATTTCGTCATGGAGGTTCTGATCCTCTACGAGCGCCCCCGCTTGCGGGCGCTGGCCCGGGCTGACAAGTTCGATCGCTTCGTCTCCATCCTCGTCTTCATTCCGCGCGAGAAATACGACACCGACGTGCGCATGCGCGTCGCTGCCTTCCTGGCGCAGATCTACAAGGGAAGCCTTTCCGCCTCTTATGTGTCCTTCCCCGAAGGAGCGCTTGCGCGCGTTCACTACATCATCGGACGTTATGAAGGTGAGACGCCCGTCGTCGAGCGCGCCACGCTGGAAGCCGGGATCAGCGCCATCGCCGCGACCTGGGGCGACAAGCTGAAGGCCGCGCTGGCCGGGTCCACCGATGGCATGCGCGCGCGCATGCTTGCCAACCGTTACGCCCAGGCTTTTACTGGGGGCTATACCGAAGTTTTCGATGCATCGCAGGCGATCACCGATATCGCCACTATCGAGAAGATCACGCCCGCTCGTCCGGTGATGATTTCGGTTCACCGCTCCGCGCGCGACGACGATCCAAAGCGCTTCGGCCTGAAGGTATTCTCGCATGGCGCGCCCCTGTCGCTGTCCTATCGCGTGCCGGTAATCGAAAATCACGGCATGCGCGTGATCAACGAACGCACCTATCAGATCGCGCCCCGCGCCACGCCGGTGCCGGCGCCGGTATGGCTGCACGATATGACGATCGAGACCGCCGACGGCCAGCCGATCGAGATCAACCCTGAATTCAACCATCGCCTGGAAGCCTCGATCATGGCGGTGGTCCGCGATCGCGCCGAGTCCGACGGATACAACGCCCTCATCCTGCGCACGGCCCTGAGCTGGCGCGAAGTTTCGGCGATCCGAGCGCTGTCCCGCTACCTGCACCAGATCCGCGCTCCGTTCAGCCAGGACTACATGTGGGAGACCTTGCGCAAGAACGCCGCGATCACCGCCAACATGGTCGCCCTGTTTCAAGCCCGCCTCGATCCGCGCCCCGCCATCACGGATGCCGAGCGTTCGTCGCGTGAGACGACCCTCCTCACCGAGATCGAGGAGCAGCTCAAATCGGTCGCCTCGCTCGATGAAGACCGCATCCTGCGCCGCTTCACCAATCTGGTGCAGGCAACCATCCGAACCAACCTGTGGCAGATCGGCGAGGACGGACATCCGCGTTCGGTCATTTCGTTCAAGTTCGACGCGCGCAAGATCGAGAATCTGCCGGCTCCGCGGCCGCTCTACGAGATCTTCGTCTATTCGCCCCGTGTCGAAGGTATCCATCTGCGCTTCGGCAAGGTCGCGCGTGGCGGGCTGCGCTGGTCCGACCGGCCGCAGGATTTCCGCACCGAGATCCTCGGCCTGGTCAAGGCGCAACAGGTCAAGAACGCCGTGATCGTACCTGTCGGCGCCAAAGGCGGCTTTGTGCCAAAGCGCCTGCCGCCGCCCTCCAATCGCGACGCCTGGATGGCCGAGGGCACCGAAGCCTATCGCATCTTCGTTCGCTCGCTGCTCGAGCTCACCGACAATCTCGACGGCGACACCATTGTGCCGCCTGATAGCACCGTGCGGCATGACGGCGACGACCCCTATCTCGTGGTAGCCGCCGACAAGGGCACCGCCACCTTCTCCGACATCGCCAACGGTATCTCGGCCGAGAAGGGCCATTGGCTCGGCGATGCCTTCGCCTCCGGCGGCAGCCAGGGCTATGACCACAAGAAGATGGGCATCACCGCGCGCGGTGCCTGGGAAGCGGTCAAGCGCCACTTCCGCGAACTCGGCACCGATATCCAGACCATGCCCTTCACCGTCGCCGGTGTCGGCGACATGTCCGGCGACGTCTTCGGCAACGGCATGCTGCTTTCGCCGACGACGAGGCTCGTCGCAGCTTTTGATCACCGCGACATTTTCATCGATCCTTCGCCCGACCCCGCGATCAGCCATGCCGAGCGCTTACGCTTGTTCGGCCTGCCGCGATCGAGCTGGCAGGACTACAACAAGTCGCTGATCTCGCAAGGCGGCGGCGTATTCCCTCGCTCGCTCAAGGCAATCCCACTCGCGCCGGAAGTGCGCGTCTTGCTTGATCTCGACAAGCCGCAAGCAACGCCTTTCGAGGTAATGACGGCGGATCCTCAAGGCACGCGTCGACCTGCTCTGGTTTGGCGGCATCGGCACCTTGATCCGTGCGTCGGGGGAAAGTGACGATCAGGTTGGCGATCGCGCCAACGATCCGATCCGTGTCACCGGCGCTGATATCCGCGCCCGGGTGATCGGCGAAGGCGCCAATCTCGGCGTGACCCAGCGGGGGCGCATCGAAGCGGCGCAGCACGGCATCAAGCTCAACACCGATGCCATCGACAATTCGGCCGGAGTGAACACCTCCGACGTCGAGGTCAATATCAAGATTGCGCTGGCGCGCCCCGAGCGCGAAGGACGCCTCAGTCCTGACGACCGCAACAGCCTGCTTGCCGCGATGACCGACGAGGTAGGCGCGCTGGTGTTGCGCAACAATTATGAGCAGACGCTTGCGCTTTCGCTCGCCGAACGCAAGGGGGTGGCCGAGACCGGCTTCCTCTCCCGCCTGATGCAGTCTCTCGAGCAGCGCGGCCTTTTAAGCCGCGCCGTGGAGTTCCTGCCGGACGACGCGGCTATCGCCGAACGTGCCCGCCGCGGCCAAGCCCTGACACGGCCGGAACTTGCCGTTTTGCTCGCCTACGCCAAGCTGACGCTTTACGATGACCTGCTCGTCAGCGCAGTGCCGGACGATCCCTATCTCGCCCGCGAATTGTCCCAATATTTCCCGCGCGAAGTTCAGGACAAATTTCCCGATTCGGTGCAAGCCCATCGCCTTCGACGGGAGATCATCTCGACCAATCTCGCCAATGCCGTGATCAATCGCTGCGGCCCGGCTTGCGTCGTGCGCCTGATCGACGAGACGGGAGCCGACGTGCCTACCATCGTCACGGCCCTCGTGGCGGTGGATGAATCCTACGGCCTCAAGCGGCTCCACGATGCGATCGATGGATTAGACACCCGCATCGACGGGCAGTTGCAGCTTAGTCTCTACGCAGCGATTCAGGATCTGCTGCTCTCCCGCATGGTCTGGTATGTGCGCAATGTCGATTTAACGGTCGGCCTGGACTCGGTCATTGCGCGCTTCGGCCCCGGTATCCGGCAGATCGCCGCCGGACTCGACAGGACCCTGCCGGAGGACTTGCAGGCCGGGCGCAGCAGGCGGCGGCAGGACCTGATCGATGCCGGCGTCCCGGCCGACCTTGCCGGCGAACTCGCCGATCTCGACGCCCTGGTCTCGGCACCGGATATCGTGCTCGTTGCGGAGCGTACCAACCGGGCCATCAGTGACACCGAGACGACGTTCTTTGCCGCCGAGGCCAATTTCCGCCTCGATCGCATCATCGCCGGCGCACGCAGCGTTCCGGCGAACGATAATTTCGAACGTCTCGCCATCGATCGGGCCATTGACCAGATCGCGGCCGCGGAAAGAAGACTGGTCGCCAGCATGCTGGCAAACGGCGATTCCGGCCAGCAAGCGGCCGGAAACTGGCTCGCGGCCCATCCTGAGGCGACCCGTATCCGACGCTCTGTCGAGGAGATCGCCGCCAGTGGCCTCACGCTTGCCAAGCTGACGGTGGCGGCAAACTTGCTGGGGGATTTGGTCAAGAACTGATGGCTATGCGACAACGAAATGGCACTCTGGAGTGCGATGTCGGGCAAGGTTGTAATGAAGGGCCGGGGACGAGATTGTTCGGCTCAAGGCTCGTCTCAGCACGGTTCGCGTCGGTACGGAAACCCAATGATCCACGCTACTTGCCATACGGCCGATAATGTCCTCTGTTTCGAGTTCGATGCCTCGCCCTGGTTCAGCGAGGCTGAAGCTACGAGCATTATCGATTTGGCCCAGCGAGGGTGGGCCAGCACGGCGGTTGCGGAATCCCTTGAGGGCCGACGAGGATACGAAGGCCTGCACGAACTCGTTGCGTACGCGGCAGAGCGGCTTCAACCGGAATCCCTCGAGGACCCAACCTGGGAAACGTTCGAGTGCATCGTCGAAGGTCCGGAGGCTCTGGCCTGGCTCGAGAAAAACCGACCTGACGTTGCGGCAAGAATCCCGAGCGGGAGCCGATATCAGCGCTGAGGCATCCTGCTTCCACAAGGGCGCCGGGATCCAACCGGGAAATGTCGGACTGCCTGCGATCTTGCGCTACGTTTGCAAACGGTCTTCAGCTGGCCACATCAAAAGGAGCGCAGGCTCACCGGTCCCGCCATGGCTGACACGACAGATACCGCTGGCGTCATTGTCCGGCCGCCGATCGCGTGGGCGCTCGCGGTGTTGGCCGGGCTCGCGCTCAACTGGCTCATGCCCTTGCCGTTCTTGCCGGCCGCGATATCTGCAGGCTGGCTCGGCGCAATAGTGTTTGTCCTTGCGCTGGCGCTGTTCGCGTGGGCGATCTTTACCATGACCCGGGCCGGCTCGAACGTGCCCACCAACCTGCCGACCACGACCATCGTGGAGGCCGGCCCCTACCGCTTCACGCGCAACCCCATCTATCTCGGCATGGTGTTGGGGCTCATCGGCTTGGCCATTGCCTTCAACGGCCTCTGGCTGCTGATGACGCTGGTGCCCTTCGCGCTTGTCATCCGCTACGGTGTGATCGCCCGCGAGGAAGCCTATCTCGAGCGCAAGTTCGGGGACGTCTATCGCCGCTACCGCGCGCGAGTACGGCGCTGGCTGTAGGGCTTGTCGGCCGAGATAGGCCGGGGAACCCATATCTTGCCGCTCCCGCTACGCACAACGGCATGGCACGGGTCCGCGGAAGGCGTATAATCGTTTGGTCCTTCGCGCATGATCAACATGACATGGAGGTAGCCATGAAATATGTGCTGCTTGGTAATCTGAGCCCGGAGTGGGCAAGCAAGCAATCGGATCGGACCAGCAAGGCCAAGGCAAAACTCGACAAGCTGGGCATCAAGATCGAGTCGATCCACTACACGCAGGGCTACTACGATTTCGTCGACATCGTCGATGCGCCGAATGAGGCGGCGATGCTCGCATTCTCCGTCTGGTACGCGACCCAGGGCCTGGGGCGGATCCAGAGTATGCCGGCCTTCGACGCAAAGACCTTCGAAACCGCGATCAAGGACGCAGCGAGCTAAGCGCCGGCTGGTGGCCACAGCTTTCCTGCCAACCACCTGTGCCACTCGCATGCGCGAGGTGCGGCATACCTCTCAAGCGCGAGCAGCGCGAAACCGGAGGAGCCGACTCAATCGGCCGACGCCCGGCTACTTCTTTTTTGGTGTCAACCAGTCGTCTTCCAGGGACGGTGCCAGCTTCTGCTGTTCCAGGATTTTCCTGTGCGCCTCGGGGATCACCTGGCTGCGCGATGCCTCGTGCAGCGTATGCGGGAACCAGGTCGCAATGCCGGGGAAGGCGATCATCAGCCCAACGCAGATCACCTGCAGGATCATGAACTGGAACATACCGGCGTAAATCGTCGCGAGACTCCAGCCCTTGACCACCTGCTTGAGATAGTACGCCGACATGGCGACCGGCGGCGACAGGAAGGCGGTCTGCAGCACCACCGCAACCAATGCTCCGAACCATATGAGGTCGATGCCCATGCCCTTCACGACGGGATAGAAGATCGGCAGGAACACCAGGATGATGGCCGGCCACTCGAACGGCCAACCCAGCAGGAAAATGAGGAACAGCACGACAATCAGCATAAGGCTGGGCGGCAACTGGAGGCCGAGCATCGTCTCGGTGATCCAGTTCGCCGAGCCGAGGCGGGCGAACACCGCCCCGAAAATGTTCGACGTGACCGCCAGCAGCAGGACCATGCTCGACGTCGCCATCGTCGAGATCAGCGCACGTTGCAGTCCGCCGAGCGAGAATCTGCCATAGGCGATGGACAGGATCAGCGCGCCGACGCTGCCGATGCCGGCGGCCTCCGTCGGCGTCGCAAGCCCCCCGATGATCGAGCCGAGCGTCGCCGTGATGAGCCCGAGCAGGGGCAGCGTGCCAACGATCACCTCGCGCGCAATGTACCCCGCCGAGTAGATCCGCTCGTCCATTGGCACCGGCGGCCCGAGTTTGGGGTTCATGAAGGCGCGGCCCATCAGATAGGCGATGTACAGGCTGGCCAGCAGGAAGCCCGGCCCGAAGGCTGCAGCATAGAGATCGGCCACCGACACCCCGAGCACCGGCCCCATCACGATCAGCATCACCGACGGGGGAATGAGAATGCCGAGCGTGCCGCCCGCAGTGATGGTGCCCGCTGAAAGCTTGGCGTCATAACCCGCCTTCGTCATGATTGGCGAGGCCATGATGCCAAGAACGGTGACGGCTGCTCCAACGATGCCCGTCGCCATCGCGAATACGGTCGAGGTCAGGATCACGACGAGGAAGAGTGCGCCGCGCACCGGTGCCAGCAGCATGCGGAACGCCGTGAAAAGGCGCTCCATGAGCCCCGCCTGCTCGGTGATGAAGCCCATGAAGATGAACAGCGGCACGGCGGCCAGCAGTTCTTCCTTCATCAGGCCGATGGTCTGGAAGTAGGCAAGGTCGAAGACCGTCGCGCCCATGCCCATGTAACCGAACGCAAAGGCGAGAAACAGCAGCGTGAACGAGATCGGCACACCGATGAAGATCGCTCCGAGCAGCACCAGGAGCATGATGACGCCGATGAGCGCTTCTGCGGTCATATCTCGACCTTCTCCTTGTGCTCGAGCTCGACGCCGGTGCGCACCATGTAGATGCTCTTGATCAACTCGGACACGCCCTGAATCAGCAGCAAGAGGCAGGCGAGCGGCACGACGAACTTGAACGGCCACAGCACCGGCCGCCACGGCGTCTGGTCCGACATCTCGTTGATCTGCCAGGAGTAGTGAAACTCGTTCCAGCTGATCAGCAGCAGCATGATCAGGCTCGGGAAGAAGAAGACAATGTAGGAGATCGTGTCGATCAGGCCCTTCCTGCGGATGGAGAACTTCTCCCAGAAAAAGTCGGTGCGGATGTGAGCGCCCTTGTGCAGCGCGTAAGCCGCGCCGAGCATGAACAGCGAGCCGTAGAGCATGTAGGTTGCGTCGTAGGCCCATATGGTCGGCGCGTTGAACAGGTAGCGCGCTCCAACCTCGTAGGCGACCGCCAGAACAAGCGGCACCGACAGCCACGAGATGATCGTGCCGGTCCGATCCGTGAAGCCGTCGATGATCCGGATCATGGCCAGTAGCGCCGGCGACTGCCTGTCTGTTGTCTCAGCCATCCCTCACCCTACCGCCGACCGTTCGTGCGGCGCGCCTTGCGGCGCGACGCAGGCGGGGCTGCGCGTGAATGGAGGGCGGCCGAACCGGCCGCCCTCGGACGAGGCCCTATTTCTCGACCGGGAAGTAGTAGTTCGCCATGAATGAGTATGGCGGGAAATAGGACCGCTTGTACGGCACCACAGCGCTGGCATAGGCCTTCTGCGAGTCGTGCACCTTCTTGAAGAACGGGTTCTTGGCGCCCTCGGCCGCCGCGATCTCGTCCCACTTCTTGATGAAGGTCAGCAGGATCTCGGTCGGCGTGCGCAGGATCTGTACGCCGTGCTTCTGCTGCATCTCAATCAGCGCGTCGGCATTCTGGCGCTGCCACTTGGTCCACCAGACGAGGAATGTCTCGTTGGCCGCCGACTTGATGATCTCCTGGTGCTGCGGGCTGAGCTCCTTCCACACATCGCCGTTGATCACGATTTCGCCGACTGTCACGTTCTCATGCAAGCCGGGTGAATAGTGGTACTTCCAGACGTTGTGGAAGCCGAGCTGCATGTCCTCGATGCCGCCGACCCATTCCGCGCAGTCGATCACGCCGCGCTGTGCGGAGGGAATGATCTCGCCGCCCGGCATGTTGACCACTGTGAAGCCGAGCGCCTGCCAGACTTCGCCGGCCATGCCGGTCTGGCGGCATTTCATGCCCTTCATGTCCTCGACTGTCTGGATCGGCTTCTTGAACCAGCCGAACGCCTGCGGCCCTGCAGGCAGGATGGGGAACACGACGACGTTGAGCTTGAGCTCTTTCTGATAGAACTCGTTGTAAAGATCGAGGCCGCCGCCGTGATAGAACCAGCCCATCACGTCCATGTAGTCCATGCCGAAGGTGCCGCCGGGACCGCCGGTGAACAGAATCGCGGTCTTGTTCTTGCCGGTCCAGTAGCCGGCCCACGCATGCGATCCGTCGAGCACCTTCTTGTGGGTCGCGTCCAGTACCTCGAAGGCCGGCACGACCTGGCCGGCGGGCATCGTTTCGATCTTCAAGGTACCGGCCGATAGCTTGTTCACCCGCTCGGCGAAGTAGGTGAAGTTATCATAAAGTGTGAGCGACGCTGGCCACGTGGCCTGCATCTTCAGCGTCTTCGTCTGCGCCATGACTGCGGTGGTAGATCCAACAAACGCCGATGCCATCAGGGCAGCGGCGATCGATCCCAGAAACAAGCGTTTCATGAGCCATCTCCTCCCTTTGACGACGTGGCCTTGGCGCGTCCGCTTCGTTCTTATTTTCTTGCTTTTCGTGCCGCGCCTGGCTTGAAATCAAGTCTGCCACTGTAGCGTCAAGTTGTCATCTTGCTTTGTGGCCGCAGCAGCGTGGCGCGCCTTTGCGCGCGGTCGCGCCGACGGACTTACCGCTGCTTGTTGCACCGCGGTGCCGCACCCGCGTTCGCAATTTCCGGGTCGGAGGCCGAGCTGGACTGAAGGTTCGGGGCCCTAGGGGCCGGTGGGGCGTCGGTTCATTTCCTCCAGAAGCTCGCGCATCGCATCGAACTGCGTGCCGAAGCCCTTCCAATCTCCGGACTTCAATCGCTCCACTGCTTGATTGTAGCGATCAAGCGCCTCCCGTGCCTGACTTGCCGCCGGGCCTGTGGCGGGCCTCTCCTCTGTCGTAGTTGAAACTCCCGGCGTAGCGCCGGGCTCCATGAACAGCGCTGACAAGGCCTCGGCGAGCGTCTCCTTCATCACCACATGTTCGCCGTAGGCCGCGATCACGCGTTTCAGCTCCGGCAGGTGTCCGTGCTCCGCCCGCAGATAGAGCGGCGTTACATAGAGGATCGAATTCTCGATCGGGATCACAAGCAAGTTCGCGCCGCGTATCACCCGCGAGCCCATCTGATTCCACAGCGTGATTTGTTGCGATATCTCGGTACTCTGATTGATCCGCGCTTCGATCTGGAATGGTCCATAGACGAGCTTCTCCTTGGGAAACTCGTAGACGATCAGTTTGCCGTAGTCGGGCGCGTCGCAGCGCGCGGCGAGCCACGCGATCATGTTGTCGCGGCGGCTAGGCACCATCGGAAGCATAAGGAAGAACTCGGCCTGCGGCTCGCCGGGCAGCCGCATGATGATGTAATAAGGCGCCATCGTTGCTATGCCGCCGCCGCCCGGCTGGCGCGGGAACTGCCAGAGATCCTCGCGGTTATAGAAAACGTCGGCCGCCTCCATGTGGTAGGTCTGATAGAGCCGCGCCTGAATCAGGAACAGGTCCTCCGGATAGCGAATGTGCTTCTGCAAGTCTGGCGGCATCGCCGCGAATGGCTTGAACAAGCTCGGAAAGATGCGCTGGAAGGTCGCGGCGACCGGGTCACGGGTGTCCATCAGATAAAAGTCGACGGTTCCGTTATAGGCATCGACGATGACCTTCACTGAATTGCGAATGTAGTTGAGGTGCACCTCTTGCGCAGGCTGTGCATAGGGGAAATAGGAACTCACCGTATAGGCGTCCTGCATCCAGAACATCCGCCCATCGCTGATGACCAGATAAGGATCGTGATCGAGCCTGAGGAAGGGAGCGATCGTTTGTACCCGTTGCTGGATATTGCGGCGGATCATGATCCGGCTGTCGGCGGTAATGTAGCTGGAGAGCACCAGGTTCGGGTCGTTGAAGTAATAAGCAAACAGGCCTCTCCACACCATCGATCCGATCGGAACGCCACCGGTGCCGTCATAGGCCGCGTAGACATTGTCCTTTCCCTTTGGATAGTCGAACTCAGGCGTGCTCCCTTTGACGATGACGTAACTGTCGTGCTCTTCGCCGTAGTAGATGCGCGGTTCGCGGATCTGGGGGCCTCCGTCCGCAACAGGGGGTATGTCGCGCAAATAAAAGAATGGCAGCCCTTCGCTGCTCTTGCGAGTGACCGGGCTCATCACCGCGCCGGTGCCGTGAGTAAACAGCACGTGGCGGTTGACCCAGGTCTGGGCATTCGGCGGCAGCAAGGAGGGCCGCAGTTCGCGGGCCGAGATCATTACGCTTTGGTAGGAGCCGTCGAGCCAATAGCGGTCGACGTCAAGATGATGGAATTTGTAGTAGGTGCGGATCTCCTGCAGCTGCGCGTAGGTGTCCGACAAGGGCTGCCAGTCCCACAGCCTGATATTCTCGATTGTCGCCTTGTTGGCGTCGAGCGTCTTGAAGGTAAGCTTCTGTTCGGCAGCAAACGGCTTGGCTGCGATCTGATCGAGATTGTATGCCTGCCGGGTGAGCGCGATGTTGCGTTCAATGTAGGGCTTCTCCAGCTCCAACTCGCTTGGTTTGACGAAGAACTGCCGGAATAGCACGGGAGCTATGCCTGACAGCACTAAAGAGCCGATGACGACAAGCATGACCGCGGCGGCAGGAAGCCGGTAGGTCCTGACCCGGAGGTTTGCCAACACAGCAACCGCCGCGATGATCGACAGCCCGATCATTAGCCACAGGCCCGGCAGCCCCACATGCACATCAGTGTAACTGGCGCCGACGACGACGCCGTTGTCGCCATACAGCAGCAGATAACGGTCGAGAACGTACGACCAGGCCTTCACGACCAGGAGGAGAGCAAGCAACACCGAGCCGTGAGCAATCACTGTCGGCGACATTGATCGGCGCTGCACGTCGTATTCGATCTCGCCGTGCACCCAGTAGATCGCCGCGGCGAAAAGCGCGCTCAGAACGAGTGTGAGCAGCATCCAGTTTTTGATGAGGATATAGACCGGCAGTACGAAGAGATAGAAACTGATGTCCTTGTTGAAGAGCGGATCGTTGGCGCCGTAGGGAACGTGATAGAAAAACTGCAGGATGGCGCTCCAATTGGCCACTTCTGCCGCGGCAACCAGCAGAGCGAGCAAACCTGCGCCGCCCGCGATAACCCGGGACCACGGCAGCCGATCGCGCACGACCGCGAACAGGTCGGGCGGCGGCGCATTGCCCGCAAGATTCCACACGAAGGCCGCAACAGATTGCTGCGGCTGCCGTCGGGCAAAGCGCACCGCGAGCCATCCGTTCAACCAAAGGACGACCGCAGTTCCGGTCCAGACTGCAACAAGGACGACGGCTTTGGCGCCGATCGTCGTCCAAAAAACCTCCGGATAGCCGATCGCGGAAAACCACAGCCAGTCAACCAGGAAGTCGCTCGTGAGCCAGAGCAGGATCAGGCAAATCCCGGCGAAGACGGCCGCAATAATCAGCCCCACCACGGCGCTTTGCCTTGGTACCTTCCGTTCGGGTCCGGTAATCCCGATCGTCATGGTTCTATTATAGCGGAAATGAGGGGCGCCGGCCGCTTGATTCGTGGTCGGGATTGTACCCGAGGAAGCCTATCTCGAGCGCAAGTTCGGGGGCGTCTATCGTCGCTACCGCGCGCGAGTTGCTGTAGGGCTTGTCGGCCGAGATAGGCCGGGGAACCCATATCTTGCCGCTCCCGCTACGCACAACGGCATGGCACGGGTCCGCGGAAGGCGTATAATCGTGGGGTCCTTCGCGCATTTATGACCCAACATCACGTGGAGGTAGCCATGAAATATGTGCTGCTTGGTAATCTGAGCCCGGAGTGGGCAGGCAAGCAATCGGACCGAACCGGCAAGGCCAAGGCAAAGCTCGACAAGCTGGGCATCAAGATCGAGTCGATCCACTACACGCAGGGCTACTACGATTTCGTCGACATCGTCGATGCGCCGAATGAGGCGGCGATGCTCGCGTTCTCCGTCTGGTACGCGACCCAGGGTCTGGGGCGGATCCAGAGTATGCCAGCTTTCGACGCAAAGACTTTCGAAACCGCGATCAAGGACGCAGCGAGCTAAGCGCCGGGTAGTGGCCACAGCTTTCCTGCCAACCACCTGTGCCACTCGCATGCGCGAGGTGTTCTTCTCAGGCGCGAATAGCACGGAGCGCGGAACCGGCGAAGTGGGAAGAATGAAGAAGCTGGAGAGGCTCCTTGTATTGGCGCTCTGCTGGGTGTGGGGCGCTGGCGCTGCACACGCATGTCGCTGCGATCCGATCTCTCCCGAGGCTGGCTTCGACCGCGCCCAGTATGTGTTTACCGGCAAGGTCGTCCAGTCAGAAAACCATGCATGGCTCATTGAGGTCGACCGCGTGTGGAAAGGCCATGAAAGGCTCGCGCGCACCATCAAGCTGATGGACGTCTACGCAACGCTGGACTGCGAATTCTTCTTTCAACCTGGACAGCGCTATGTTTTTTTCGCGATCCTGGCGAAGGGCGGTCGCGAAGTCTTTTATCACCCGCAAGCCTGCAACTGGACGAGACAATTGCAGTCGACGCGCGTCCCCGCCGAGGGGAACGAGTCGATATGGCTCGAGGATCTGATTGCTCGGGAGCATGGCCCGGGAGAACAACCCCGCGACGAGCGCCGTTGAAAGACTTGACCGGACTTGAAGACTTGCCGTTCTGCGAACTGGGTAAGGGAGGAGCCGCAAATTTCCGCAGGCCAAATCCCGGACCAAAGTGGGCCACGGCGGCGCAGGCTTCGGCTGGGCAGGCCCGCCTCACATCAAAGCGCGGACACCAGCGGCGACCTCGGCCAAGTCGTCGTTGAGCTGATGATTGCGGCCGCGGAGCCGATGCACGATCGCGCCAAGTATCGCCCCCTCGTAAAGATCGACATGCGCAAACGGCGCAATGTCGTCCTTGCTGCCGTGATAAAGATAGATCGGCGTCCTTAGAGGCAGTCGCCCGCCGAGTTCGGCCGTTGGCTTGATGTCCTCACTCGGCCAGCCGCCAGCGCCAACAAAGGGCGCTGCGATGAGGAATACGCCAGCAAGCTTCCGATTCGGCGGCGCCTCCGCGAGTGCGTTTATCAGAATAGTTCCGCCAAGCGAGTGGCCTATCAGCACCGCGCCATCGTCGAGGCCGGCGATCTCTTCCGCGAGCGCAGCCTTCCACATGGTGTAGCTGGGATTCGCCTCGTTCGGCATGCGCGGGTAGCGGACGTCGTAGCCGGGCCCAAGTTCTCGCCTCAAGCTATCGACGAGCTTGTTGTCCCATTCATCATAGGTCCCTGCGCCTCCGCCTTGAATGAACAGGACTTGCTTCTTCATGGTCGAAGGCCTTGCACGGCAGCCTAGTGCGCCGCCTTTTGCGTCGCAAAACCGAACTGCTGCGGACACTTATCGCCGCTGCGAGCGTGGAATCGGCGGCTCTCGACGTTCGCAGTTAGCATGAAATGGCGCACCCGACACGATTCGAACGTGTGACCTTTGCCTTCGGAGGGCAACGCTCTATCCAGCTGAGCTACGGGTGCTTCTAAGGGTTCATTTAGCCGATTGGCCGGGCAGGGGCAACGGCCCCGCGGGAATCGTTTTGGGGTGCGTCAGGCGCCCGCGCCGTCGCCGAAGCGCTGCCGGTAGGCGCGGATATAGGCCTGCTCCGCCGGTTTGAGGTGACGCCGCGTCAGCATGATCAATTCGTCGCGGCGCGAGTGCCGCAGGGCCTCGATCATCGCCATATGGTCCTGGCGGGCGTCGTTGAGCGCGCCCGGGTTGGCGTAGGCGTAGGAGCGGATGCCGGAGACCTTTTGCGCCAGATTCTCGATCGTCTCGATCAGGCAGCCATTGCCGCATAGCCCGAACAGGGCACGGTGGAATTGCACATTGCTGTGGAACACCGCGAGGAGGTCGCCGGCATCGACGGCCTTGCCGTGCTCGCGTTGCACGTCCTCGAGTTTGACGATGTCGGCGGCCGCCACCGGGAACGGCAGAATCCGCACGGCCATCACTTCGAGTTCCTCGCGCACGCTATAAATCTCGCTCACCTCCCGCGGCTTGAGATCGCGCACGATCGCGCCGCGGTTGGGGATGCGCTCGACGATGCCGCGCTTTTCCAATTCGAACAGCGCGAGCCGGATGTCGCCGCGATGGGTGTCGAAGGCCGCGCAGAGATCCTGCTCGACCAGGCGCTCGCGTGGATGGCGTCTTCCCAGCACGACGTCTTCCTCGAGCTTCCTGGCGATCACATGCGCGATTGGTTCGCGCTGCGCCTCGGCCGGGGAGGGAATCCCGGCGGCTGTCGCAGCGTCGCGGCGAGAGGGCAGCTTTTTCGAGGTTTTGGCAGTCGCCATGAAGGCCAATCTGCCACCGGCCCAGATAGTATACAATCTAAAATACTATCTTGTTAACACGTCGGCTTCGGTCATAATGGGGCGGACGCCGGGGCCCTATGGGGTGATGGCGACAATCAGTCCGCAAAAGCGGCGAAGCAGGGGAGGAGTTCAATGTCCGTTTCACGGTATCTGCCGTTTGCGCGCGGAATTCTGCTGGGCGTCGCCATTGCCATGGTGTCGTCGTCGGCGTCAGCGCAGAAGCGCGAATTCTCGTTCGCCTACGACCAGCCCAAGAACAGCGGCTACGGCATCGGCGCGGAGATGTTCAACAAGAAGCTGACTGAACTGAGCAAGGGCACGCTCTCGATCAATCAGTATCCCGGTGCCCAGCTCGGCACCGAGGCGCAGACCCTGCAAAAGGTCCAGACCGGCGACATCGATTTTGTGATGCTGTCGACCGCCAACGCCTCGACCGCGCAGCCGGAATCGGGCGTATTCTCGCTTCACTACATCTTCCGCGATGAAGCGCACGCCATCAAGGTGCTCGGCGATCCCGCCGTCATTGCGGCAATGAAGGAATTATATGCGGCCAAGATGAAGGGCGCGCACATGCTGGGGCTGGGCTCGCAAGGCCTGCGGCACATGTACGGCAAGAAGCCGGTGCAGGCGGTTGCGGACCTCAAAGGCGTCAAGGTGCGGGTGCAGGCCACCGTGACCGAAGATACCCTCTTCCCGGCTTACGGCGCCCAGGTCGTGCACATGCCGTTCGGTGAAGTCTACACCTCGCTGCAGACCGGCGTCGTCGACATGGCCGAGAACGGCATCAACAACTATCTTGTCAACAAGCACTACGAACCCGCCCCGGTGCTCTCGCTCACCGAACACGAAGCGAACAATGCCGCTCTGTTCGTCAGCGACAAGGTATGGAGCAGTCTGAGCGACGAGCAGAAGAAATGGGTGCAGGCGGCCGCCGACGAGGTCAGCCGCAACGAACCGACGGCGGCCTTCAAGCTCGAGCATGAAGCGCAGGCAAAGCTCGAGAAGATCGGCGTCAAGGTCGTCAAGACCGTCGACAAGAGCGGCTTCATGGCCATCAGCAAGCCGATCCAGGACAAGCTGGCGTCCGATCTCGGACCGAACGCTGTCAAGGTCCTCGGCATGGTGCGTAACGTCCAGTAGGTAGCGGGCTCTCGCGGCGGGAGCGGTGGCTTCCCGCCGCGCTGTCTCTTCATCGCGGATTCGAGAATCGATCATGCACGGATTCAATAGCCTCGTGCTGGAGGAGCAGCGCTACCTGAAATGGCGCGCGCTCGACTGGCTCGAACAGGTTCTGATGATTCTCTGCGCCATCGCCATCACCGGATTCTCTGTCCTGGTGATGTGCGACGTCGTCACCCGCACCATCGGCCACCCCTGGCTCTGGCTCCAGGAGGCGACGATGACATTCTTCATTTATGGCATCTTCATCGGCGTCGGCGCGGCGACGCGGCGCAACGATCACCTTTATCTCGCCGTGCTGGCGGAATCACTGACCGGCAACACGCGGCTGTTCTTCGAGCTGTTCAACCGGCTGGTGGTGCTCGGCGTCGCCTCTTGCATGATCTATTTCGGCTACTTGAACTTCCTGGACGGCTTCAAGAGCCTACGCATGCCGTCGATGACGCCGCTGTCGAGCTTGTACGCGGCCATTCCGCTGTCTGGTCTGCTGGTCGCCATTTTCACAATCGAGCAGATGGTCAATGGCTGGAAGAACGGCTTTGCCGGCACGTTGCACACACCGACGAGAAGAGGAAAGCGCTGTGACGACCAATGGCGCGCTCATCTTCTTGATGGGATTTCTCTTCCTGTTCTTCGGTTATATGGGCGTGCCGGTGGCCTTTGCCCTTATCGCGGCCGTGCTGGTGGTGACGGCGTTCACGCCGGTAAGCCTGGCCTCGATGATGGCGCAGCTCTTCAACGGGATGGATACCGAAGCCCTGCTCGCGGTGCCGTTCTTCCTGCTGGTCGGCGATCTCATGACCTCGGCGAACGTTACCGTCCGCATGATCAGGTTGTCGCAAACGATGGTCGGGCATTTGCGTGGCGGTCTGGCGCAGGTGGTGACGATCTTCAGCATGTTCTTCGCGGGCATCTCAGGCTCCTCCGCCGCCGACGTCGCCATCCTGTCGCGAACGCTGGCGCCGGAAATGAAGCGGGAAGGTTACGACCTGGCCTTTACGGCGGCGCTGATCGCCTCGGCCTCGACGATGGCCAATCTCATTCCGCCCAGCATCATGGCCGTAGTGTACGGCGCGACCGGCAACGTGTCGATCGGCGGGTTGTTTCTCGGCGGCGTGGTGCCCGGCGTGTTCGTGGGCATCGGGCTGATGATCTACAGTTTCTTCTTCGGGCCGGTTGGCATCAAGCGCGAGCGCGCCACGTTTGGCGCGTTCGCCAACGCCACGAAGGCGGCGGCCGTGCCGCTGATGATCCCGTTCATCATCATGGGCGGCATCCTGACCGGCCAGTTCACGCCGACCGAAGCTGGCATCATTGCCGTGGCCTATATCGTGTTCGTGGCGATCCCGTTGCTCAATCGCCGGCATTACCGGCACTTGCCGCGCGACATGGCGATGACCGGGCTGCTCTATTCCATTCCGCTCATCACCATCGGCGCCGCATCGGTGTTCGGCTGGATGCTGGCATATCTGCGCGGCCCGGCCGTGGTATCAGGCTGGATTTCGTCGGCGGCCGGCGGCGATCCCTTCCTGATCATGCTGTTGCTGGTCGCCCTGTTCGTCGTGGTCGGCGACTTCATCGATGCGATACCCGCGATCATCATTTTCATGCCCATCATCGACGATCTGACCAAGAACGCCGATATCAATCCGGTGCACATGGGCGTCGTCATCATCGTCACGCTGGCATTTGGGCTGATCACGCCGCCTTACGGGCTTGCGCTGCTGATGGCATCGAAATTCGTCGGGGTGCGCTTTGGCCGAGCGATGCTGGCGTCGTTCCCCATTTACATCGTGTTCTTTGCGGCGATCGCGTTCTGCATCTTCTTTCCTGAAATCGTGCTGTGGCTGCCGCGGCACCTGCTGCCGGAATCGGTTGGCTGTTTCAAAAACCCCAACGGCGCCGGATATATCTGTCCCTAGCCCGCGCTTGCCGGGCTATTCGCCCGGCGCGGGCACGCAATTGTGGCAGGGATCGCCTGTTCCCCATCGAGACCGTTCGATCGCGGCCGGGCGCAGCAGGCGGCGGATCGACCAAGGTGGCAAGGCGCGGCTTCGTCCTCCGTCAAAATTCTGATCCGCTCCGGCGAATTGGTGCTAGTCTTGACGATCTTCTAGATCATGGATGGGGACGTCCGATGTATAAGAAGGTTCTTCTCGCCTATGACGGTTCGGTCGAGGGGCGGCGCGCGTTGCGGGAGGGCGCAAAGCTCGCACAACTCTGCCGTTCCGAGGTCTTTTTGCTGGCTGTCGTCGAGGTTTCCTCGATCATGACGCCCGAGGCCGGGCTCACGATCCCGATCGAGCTGCAAACCGAGGATTACAAGGCCATCCTGAACGAAGGCGCCGAGCGGCTGAAGGCGCTGGGATTTACACCGACCACTCGGCTCGAGGTCGGCGATGCCGGGCAGAAAATCGCCGAGGTTGTCGAAGAAATCGGCGCGCATCTCGTCGTCGTCGGCCATCGCCCGCAGGGGACGCTGGCGCGCTGGTTCGGCTCGATCGGCAGCTATCTGGTCAAGCGCCTGCGCTGCAGCGTGCTGGTGGCCCAGACCGAGATCAGCGATGCCGAGTTCGAGCGGCTGAAGCCGGCGGAAACGGTGGCCTCGGGATAAGAAGGCTTACCTGGGCTGGCCTGAAACTTAAGCCGTGGGAACGATGATCTTGCCGATCGGCCACAGCGCGATTCCGGCAAGCTTCAGGTGTGCCCAGGCAAAGGGAATCCCGATGATGGTCACGGCAAGCACCACGGCCGTGACCAAGTGCCCGAGCGCCAGCCACCATCCCGCCAGCACCAGCCAGAAAATGTTGCCGATCACTCCGAGCGGCCCGGTGCCGATATCCTCTTGGCCCGTATACGCGTCGCGCGAGATCGCCGTGAAGCCGAACGGGAACAAGGTATAGGCCGCGATGTTGAATGCGGCCCGCGCCCAGGGAATCCCGATGATCGTGATCGCCATGACGACGGCGGCAACCAGCCAGCCGAACGCCATCCATGCGCCGCCGAGAACGATCCAGATGATATTGAGCAGCAGCGAGACCGGTGACATGACCGAAATTCTATCTTGCCGTGCGCGCGATTGAAATCGAAAACCGCCCTGCAACCGGAACTTGATTGCCCCGGGCTTTGCAGCCGCTAGACTGATCGGCCGAACGGCCCGGCAACAAGTGTCGAAAAGGAGAATTGTCCATGCGTCCGCTCGAATTCGGCTGGTATCTGCCCACGCATGGCGACACCACGGCCTATGGCCTGATGGACGCGCAGATTCCGGGCTCTCCCGAACTGTGCGACCGCGTGGTGCAGGCCGCGGAAGCCGCCGGTTTTGAATATCTCCTGATCCCGGTCGGCTCGGTGTGCTGGGAGGCCTGGATCACCGGCGCGTTCATGGCGGCGCGTTCGTCGTCGATCAAGCCGCTGATTGCGGCGCGGCCCGGCTATATCAACCCGGTGCTGCTGGCGAAGATGATCTCGACCTTCGACCAGATGTCGGGCGGGCGCATCTGCATCAATCTGATCGCCGGCCAGAACGAAAGCGAGGTCGAAGGCGAGGGGGTGCGCTACCCGAAGGAAGAGCGCTACGCGCTGATGGAGGAGGAAGTCTCGATCCTGAAAGCGCTGTGGACGACGCGCGGGCCGCTAAACTTCGAAGGAAAATTTCACAAACTTTCGGGCGCGCATATCCGGCCGCGCCCGCACCAGCAGCCGTTTCCAAAATTCTATCTCGGCGGCGGATCGCGCCAGGCCTGGGAATTGTCGGCGAAGCATTCCGACGTGCATCTGTTCTGGGGCGACCTGCCGGAAAAGATCGCCTCGAACATTGCCGAGATCAGGGAGATGGCGCGCGCGCATGGCCGCGAAAACGACGTCGGCTTTGGCATGCGGCTGCAGGTGATCTGCCGTGAGAACGAGGCGGACGCCTGGGAGGCCGCCGATCAACTGGTGCGCCACGCCACCGAGCGGCAGAAGCAGGAAATCCAGACACTTTACAACAAGTCGGAAGCAAACCTGCGCGTGCAGCAGCTTGCGCGCGAGCATGGCGACCTCCTGCTGCCGCATCTATGGACCGGCATCACCAAGGTCCGCCCTGGCGCCGGCATCGCCGTGGTCGGCAATCCCGTCCAGTGCGCCGAGACGCTGCAGCAATTCATCGATGCCGGCTGCCATTCGTTCTGCCTGTCCGGCTATCTGCACGACGAAGAGGCGGAGCGCTTCGGCCGGTTGATCCGGCCCATTCTGGCCGAGAACAATCGCGGCCGGTGGGCGGCGTAACGCGGAGGCGGCTTCCGCCTCCATGTTGCAGTGCATCCGGGCGTTGCTGCGGTGCGCTCGCGCATGGCCTTTATCGCTCGCGGTGGTGTAGGCCCGGCGCTAAGGTTGGGCCTCGCGAATTCAACTGGGTACCCGCCAAATGAGTGGATCGAGCTCGGTGCTTGCGTGGAGCTCCGCCCTGGAGGACTTCGCGCTGTTTCGAACGCTCAGTTCCGAACAGCGGCTGAAGACGCTCAACGCCATGGTCCGCCAGGATCTGGTGCGCGGGCAGATGCTGGTCGCGCAAGGCGGACCCTCGGACTCGCTCTTCCTGGTGCTGCATGGTGCGCTCGCGGTGCGCAAGACCGGCTATATCGAGCCGATCGCCGAGCTTCGGGCCGGCGAACTGGTGGGCGAGATCGGCTTCTTCGCCAATGTCCCGCGCACGGCGGATGTGATCGCCATCCGCGACACCAGCGTGCTGGCATTGACGCGTCCGGCCTATCAGAAGCTCGTCGAGGAAGCCCCCGCTATCGTCGAGGCGCTGCTCGCGGCGCTGGCGCGGCGGTTTGCCAAGGAGACCGCGCGCATCGCGCCGTTCCCCACCTCGCCGAAGGCACGAACGGTGGCGCTGATCGACGGCGGTGTGGAGCCGCTGCCGGGCGCTTTCGATCGCCGGATGCGCGAGGGGCTCGCCGCAACCCATGCCGAGATTATCGACGCCGCCCGCCTCCACGCGATGTTTCCCGGGCGCGCGCTCGATGCACACGAAGTAACCGAATGGCTCAACAGGCTCGAACACACGGCGCCGCTGGTGGTTTATCTCGGCGGCCGCGACGCCTCGCCATGGGCGCGCAAGGCGATCCGTCAGGCCGACATGGTGGTGTTCGCGTGCCGCGGGGAAGCGCCTGCGGCAGCATTGACCGAGATCGAGGCCTTCGCCTGCGAGGTTCATTCCGTCTCGGCCCGGCGCCTCGTCCGCGTTCATGACAGGCGAAGCGGTGAGGTTTCCGGCACCACAGCCTGGCTTACCCGGCTGCCGGCCTTCATGCATCACCATGTCGCTCTTGAAGACCAGATCGATATCGACAGCCTTGTCCGTTTTCTGTGCGGCCGGGCGATCGGCTTCGTCGCCGCCGGAGGCGGCAGTTTTGGGACCGCGCATGTCGGAATCTACAAGGCGTTTCGCGAACGCGGCGTGATGTTCGATATCTTTGTCGGCACCAGCGTCGGCTCCGCCATGGTGGCCGGCTTTGCCAAAAATCTCGAAGCCGAGCATCTCGAGCGCGGCACGCACGAAATCTTCGTCAGGAGCAGAAGCTTCCGGCGGCCGACCTGGCCGCGCTATGCGCTGCTGGATCACAAGGCGTTCGATCGCGCGCTTGCCCATCAGTACGGCCCCGATTGCCGGATCGAGGATTGCTGGCGGCCCTTTGCGGCCGTCGCCACCAATCTTTCGACCCACAATCTCGAACTGATCCGGACGGGACCGCTCTGGCAGGCGGTCCGCGCATCAAGCGCGATCCCCGGACTGTTGCCGCCGTTCTACACGCCGGAAGGGGCGATGCTGGTCGATGGATGTCTCATCGACAACGTGCCCTTGGCGTCGATGCATCAGCTCAAGAGCGGCCCCAACCTGGTCGTGCATTTCGGCGAACCGGCGGCGGAGATGTTCGACGTCGACTATGCGGCGCTCCCCGGCCGGTTCGAACTGATCGCTGCCATGCTGACGCCGTTCCGCAAGAAGCTATTACCCGCCGCACCCAGCGCGGTGAACGTGCTGTGGCGAAGCCTCGTGGCGCATCAGCGCTACGATACGTTGCCGGTCGGGCCGTTCGATACGGTGATGCGGCCGCCGTTTCCGATCGGGATCGACGTGACGGATTTCGATCGCCACACGGAGATCTTTGATGCCTCCTACCTCTGGGCCAAAGAGGCCATCGCGGCGCTGGAGGCGGGAGACAGTTCGGCGATTGCAGCCATACTCGACACCGGCGCGCTGGAACGGCGTCAGGCGACGGCTGTCGCAGCTTCCAATCGCACGCCCAGCAATCGCCTCGCCTCGGCCGCCGGCTTCGGCGCGCTGAACAGGTAGCCCTGCATCTGGGTGCAGCCGAGCTGACGCAGCATCTCGCGCTGCTGCTCGGTCTCGACGCCTTCCGCGGTGGTGGTCATGTTGCGCGCCGCTGCGATGTTCACCACCGCCTGCACGATCGCGGCCGAGCCGTCGACCTCGATGTCGCTGACGAAGCAGCGGTCGATCTTGATCTTGTCGAACGGGAACCGCTTCAGGTAGCTCAACGAGGAGAAGCCGGTGCCGAAATCGTCAAGCGCGATGCGCACGCCGATGGCGCGGAGCTGATGCAGGATCGCCAGCGCGCTTTCGTCGTCATGGATCAGCACCGCCTCGGTGATTTCGATCTCGAGCCGATCGGGCGGCAGGCCGGAGGCGGCAAGCGCGCCGGTGATCCGCAGCGCCAGCGTCGGTGATTTCAACTGGATCGGAGAAACGTTGACGGCGAGCCTGACCCGCGACGGCCAGCCGGCCGCCTCGTTGCAGGCGGTCTGCATGACCCAGTCGCCGAGTTCGTTGATCAGGCCGGTATCCTCGGCTACGGGGATGAATTCCGCCGGCGAGACCATGCCGCGTTCGGGATGGCGCCAGCGCAACAGCGCCTCGCAGCCCGTCACCTCGCCGCTCGCGAGATCGAGCAGCGGCTGGTAGTAGATTTCGAAGTCGTCATCGGCCAGCGCCTGCCGCAGATCCTGCTCCATCGTGAGCCGCGCCTTGGCGCGCGCATCCATGGCAGGCTCGAAGAAGCGATGGATGCGGCGTCCCTCGGCCTTGGCGGCGTACATCGCGAGGTCGGCGTGCTTGATCAACTGGTCAAGTTCAGTGCCGTCTTCGGGCGCGATTGCGATGCCGACGCTGGCGTCGGTCGAAAGATGGTGGCCGAGGCATTGATAGGGCTGGCGTATCGCCTCGTAAATGCGGGTCACGAATTCCTCGACCTCGGTGCGGCCGCTGACCGCGGTCTGGATCACCGCAAATTCGTCGCCGCCGAGACGGGCGATGAGGTCGCCCGGCTTGGTGCAATCCTTGAGGCTGGCCGCGACCGCCTTCAAAAGTTCATCGCCGACATGGTGTCCGAGCGAGTCGTTGATGCCTTTGAATTCGTCGATATCGATATAGAGCAGTGCGAATTGCTGGCCGCCAACGGCCTTGCGCAGCTCGCGCTCGATCTGCTCGCGGAACAGCACCCGGTTCGGAAGGTCGGTCAGCGCGTCGTAATGCGCCAGATGCGCGATCTTCTCGTTGGCAAGCCGGCGCTCGGTCACGTCGTCGACGACATTGATGATGTAGCGCGCCTGACCCGCCGCATTGCGGATACCCAGCCGCTTGGAGGTGATGTAGCGCGGGCCCATCCCCGGGGTTTCCCAGACGTGCTCGTCCTTGAACAGGCCGTCGGGCGATTGCAGCGTTTTCTCCTCGTCGGCCGCGATGCGTTCGGCGGCGGCCTTTGGAAAGAGGTCGGAGGTCGTTTTGCCGATGATCAGGTCGCGCGAAATGCCGAACTGGGTTTCCGCCACGCGGTTGACCAGCAAATAGCGCCGGTCGTGCACGTCCTTCACGGTGATCTGCGACGGGATGTGATCGATGATCTGGCTCAGGAAGGCGTAGTTGCGGTCGCGCTCCTGCTCGAGATTGCGCCGCTCGGTGATGTCTTCCATGGTGGCGACCCAGCCGCCGTCCGCCAGGGGCTTGCTCACCCCCATGAAGGAGCGCCCGTCCGGGCCTTGCATGATGCTGTGATCGACCTCGCCGCGCGCGATGTTCCGCATGATCGTGGAGCAGAATTCATCGACGTCGCCGGCGAACGATCCGCAGTCCTTGCGGTGCTGCATCAGGTCGCGGAAATGGCAGCCCGGTTTCACGACCTCGGTCGACAGATTGTACATGTCGATGTAGCGACGGTTGAAGGTGACGAGGCGCGCCGAGGCGTCGAACGTCACCAGTCCCTGGATCATGTTATTGAGCGCGGTGTCGAGCCGGCCCCGTTCCGCTTCCAGCCGTTGCTGCGCCTCGCGGTTCTGCCGGGTGATCTGCCTGATGATCAGGAATAGGATCAGGGCGATCACCGCGGCCGCCAGCGTCGCCGCGATAACCAGTAACCTGGTTTGTTCGCGCCAGTCGGCGAGCGCGGCGGCAACCGTGTTTGTCGCGACCACCACGCCCGAGTAGTGGCCGAGCGGGGCTGCAGATCCCAGCCTGTCGGTCTCGTCGATCGGGCTGTGGACACGCAGCGTCTGCCGGGTGCCCCGCTCCCGGACCTGCTGCAGCAGCGGCGCTTTCGCGAAATTCTGGCCGATCAGCTCGTCGACCCGCGGATAGCGCGCCAGCAGGGTGCCGTCGGCATGAAACATCGAGATGGCGGCGCCGGTTCCGAGGGCTACGGAGGCAAAGAATTTTTCGTAATTGACCGGGTTGATGCGCCGCGTCATCACGCCGAGGAAGACGCCGTCCTCGCCTCGCAATCGATGGGCGATGACGGAATTCAGATTGCCGGTGAGATAGCTGCGAACCGACTCGGTCAGAATGGATGGCGATCGCGAATCGAATTTGAAGCTCTTGAAGTAAGCCCGCTCGGAAATGTTGAGGGGTGGAGCCGGCAGCGGCCGCGACCAGTTGACCATGTCGCCATTGGAATCGAAAATCGAGATGTCGCCGAGATAGGACAGGACGCCCGCCTTGGATCTCAGGATCTCGTGTGCTTCTGAGCTCGCGGCATGTTTCCGGAATTCCTTTTCCGAGGTGATGCCGGAAATTTGCAGCCGGGAAATCACGTCGTCGGCGAGCGTGTCGGAGTCCTCGAACTGTTGGTCGAAGTGACGGGCAAGCAGGAGGACGGTGTTCTCCAGCTCGCGTTCGCTGTTGAGGAGCGCGCGCTCGCGGAATTCACTGGTCATCATGATGGTGCCGACGAAAATCGCCGCGACCAGCAGACCGCCGCAAAGGGTCAGCCACAACACCGGGCCCCGGATGGTCGCGGCAAGGTGCCGCCCGGTGGCTGCGGTTCGGGCCTTCATGCCGTGCAGGTGGTGAAACAGACCGTGCATTCTCCCTTCTCCCGGGAACATGCATACGATGGGCGGATGTCATAAGCCGTTAGGAAATCCGGTTACCCAAGGCTTAATCGCGTGTCCTTCCGCCGCGATCGCGCGACGAAGCGGTAATCTGCTGCTTCTGCTGTTCTGTTGACGGGGATGAAGCCTCCGTCGGCGGCAAGCGGCCCACCCTTCAGCGGCGATAACCGCCGGCGCGCGAATAGGTGGGACGGTTTTCCTGTGCCGGCCGGCTAGCCAGGCTGGCGCGCGCCTCGCTGGCGCGGGGGGGCGCCAGCTTGAGGTCTTCCAGGAAAGTCGGCTTCGAGAAGTAATAGCCCTGGGCGTAACGGATCTTGGTCGCGGCCTGCAGATAGGCCAGTTCCTCGAAGCTTTCGAGCCCTTCGGCGATCACGGTCATTCCGAGCGCTTCGCTCAACGACTCGATCGCCCGCAAGATGCCCTGGCTGCGCGGACGCTTATGGATGTCGGTGATGAAGGAGCGGTCGATCTTGATCTCGTCGGCGGTAATGTCGGCCAACGCCGACAGCGACGAATAGCCGATGCCGAAATCGTCGATCGAGATCTTGACGCCGAGCTTGCGGAAGATCGGCAGGATCTCGTCCTGAAAATGCGTCTTGGTGACAAAGGCGTCTTCCGTCACCTCGATCATGAATCGCGCCGGAAATCCAGTGGCTTCGAGTGCCTCGGCGAACGGCCGCATGAATTCGGGATTGCCGGCCTGCTTGGCTGCGACGTTCATGCTGATCGTGGTGTCGGGGCCGAAGGTCTCGTTGATCAGGTCGATCGACTTGACGATCTCCGCCAGCACCAGATGGGTCAGTTCGTCGATCAGGCCCAGTTCGGTGGCTAGGTTGATGAAGGTGCTGGGGGCCTGAATCACCCCCTCGTCGTCGCGCAGGCGCACCAGCGCCTCGACACCCGTGATCTCCTGGGTCCGGATATCGACCTTGGGCTGGAAGGCGCAGCAAAAGCGCTTTTCCAGGATAGCCAGCCGCAGCGATTGCTCGATCTTCATCCGAGCCAGCGCCTCGCGCTCCATGCTGGTATCGAAGAATGCCGCGGCGCCCTTGCTCCCGTTCTTGACGCGGTACATCGCGATGTCGGCGTTCTGGCGCAGCACCTCGTAGCTGCGGCCGTGCTCGGGATAGAGGCTGACGCCGATCGAGGTCGAGGCGAATATCTCGGATTGGTCGATGAAGAACGGCGCCTTCAGCCGCTGCAGGATGAAGTGGATGAACTCTTCGACCTCGGCGTCGTTCTGGATCGGGTTGAGCAGCAGCACGAACTCGTCGCCGCTGATCCGCGACAGGATGTCGGAGTCGCGCAGGTCCAGCCCCAGCCGCTTGGCCATCTCCACCAGCAGTGCGTCGCCGACCGCGTGTCCGTAATAGTCGTTGATGTGCTTGAAATTGTCGATGTCGAGAAACGCGAGCGCGAAACGGCCCTGTCCGTTGTCGTACTTCAGCAGACTGTTGACGCGATGCTCGATCACGCGCCGCGTCGGCAGGCCGGTCAGCTCGTCGTAATAGGCGGAGCGGAACAGGTGATCCTCGAACGCCTTCTGTTCGGTGATGTCGGTCGAGCTCGAAATCAGCAGCTTGCGCCCGGCGACCTCGACCGGCCGATGCGAGGTGAGAAACACCTGCTTGGCCGGACCGCCGGCAACGGCTTCCTCCAGCACGGCCGGGCGGCCGGTACGCAGCAATTCGAGACAGGTTTCGCGGCGATCGCTCAGTTGCGAGGCCGATGGCGCCGCGGCGGCTTTCTCCAGCAGGGTGGTCGCGGCATCGTTCATCAGTACGAACTCGCCGTGCTCGTCCTGAACCGTCACGCCGGCCGGAAGCAACCTGAAGACATCCCGCAGGATGTTCAGTTCGGATTCAAATATGCTTTCATCGCTGGCCTGCGTCGCGGCCGCCTGAAAGTCGTGCTTGTTGGGACTTTGCATGCCACGGAGCTTGGCAAAGTCCCTTGTAGCATTGGTTAAGTGGAACTGCGAAAAACCGGGACAACCGTAGAAGTCGGCGATTTTCAACGGCGTTGGGCGTGATCGTCATTAACAGAATGTCAACGCCGATAGAGAGGGCCGCGTGCGAGGTGAATATCGGTTCACGCGTTTGGCCAGCGCGACGGATTTTGCGTCGGGACTTCGCTGCAAACGCCCTAATTCGCGGGAATCCGGCATTGCATCGTGCAATGCACGCCGGTCTTGAGGAAGCGGATCTCGGTCTTGCCGTCGAACGCGCGAAGCGCCGATTGCAACAGCTTGGTGCCGAAGCCCGCAGGGCCGACGTTTTCGACCGCGGGACCTTCCGTTTCATCCCAGGTGACGTTGAGGCGGCTCTCCGACACCGACCACGACACCTGCAACAGCCCGCGCGCCGAAGAGAACGCGCCGTACTTGCCGGCATTGGTGGCCAGTTCGTGAAAGATCAGCGCCAGGCTGACTGCCAGCTTGGCCGGCAGGAACAGTGCATCGCCGTTCAGATTGAACCGGACATGGCCGTATGGCCCGAGCTCGGAATGCAGCATGTCCTTGATGTCGCAGCCGCGGCCGTCCAGGCGCGCGATCAAATCGTCGGTCGCCGATAGCGCGCGGAGGCGGCTATCGATGCTGCCCCAGATCTGCGGCTGATTCTGCAGCACCTGGTGCAGCACGGCGTGGATGGTCGACGTCTTGTTCTTGAGCCGGTGCTGCAATTCCTCGACCAGGAGCTTGCGGTATTCCTCTTCCTGGATCAGGCGCTTCGAATCCTCCCGCTGTTGCGCGACGATCGTTCGGTAATGCTCGACGCCCCAGATGGCGAAGCCGCAAACCGCCCAGAACATCAGCAGCAGCGCAAACCGCGCGGAATCCGCAATAGAGCTATCAAAATTGACGGTGACGCCGAGCGCGCCTCCCGCGATTGCCGTCACGATCCCGACCCGGGCGCCGCCGATGGCGGCGGCCAGGAACACGGTCGGGAAATAGGGCGTGAAGAATACGTCGGGACGGATGTGGGCTATGCCCCACCGGGCGATTGTCGACAAAGCGAGGCAGCCGGCCACGAAGACCGAGCTGAAAAGCAGCGAGGGCTGGGAAATTCCCTGCCAGCCGTGCGTGAACTCGTCGATCAATTTCTTCATCGGACTAGTCACTTCACGTGATCAGCGAATCCAAAATATGACCGAGCATACCGAAATCAGGGGATTTCGGGGCAGCCGATGGCAGCAAAGCGGCCAAGGCGATGGGCGATCACGATGGAACAAGCTCGCTTGCCTTGTGGGCGAGAGGCGGGAATATTGGCGGAACCGATTGCGACAGGGGGACGATATGGGACGGCTGGACGGCAAGGTTGCGGTGATCACCGGTGCGACGAGCGGCATCGGATTGCACACCGCGGAACTATTCGTCGCCGAAGGCGCAAAAATCGTGATCGCCGGGCGTCGCGCGCCGGAGGGCGAGGCACTGGCCAAAAAGCTTGGCACAAACTGCATCTTTCGCCAGACCGACGTCACGGTGGAAGAGCAGATGAAGGCGCTGATCGCCGTTTCGGTGGAGAAATTCGGCCGCATCGATTGCCTGTTCAACAATGCCGGCGGTCCGGCGCAGACCGGCGGCATCGAGAGCCTCGAGGTCGAGCGTTTCGACGCCGCGATGGCGACGCTGGTGCGCAGCGTGATGCTCGGCATGAAGCATGCGGCCCCCCATATGCGGAAACAGGGCTCCGGCAGCATCATCAACAACGGCAGCATCGCCGGCCGCCTGGCCGGCTTTTCATCGTCGATGGTCTATAGCGCGGCGAAGGCCGCCGTCATCCATCTCACCAAATGCGTGGCAATGGAACTCGGCGAAGCCAACATCCGCGTGAATTCGATTTCGCCCGGCGCGATCGCGACGGGCATTTTCGGCAAGGCGCTCGGCCTGTCGGTGGAGGCCGCCGAAAAGACGCCAGCGGTCATGCGCGAGGTCTACAAATCGGCGCAGCCGATACCGCGTGCCGGTCTGCCTGAGGATATCGCGCATGCCGCGGTGTTTCTGGCGAGCGACGAATCCTCCTTCATCAACGGCCACGATCTGGTGGTCGACGGCGCCATGACCGGCGGCCGCAACTGGAGCCAGCAGCAGCAGGGTTATGTCACGCTGAAGAAGGCGTTCGATCAGGGCGCGGGGTAGACGGTGAAATTTGGGCGACGTAAAGGGAGACGCAAATGTCTGTAGCATTCAGATCATCGCAGCAGGGCGACTTTCGTCCGTTCTACCTTGCCATCATCGCCGGCCTCGCCTGTGCCTTGGTCATCGGCAAGACGCTGCCATCGACCATGGACGCGATCTCGGCGGTCATCGAGCCGCTGTGCGCAAACAGTGTCTCGTCGGGCTCGACACAGGACGTCGTCGAGCCGATCTCATCGCATGCATTGCCGAACGTGCCGGGCAAGCGCGTGACGATCGTACGCGTGTTCTACGGCCCCGGCGGGTTCACGCCTGCGCACCGGCATGCCGGGTCGGTCACCGCCTATGTCACCAAGGGCGAAATCCGCTCGCAATTGGCGGGCGGTCCGGTCGAGACGTTTGGGGTCGGTCAGTCGTTCTTCGAGCCGCCCGGCGCCGTGCATCTGGTTTCGGCCAATGCCAGCATGACCGAGCCCGCCGAATTGATCGCGGTGTTCGTGGCTGACGAGGGCGCGCAACTCACGACGCTCGTGAAGTAGCTAGCGGCTACACGGATTGTAGGGTGGCAAAGCGAAGCGTGCCCACCATTCAAGACAATGGTCGCGGATAGATGGTGGGCACGCTACGCTTTGCCCACCCTACGGCACTCACACCGCCTTCAGCACCACCCGTAGCCCATCCCGCGGTTTCGGAATCGGCCACATCTGCCAGTCCGGCTTATAGCCGGGCTCCAGCGACACTTCGAGATTCTGCAGAAAATGCCGCGCAAAACATTTCGCCTGCATGTAAGCGAAGTGCAGGCCGAGGCACATATGCGCGCCGCCGCCATACGGCACCCATGCAAAACGATGGCGGTTGCGCTGCGCCTCGTCGGTGAAGCGCATGGGATCGAAATTTTCAGGCTCGGACCAGATGTCGGGCATGTGATGCGTGAACAGCGGATTGACGCCGACCAGCGTGCCGGCGGGAAGGTCGTAACCCTTAAACGAAAAGGCGCGCACCGCCCGGCGCGGCATCGACGGCACCGGCGGCTTCAGCCGCAGCGCTTCCTTGAACGCCATTTCCGACAGCGGCATCTTTTCGAGATTGTCGATGCTGGAGGGATCGTTGGCCTCGATGCCGAGACCTTTGACTTCCTCGCGCAACTGCTGCTGCCATTCGGGGTGGGCGGCAAGCTCGCCGACAAAGGAGGTCAGCGACGATGTCAGCGTGTCATGCGCCGCCATCATCAGAAAACTCATGTGGTCGATGATGTCCTGGGTTGACAGCAGCGCGCCGTCCTCGTGCGTCGCCTGGCACAGTTGCGAGAACAGGTCATTGCCGCCGCCCCGCGCGCGGCGGATAGGAATCTGCTCGGCGAAGTAGGCAACGATCCGCTTGCGGCCTGCAACGCCGCGGCCCATTTGCGTGAACGGCAGCGGCCGCCGGATCGGCGCCACGGCTGCGGCCACCATGTCGATGAAGGCGCGCGTGATCTCGTCGACCTCAGGCCCGATGTCGGCGCCGAGGAACGACGTCGCCGCCAGATCGAGCGTGAGCTGCTTCATCGCCGGATACACCGGCATCTCGCCCGGCTGCGCCTTCCACTGCTTGACCCGCGCGGCAATGCCGCGGTCGAGATCGATGAGGTAGGACTTCATCGGCCCCGACTTGAACGCGACCGACAGCGCGCGGCGGTGCAGGCGGTGCTCTTCAAAATCCAGCAGCATCAGCCCGCGCGGAAACAGCAGGCCGAGGATTGGTCCCCAGCCATGGGTGGAGGAGAACAGGCGCGACTGGTCGAACAGCACGAACTCGTTGGCCTCTGGCCCGAGCATCGTCACGCTGGTCTCGCCGAACAGATGGGTGCGGTAGATCAGACCGTATTTGGCGGCCGACTTCTCAATCTGTCCTTTGGGGTCGGCCAGCACCGCCAGCGTGTTGCCGATGAATGGCCAGCCCTCGTTACCGGGAATGTGCCGTAACGCCTTGGGGTTCGGCGGCACCGGGATATTGACGGGAGAAGCAACACTCTGCATGGACATGGCATTTGCTCCGGTTCAAGTCGCGGATATGGCAGATATTATCCATCGTATCGGCAGCTTTGTCGCGGATCGAATATCGCGGCGTGGCTATCGCCGTCGCTTACGCTCCCTTGCGCAAACGCTTCGCGTTTGTAGCAGGCAATGACGTTGAAAGACCTCATGTCGCCTCGACGCGGAAGGCCGTCACGCCTTGCGCTTGGCCGCTTCCTTCTGCAGGTCCGGCGCGTTGATGGTCGGGATCGCCACCCGGCCCGGGCCGGTATGGGCCAGCGCGGCGACGGCTTTTTCGTTCTCCATGATTTTCGCCATCACGGCCTGACCCGCCCGCTCGAACACCGTGCGGTTCTCGATCAGGAATTTCTGTGATTCGCGCAGTCCCCTGACATAGCCGTTGATCTCCGGGATCACGTAGCGCGCGACCATGTCCCAGCTTCGGCGGGTATTTTCCGGGTTGGCCCAGTCATGCACGAAGCCGATGATGGTACCGACGCCGCCCGAGACCTGCATCAAATTCTTGATGGTTTTGACAAGGTCATCCGGCGTGCCGATGGTGGAGGCAGCGTTCTCGCCGCCGGCGGTTTTCTCAATCGCATCCTCGGGCGAGGTGAACGGCTCCAGCCCCGGCCGCTGCAGCGTGCGGACGTTATATTCGTTGTGCCAGCGCATCAGGCCCGGGCCGGCCTCGCGCTGCGCCTGTTCGCGGGTCTCGGCGATGTGCCAGCTCAGCAGCACGCGCCAGTCGGAACGGCTCACGGTGGTGCCGGCCTTCTTGGCGGCGTCTTCGGCAAAGCCCCACTGCGTCGGCAGCGCCATCAGGCCCTGCGTCGACATCGAGCCGAGCGAGATGATGCCGATGCCGTACTTGCCGGCGAGCGTCATGCCCGACGGCGAGATCTGCGAGGCCACCACGAACGGCATGTCCTCCTGCAGCGGCAGCAATTGCAGCGCGGCGTCCTGCATGGTGAACCAGTCGCTCTTGGCGGTGACGCGCTCGCCCTTGAACAGGCGGCGGATGATCGCGATCGCTTCGTCCTGACGGTCGCGCTGCGTCATCGGATCGATGCCGAGCGTGTGCGCATCGGAGGCCAGTGCGCCCGGGCCGGAACCGAAAATGGCGCGGCCAGCGGTCATCCAGTCGAGCTGCACCATGCGCTGCGCCACGTTGTAGGGGTGGTGATAGGGCAGCGAAACCACGCCGGTGCCGAGCTTGATGCGCTTGGTGCGCTCGCCGGCAGCCGCCAGAAACATTTCCGGCGAGGCGATCATTTCCCAGCCGGAGGAATGGTGCTCGCCGCACCAGAATTCATCGAAGCCGAGCGCGTCGATCTGTTCGACGAAATCGAGATCGCGGCGGAACTGCAGCAGCGGATTTTCACCGATCGGATGATGCGGGGCGAGAAAGGCTCCGAACTTCAGGCGTGCCATGCGTGTTCCTCTCCGGATTTATTTTGCTTTTGGAATTTGCTTAAGCTCACAAACTACGGGGCGGGAAACGGCAAGGCAATGCTCGAAGCCGGGCGGCCAGCGCATGGTTGTCGCGCAAAGTCGGACGGCATGCCGCGGCCCGGAATTCGTGGGTGATTGCTCTCTTGCGGTCCAGTTGCTTATGCGGCGTGCAGGCGTCGCCTGCACTGTCAGGATGGAGCGGCCTCGAGACTAACCTTCCACGTCTCCTTCGCCGACGACAGCGTGATCAGTGTTTCAGTTCGCTCCACGCCGTCCACCGCCTTGATCGTTTCGCTGAGAAACCGTTCGAGATCGCGCGTGGTGCCGACTCGAACTTTCAGAAGGTGATTCCAGGCGCCGGTGACGTGATGGCACTCCAGTACGTCGGGTGAGGCCTTCACCTTCTCCAGAAATATCGCCTCGACCTTCGGGTTGCTCCAGCCCACCATGATAAAGGCGAGCAGATTGAGCCCCGCCGCTTCCGGCGCGACGTGGGCATGAAAGCCCGAAATGATGCCGGACCGGACCAGCCGCTTGATGCGATCGTTGATGGTGGAGACGGCGACGCCGATCTTTTCGCTGAGCGCAGCCAGCGGCTGCCGGTCGTCCTCCTGCAGCAGCATCAGGAGTTGCCGGTCGGTGTCGTCCAGTTTTGCCATCGAGGCCTCGCCCGGAATTTCGCAAGTCTTACGGAATTAGACCGATCTTGCAGGGCCCGCAAAGGCTTTCAGCGACCTTTACAGCCAATCGTCCGATTAATTTCCGGAAAGTGGCACAGAAGCCACAATAAAGACGGGAAACGCGCAACATTGCCGTAATATTTACAGTATGGAACCCGAAGTCCGGTATCGTTCCACAACGTCCCGATGCGTCGGGCCGATTGGAATTGGAAGAGAGAGGCCGGATTAGATGCTGCGCAACCTGCTTATCGGAACGTCATCCTGGATGCTGCTGGGAGCCGCTGCCTCCGCGGCGGACCTGCCGGTATTGACCAAGGCATCGCCGGCGACAGCGCAATCCTGGGCCGGATTCTACCTCGGCATTCATGGCGGCTACGGCTGGGGTGACAACAATTTCAGCCAGACGCTTTTCCCATTGCCTCCCTACGCGGCCGTTCAGGGCTTCAAGTCGCAAGGTGGGCTTTACGGCGCTCAGGCCGGCTACAACTGGCAATTTGGTCGCGCAGTGACCGGGTTCGAAATCGACTTCAGCGCCGCTGACATCAGCGGCAATTCGACGACGGCCGCGCAGGAGTTTCCAGGGCAGGGCACCCTTGCGAGCAACCGATTCGATCGCGTGAAATATCTCGGGACCACGCGGGGCCGGCTGGGTTGGTTGCCGACGGTCAATTTGCTGCTCTACGGCACCGCGGGCGCGGCATGGGCACGAGTCGACGAGGGACGAAATACTTCGGTGGGCCCGCCGATCAATGTCAACGCCTCCGGCAACGCGCCGTTTGATCGGCTCGGCTGGGTCGCGGGCGTCGGCGTCGAGACGATGCTGTTCGGTTCGAGCTGGATCGGGCGTCTCGAATATCTGCATTACGATTTCGGCGCCGTCACGCAAACCGCGAGCCGTATCTCGAGCGTGCCCAATGGATCTTTCTCGGACCATGCAGGCCGACAGACCATCGACACGGTGCGCGCGGCGCTGTCCTACAAATTCGGCGACGCCGGCGCCGCCACGCCCGCGGCGTATGCGAAAGCTCCGGCCGTCGCGGCTGTATCCGGCTGGGCCGGATTCTATCTCGGCGCTCACGGCGGCTATGGCTGGGGTGAAAACAATTTCTCCCTGAATGAAAACGAAGTTCCGCCCGTGCAAATCGACGGTCTTAAATTGAAGGGTGGAGTTTACGGCGGCCATGCCGGTTACAACTGGCAATTCGGCCGCACCGTGACCGGTTTCGAACTCGATTTCAGCGCCGTCGACATCAAGGGCTCGACACAGGTCAATTATTTACTGCCTGCGCCCGGCGCGGTTACGGCAATCTGGGCCAACAAGGTTGAAGCGCTCGGCTCGATCCGCGCTCGGCTGGGTTGGCTGCCGACGGAAAATTTAATGTTCTACGGCACCGCCGGCCTCGGCTGGGAACGACTCGATAGAACGTTTACCCGTTCGACAACGCCTGCAGGTGGCGTGACCACCTCGGTGAGCGCCTCGGCGGCCGACCGCTTCGGCTGGGTCGCCGGCGCCGGCATCGAAGCCATGTTGCCCGGCGGCAACTGGATCGGCCGGCTCGAATATCTGCACTACGGTTTCGGCACGGTTCAGGGCGCGGCCGTCGAAACCGTCGCCGGTGTCAGCACCGTCTCGACGGCCGGTAACCACGGCGTCGACGTTCTGCGCGCCGGCTTGTCCTACAAGTTCGGCGAACCGGCAGCCGCGGCACCGGCGCGTTCTGCCAAGGCTCTTGATACCAAGGCTCCTGTAACGTCGCTTGCAGTTCTGCCGTCGTCGACCTGGGCCGGTTTCTACCTCGGCGCCCATGGCGGCTATGGCTGGAAGGACAACGACTTTACCCAGCGCATTATTGGCGACACGCCGACCGGCGGCATCAAGTCACGCGGCGCGCTCGCTGGTGGCCATGCCGGTTACAACTGGCAGTATGGCCGCGTGGTGACGGGCCTGGAGATCGATTTCAGCCTTGGCGATATCAAGGGGACCTCAACGCCAACCATCAACATCTTTGGCGGCGGCACGCAGACCATCACGCTGTCGGACAAGTTGGAATATTTGGCCGCGGCGCGGACGCGTCTCGGCTGGCTGCCGGCGGATAATTTCTTGCTCTATGCCACTGGCGGTTTTGCGTGGGAGCGGCTGGAGCGATCCCGAGTCATCGCTCAAATCGGCCCGGGAGCACTCACCCAAACGGAGACGGCAACCTCGCCTTCGGACCGCTTCGGGGCGGTGATCGGCGCCGGTGCGGAATGGATGCCGTTTGGGCCGAACTGGGTGGGGCGGGTCGAATACCTGCATTACGATTTCGGCAAGTTTGAGAACGCGAGGACGTTCACTTCGACGGTGCCGGGCGACGTGCCTTTTTCGGAACATCGTGGCCGCCAGACCATCGAGGTGGTTCGCGCCGGCGTTTCCTACAAATTTGGAGCAAATCAGCCTATCGCCGCTCGATATTGAGCATGCCGGCAGAATTGAAAGCAGGGCTGCTTACGTCAGAGGTAATCGCCGGGATAACCAAAGCCTGAGATCGTCGGATGCAAGAGATACAGGACAAGGCTCCTCCTCATGCATCAGATCGTCTCAGCCCCCGTCGATACTTCGCGCCGCTGGTGGGTGCTCGCGACCGTTGTCGCGGCGCAATTCATGTTCGGGGTCGACGCCTTTATCGTCAACGTTGCGATCCCGACGATAGCGACCGAACTGCACGCCAGCGCGGCGCAGATCGAGGCAGTGATTGCGGTCTATCTGATCGCCTATGCCACGCTGGTGATCACCGGCGGGCGGCTCGGCGATATCTACGGCACGCGAAACGTGTTCATCGCGGGCGTGGCGGGCTTCACGGTCACCTCGCTGTGGTGCGCGCTGGCGCTTTCTGGCCCGGAATTGATCGCGGCGCGGCTAGCGCAGGGCGCAACCGCGGCATTGATGGTGCCGCAGGTGCTCGCCACCATTCATCTATTGTTCGCGGATGCCTCGCGCGCCCGCGCCTTCGGCATCTACGGCATCGTACTCGGACTTGCCGGCGCGGCAGGCTTCCTGCTCGGCGGCATCCTGGTGACATCAGACCTCTTAGGGTTCGGCTGGCGTGCGGTGTTTTTCGTCAACGTGCCCTTTGGCGCGATCATCATGGTTGCGGCCTGGAAGATCATGCCGATGGTACCGCGCCGCGCCGGCACGCGGCTGGATATTCCCGGTGCCATCGTGCTGTTTCTCGGCCTGCTATGCCTGATCGGCCCGCTGCTGTTCGGCCACGATCTGCACTGGTTACCCCTGACGTGGCTGGTGATGGCCGCAGGCGTCGGCATTGTCGCCGCGTTCCTGCGGCTGGAGCGCGCGGTTGCCCGCCGCGGCGGCATGCCGCTGATCGATCTCATACTGCTGACGGACAAAGCATTCATGCGCGGGCTTGCCGCGGTGTTCTTTTTCTTCTTCGCCAATCTGTCGTTCTATCTGGTCATGACCATGTTCATGCAGAAGGGGCTGCATATTCCGCCGCTGCAGGCCGGGCTCGTCTTCCTGCCGCTGGCGCTGACCTTCGTGATCGCCTCGCGACATAGTGGAGTGCGCGCCAAACATCGCGGCACGCTGGTGCTGATCGAGGGCTGCGCCGTGCAGATTGCCGGCCTTGCGGCGTTGGTGATGGCGATCGAATGGATCGATATGCCGTCCGCGACGGTTCTTGCCCTGGTGCTGATGATCTTCGGCTACGGCCAGGGGCTCGTCATGGCGCCATTGTCGAGCGCCGTGCTCTCGAGCGTTAAGCCCGTGAGTGCAGGCGCAGCTTCCGGCATCTACGGCACGACAGCGCAGATCGCGAATGCCGCAGGCGTCGCGGCGATCGGCGCGGCATACTTCGCGATCGAATCAAGCCAGTCGAGCCGGCTGGCGCTGTTAGCCGCATTGGCGCTGTTTGCGCTGTCGATTATCGCCTGCGCCGCATTCCTGACATGGATGCGTCGGGTCACGGGATGACAAATTAACGTCATCTGCCAAAATTTGATTGTGGGGAATGACAGTGCACGGCCTTTTTATTTCGCAGTGCAGCAACTATCTGTCAGGTAATGTGATTAAGAACAAACGTCCCACACAATCGCCCCAGGAGCCATCTTGTCGCTCGCGAAGAACGTCGAATTCTTGCGCCATTTCCCGAAGTTGAACGGGTTCAATGGCTTGGGAATCTATGGCCGAACCACTTCGCCGGCGGGGCAGAGCCCGCTCGTTGAGATCAACGGATTCGGCACCAATCCCGGCGCGCTAAAAATGTTCGCCTATGCGCCGGAGCAGTTGCCGCGCGCGTCCGCGCTCGTCGTCGTCCTGCACGGCTGCGGCCAGACCGCAGCGGGCTATGACTTCGGCACCGGCTGGTCGACGCTCGCCAAGCGCTATGGCTTTGCGTTGCTGATGCCCGAACAGCAGGGCGCGAACAACGCCAACACTTGTTTCAACTGGTTCAATCCGGGCGACATCGCGCGCGGCCGCGGCGAAGCCGCGTCGATCCGGCAGATGATCGCGCGGATGGTCGCCGATCACAAAATCGATCCCCGCCGCATTTATGTGACTGGCCTTTCCGCCGGCGGTGCGATGACGTCGGTGATGCTGGCGGTCTATCCGGAAGTGTTCGCGGGCGGCGCCATCATCGCCGGTCTGCCCTACGGCATCGCCAGCAATGTCCGGGAAGCGCTCGGCGGCATGATGCAGTCGACATCGCGCCCCGCCGGCAAGTTGGGCGATCTCGTCCGCAAGGCCTCGAAGCACAGGGGTCCATGGCCGAAAGTGTCGGTGTGGCATGGCAGCGCCGACCGCACGGTGAACCCAGGCAACGCCAACGAAATCGTCAAGCAATGGCTGGACGTGCACGGTCTGCCGTCAGCGCCGATGTCGGCCGGCGATGTCGACGGCCATCCGCGCGAGGTCTGGTGGAACGCCGATGGCGAGACCGTCGTCGAGTCCTACACCATCACCGACATGGCCCACGGCACGCCGCTTGGCCTGGCCGGCAATGACGAGCGCTATGGCGCAGAAGGCGCGTTCCTGATCGAAGCGGGGATCTCGTCGTCCTATCACATCGCAAACTTCTTCGGCCTCACCGAGCGCGTCATCGAGACTGCAAAGCCGGTGGTCAAGGCGACAGTTACGCCGTCGGCTGCTACGGCATCCCTGCAGTCGTCCGATCTCGCCGCCACGCTCTGGTCGAGGACCCACAAGCCGGTTCACCAACCCAAGCCAGCACCGCGCGAACCGAAGCGCCGCGGCATCGATGTCGGTGGCGTCATCACCCGCGCGCTGACGGCCGCGGGGCTGATGAAATAGCGCGTTAGGCGCGCGGTTTCGGTGATCGGTTCGATCGGCGTAACCGCGACGTCGCGGCAGGTGACCCGCCAAGAGACGGCAGGAACTGATGGCTGACATCCATTGAGGCGCGTGCTCTACTGCAGCACCCCGCGGAGGGATTGGCCGTTGATCAGAACAAATTTCTCTTCGGGCTATCCTTACGAGGACGTATACGCGCTATGCGCGCGCCGTTCGCGTCGGAGACCATGTCTTCGCGTCCGGAACGACGGCCCGCGCTCACCACCTCGATGGCGATGCCTATGAGCAGATGATAGCCGCAATCGCCACGGTCGCGATGGCGCTCGGTGAGGCTGGAGCGGAGCTACGTCATGTCGTACGAACCGTTGTCTATGTTCTCGAAATGGCGGATATCCCCCAAGTCGCCCGCGCGCATGAAGAGACATTCGGTCAGTCGCGTCCGGCAAGCACCCTTGTACAGGTCGCCGCTCTAACGCCCGCTCCGGCTCGCATAGAAATCGAAGTGACGGCTATCATTCACGACTGATTCGATCCGCCACTTACCCGCTCCAGTCGCGATTACATCTCGCCGGTGATGAACGGGTTGGTCAGGCGTTCCTGGCCGATGCTGGAGCCGGCGCCATGGCCGCAGATGAAGCCGACATCGTCGCCGAGCGGCAGCAGCTTTTCCTTGATCGAGTTGATCAGCGTGGCGTGGCTGCCGCCGGGCAGATCCGTGCGTCCGACCGAGCCGTTGAACAGCACGTCGCCGACATGGGCGAAGCGCAATTCCTTGTTGAAGAACACCACGCTTCCAGGTGAATGGCCGGGGCAGTGCAGGATGTCGAAGGTGAGATCACCGATCGAGACCTGATCGCCCTCGTCGAGCCAGCGGTCAGGGCCGAAATCGCGCACGCCGGTCATGCCGAAACGCGCGCCACTCGAGACGACATTGTCGAGCAGATACTTGTCGGCGATATGCGGGCCCGCGATCTTTACCTGCAGCGCGTCGCGCAAATCGGCCGCGCCGCCGACATGGTCGATATGGCCGTGGGTGAGCCAGATCTTCTCGACCGTGACGCCGGTCTGCTTGATCGCCTCCAGGATCTTGGGAACGTCGCCGCCGGGGTCGATCACCACGGCCTTCTTGGAAGGCTCGTGCCAGATGATGGTGCAGTTCTGCTCGAACAGCGTCACCGGCACAATCATCGCGCCGGCCTTCGCCTGGGTCTCGGTTTTATCATCCATGGCAGGCACCATATTCTACCTTGAAAAGGGGTCAACACGGACGGGAACCGATATGGGATCCGTTCCAGTCCGTGATAGGTTTGCACGGAAGGAATATCTAGTGGCGAAAGACGGAAATCGCATCGGCGCGGACCGCGATTTCGGCCGGGATGCGCAGGTCATGAACCAAGCCTCCAAATCGCCGCTCGGTGGGATCCGAACGACGGCGCGAGCGTTTTTTGTCAGCGATCGCCTCAATACGTCGGGCCTCGAGCGCGGCGACGTGCTGGCGACGACACCGCTGGCGTTTCGCGTCAATGAAAACGGCGTCGCGGTTCTCTTTCGCTATGGCGTGGTGGTCCTGATCGGGCTGAATGCGCTGGAAGAGGAGGAATTCCTCCGCGGCCTGGACCACCGCATGACGGGGAAGTTTGCGCGGCGCGACGAGGAAATCGCAATCATCGAGCTGGCCCCGGAAAAGGAGGACCAGATTGCACCCGGCGGCCCGATCTGCCTGCAAAGCCTGTCGCCTGACCGGCTGATCCTGATTTGCGAGGCACTGGCGAAGAGCGTCGTCCTGGCCCGGCATGAACGCGAGGTCGCCAGCGTCTTTGATACGACCGAACCGGTCGCGCGGGAACTGGCGCAGAGCGGGCGTATGCGCGGCAGCCGTCGCTCGATCCTGAAAAACATCGGCGGTGCGCTTCTGGTACGGCACCGTGTGTCGGGGCCGGTCGAAGTGGAAGAAAAGCCCGACGTGCTCTGGGACAAGCCGCATCTGGAGCGACTGTATGCCCGGCTGGAGGACGAGTATGAGCTCAAGGAGCGCGCGGAATCGCTGAACGGCAAGCTCGCCGTGTTCGCCGAGAGCGCGCAGGTGCTGACCGATATCATCGACACGCGGCGCTCGTTGCGGCTCGAAGTGATTATCGTGCTTCTGATCCTGTTCGAGGTGATTATTACGATCTATCAGCTCGCCATGGGCCGGCACCCCTGATCTCTGTCGTCCCGGCCAAGCGAAGCGCGAGCCGGGACCCATAAACACAGGCGTGTGTTGTGCGACGGCTGTAGCTCCAGCCTGGCGTAACAACATGCGCCGGTGGCTATGGGTCCCGGCTTTCGCGGGGACGACTCGTTGAGGGGCCTCGCGACGTCAACAACTCACCGCTTGATCTGCGCCTTCAGCGTATCCTCGACCACGCGATCGAACGATGACGCTTTCGGCGCGGCCTTGGCGCGCTGGTCGGCGACGTATTTGTCGCGCTTGGCCACCAGCGCCGACAGTTTGTCGTTGAGCGCCTTGCGCTGGCCCATCTGCTTGTTGACCTCGTCGATGCGCTGTTCGGGCTTCAACGCGCGCAGATTGTCGGGGAGGTCTTCTTCCTTGATGGCGGAAAGCCTGCTGCGGCCGGCGGTGACGTCGGCGACCAGATCGCCATCGCCGGTGACGGCCTCCGACGTCACCTTCGAGCGCTTGTTGAGATAGCTCGCCATCTCCGAGGCCTGCGCGGGCGCAGCGGCGGCGACCTCGGACAATTGCTTGGTCTTGCCTTCGGTGCGCTTCTGCAGGTGTTTCGGTCCGTAAGGGATCACGGTGCCGTTGATCTCCCGCTGCAGGATGATGATCTCCTCGTCGTAAGGCGTTTCGATGATGACGACCTGGCCGCCGTCCTGCGGGATCGGGATGAAGCGGCCGTTGCCGTTCTGGGCGATGTCACGCCACACCCGCTCGGTATCGCGGGCATCGCCGGCCAGCACCGCGTTGACGATGATATCCTTCTGCTTCGCCACTGAAAGCGTGCGCGGATATTTGGTATCCTGCGCGTAATCCATGTGCGGCGGGGCGTCGCCGACCAGGAACACGATCCGCCTGGTATCGCCGCCCGAGGTCCATTGCAGCTTGTTGACGGCGACATCGAGTGCCTCGTTGACGCTTTCCGGCCAGTCGCCGCCGCCGCGAGCCTTGAGTTCCAGAAGGTGGGCGTAGAGATCCTGGATGTCGGTGGTGAGTTCGACCTTCTTGGTCACATAGTCGTCGCCGATGTCGCGATAGGCGACGAGGCCCATGCGGATGTCGGCGTCGGGGTTGGAATCGACGATCGCGGTCGCGATCGACCAGATCTTGCGTTTGGCGCCTTCGAGCAGGCCGCCCATCGAGCCCGTGGTGTCGAGCACGAAGGCGACTTCGACGGCGGGTTTTGCAAGGGCCGGCGACGGGCCGGCGGACAGCGACAGGGCAGTGAGGGCGAGGGCAAAAGCTGATGTAGCGATGCGGGGCATCGTCAGATCTCCTCCAGTGTTTTGTCCCTCAAAGCCAAGGTTCCCTTGGCTTCACGGTGCGCTGAGGTCCAAAAAAGGGCGGGTTACGGACAAATTTGTGGCCGGCTTTGCGCCGGACTTGGCATCGCTGCTGGGTGGTCGTCGTGAAATCGGATAGGGTTCACGATCATGGAATCGCCTGCCCGCCAGATCAGCCTCGTGCCTCCATTGGACCGCCGCCAGTCGGAGACGGCGCTGGCGATCGCACGCGGCACCGCGCGGCTGTTGCGGTCGCTGGGGTTCTCCTGCATCAGCGAATTGCCGCTGCCCTCGGGGCGGCGCGCCGATCTGGTGGCGCTGAACGAGCGCGGCGAAATCTGGATCGTCGAGATCAAGTCATCGGTGGAAGATCTGCGTGCCGACCAGAAATGGCAGGATTACCGGATGCATTGCGACCGGCTGTTCTTTGCCTTCACGCAGGATTTGCCCTGCGAGATTTTCCCCGAAGACACCGGCCTGATCATCGCCGATGCCTATGGCGCCCATCTGCATTGCGAAGCGCCTGAGCATCGCCTGCCCGCGGCAACGCGCAAATCGATGACGGTACGCTTTGCGATGGCCGCGGCGCAGCGGATCAATCGGCTAGTCGATCCGCAGGGGCATGTGGAGTTTTAGAGAAAGGTTCGAATCGGAGCCCGGTGGAGCGGAGCGAAATCCGCGTCGGCCGATCCGCTTGCGAGATTCCCTGATTGCGCTTCGCTCCATCCGGGCTACGCGATCGGAAACCTCAGCGCGGCGCGCGTTTCGCCAGAATCCGTTGCAAGGTGCGGCGGTGCATGTTGAGCCGCCGCGCGGTTTCGGAGACGTTGCGGTTGCACATCTCGTAGATGCGCTGGATGTGTTCCCAGCGCACGCGATCTGCCGACATCGGATTCGACGGCAACTCGGATTTCTCGGTGCCGCTGGCGAGCAGCGCCGCGACGACGTCGTCGGCATCCGCAGGCTTCGAGAGATAATCTACCGCGCCCATCTTCACCGCCGTGACGGCGGTTGCGATGTTGCCGTAGCCGGTCAGCACGATGGTGCGCGCGTCGGGGCGCTTGCGCTTCAGCGCCGAGACCACGTCGAGCCCGTTGCCGTCGCCAAGCCGCAGGTCCACCACCGCGAAGGCCGGTGCGGCCTTGTTGATCTGCGCCAGTCCGTCGGACACCGTGTCGCAGGATGTCACCGCGAAGCCGCGGGTTTCCATCGCGCGCGACAGGCGCTCGAGAAACGGCTTGTCGTCCTCGACGATCAGCAGCGAGCGGTCGGCGAGATCGTTCAGTTCGGCGATGGCGTTCAAAGTCGGGTTCCCCCGGGGTTGCGGATGTAGATCATCATATAGAGCATATGGCGCGGTAGTTTTGCACTGCCAAGGCCCCACAAAGTCGATCGGCTGGCTTTCGCCTAATCCGCTGGGCCTACAGCACTTTCCTCGGCCTCGAAACGGGCGCGGGGCCAGGCGATCTGCACCACGGCGCCGTGATCGGGAAAGGTCCGGTTGGAGAACGAAACCTTGGCGCCGGTCCGTTCCAGCAGCGTGCGGGCGATGAACACGCCAAGGCCGAGGCCTGTGCGTTCGCGGTGGGCCTCATCGGCGCTGCGGCGCCTTGATAAATAGGGTTCTCCGATCCGTTTCAGCATATCGGGCGCGATGCCGGGGCCGTCGTCCGAAATGACGATTACGACCGAATCGGCGTTCCACCAGGCGTTCACCTCCACCGTCGTCCGCGCGAAATCCACGGCATTTTCCAGGATGTTGCCGACGCCGTAGAGGATGGCCGGGTTCCGCGCGACGACCGGTTCCCGCGTGGCTGCGACAGCTAGCCGCACCTTGATGGCGACGCCAAAATCGCGATGCGGCGCCACCGCTTCCTCGATCAGCATCGAGATCGGCATCAGGTCGAACGGCGCGCCGGAGGAGGAAAGCTGGGTGATCTTGGCCAGGATGTCGCGGCAGCGCTGCGCCTGCTCGCGCAGGGTCTTCAGATCGGACGCCAATGAGTCGTTGCCGTCGACCGTCTTTTCCAGCTCCCGCGAAATCAGGAAGATCGTCGACAGCGGCGTGCCGAGCTCATGCGCGGCGGCAGCCGCAAGGCCATCGAGCTGGGTCAAATGCTGCTCGCGCGTCAGCACCAGCTCGGTCGCGGCCAGCGCGTCGGAAAGTTTTCGCGCCTCCTCGGTCGCCTGGAACGCATAGAGGCTGGTGACGCCGATCGCGAGCACGATCGAGAGCCAGACCCCGAACAGATAGATCGGCGGCAGCACCAGCGGGTCTTCGCTGTCCCACGGCAGCGGCAGATGGAAGAACACCAGCGCCGAGGCGCAGGCGACCGCGAGCAGGCCGAGGCCGACCGTCATCCGGATCGGCAGCACCGTCGCCGAGATCAGGACCGGACCAAGGAACAGGAACGAGAACGGGTTCTGCAATCCCCCGGTCAGGAACAGCAGCGCGGCGAGTTCGACGATGTTGAGCGCGAGCAGCGCCGCTGCATAGGCCGGTTCCAGCCGCTGCATCGGGTTGAAGGCGATCTGCAGCGCGAGATTGAGCAGCGCCGAGATGCCGACGATGGCGACGCAGGCAATGACGGGAAAGGCGAATTCCAGCCCATGCGCCACGATGAAAATCGCGGTGAGCTGGCCGAGCGCGGCCAGCCAGCGCAGCCGGAGGATCGTATCGAGACGGACATAGCGGTGCGGCAGGCGGAAATCGGAGGCGGCGACGTCGGTCATATCTGGAGTTTAGCCGTGCGGGCGTATGATCACAAATTCGCGCGGTCAGGTTCGCTTTCTCCGTCATGGCCGGGCATAGCCGTCCGGAAGGACGGCGTCGCTGCCGCTCGCCTATGCCCGGCCATCCACGTCTTTACTTGCCGACAGATCGAAAGGAAGTGGATGCCCGGGACAAGCCCGGCCATGACGACCTTGCATGACGAGGTTCTTGCGCTCACCCCCGTGATGGCCCAATGAACGGGCAGTCATGGACAATAGTGAGACAGCGCCAGCAAAGCCTCCCGCGGCCGGGCCGGAAAGGTCCGCCGCGATCGACGTCGCGCATCTCATAAAACTCTACAAGACCACCCGCGCAGTGGATGACGTGTCGTTCCGGATCGCGCGCGGCAGCATCACCGGCCTGCTCGGCGGCAATGGCGCCGGCAAGACCACGACGATCGCCATGATCATGGGACTGGTGCTGCCGACCTCGGGGCGCGTCCAGGTGCTCGGTCATGCGATGCCGGAGGGAAGCGCCGAGGTGCTCGGCCGGATGAATTTCGAGAGCCCCTATGTCGACATGCCGATGCGGCTCACGGTGCGGCAGAACCTCACCATCTTCGGCCGGCTTTATGCGGTGCAGAATCTCGCCGAGCGCATCGAACAGCTCGCGTCCGACCTCGATCTCAAGGAATTTCTCGATCGCGCCAACGGAAAACTCTCGGCCGGCCAGAAGACCCGCGTCGCGCTGGCGAAAGCGCTGATCAACCAGCCCGAGCTGCTGCTGCTCGACGAGCCGACGGCCTCGCTCGATCCTGATACCGCCGACTGGGTGCGGCAGCATCTGGCGAACTACCGCAAGACCCATGACGCCACCATCCTGCTGGCGTCGCACAACATGCTGGAAGTGGAGCGGCTGTGCGACCGCGTCATCATCATGAAGCGCGGCCGCATCGAGGATGACGACAGCCCCGACCAGATCATGGCGCGCTACAACCGCACCACGCTGGAAGACGTATTCCTCGACGTCGCGCGCGGCCGGGTGCGGGAGGAGACGCCATGAGCGAGGTCGCCCGCGAGACCGCCGCCCATTACGCCATTTCCTGGCATCGCATCCAGGCGATGGTGCTGCGCTACTGGTATCTTCTGATGTCGTCCTGGCCGCGGCTGTTGGAGCTGATCTACTGGCCGGCGCTGCAGATCATCACCTGGGGCTTTCTGCAGAGCTACATTTCGCAGAACGACGGCTTCTTTGCGCGTGCCGGCGGCACGCTGATCGGGGCGGTGATCCTGTGGGACATCCTGTTTCGCGGCCAGCTCGGCTTCTCGATCTCGTTTCTCGAGGAGATGTGGGCGCGCAACCTCGGCAACCTGATGATGAGCCCGCTGAAACCGATCGAATTCCTGATTTCGCTGATGATCATGAGCCTGATCCGGCTCGCGATCGGCGTCATCCCGATGACGCTGCTGGCGCTGTTCTTCTTCGATTTCAACTTCTTCGCGATCGGGCTGCCGCTGATCGCGTTCTTCTGCAACCTGATCTTCACGAGCTGGTCGGTCGGAATTTTCGTATCCGGCCTGGTGCTGCGCAACGGCCTCGGCGCCGAGAGCATCGTCTGGACCTTGATGTTCGGCCTGATGCCGCTCGCCTGCATCTATTACCCGGTCGCGGTGCTGCCCGGCTGGCTGCAGTATATCGCCTGGACGCTGCCGCCGACCTATGTGTTCGAGGGCATGCGCGCGCTCCTGATTGATCACGTCTTCAGGGCCGACCTGATGGTCTGGTCGCTTGGCATCAACGTGGTGCTGTTCGTTGCCTCCTTTGCGATCTTCCTTGCCCTTTTGCGCAGCGCCAAACATCACGGATCTTTGCTCGGGGGTGGCGAATAAGTCACAGTTTCCCGTGGTTTTCCGGGGTTTTGCGTCCCTTATACATCTGGATAGGCGCGTTCGGTGCATTGACGCATTATTACGCATTCTGCACTATGCTGCGGCGCAAACAGAGGTCAGAAATAAAATGCCGATTGGTGAGTTTGGCGGCGCACCGCCCCTAGTGGCCGAAGGCAGTCCGGCGCTCACGACGCCGATGTACTGGATGTACGAGATGGGTCACGCGTCGCTCAACCCGGCACGCGCCGTGACCGATGCCACCAAAATCCTGTTTCAAAACCCGCTGAATCCCTGGTCGCACACCGAATTCGGCAAATCGATCGCCGCGGCCTGCGAATTGTTCGAGCGCACCACGCGCCGCTACGGCAAGCCCGAATGGGGTCTCGACACCACCGAAGTCAACGGCGTCCGCACGCCGGTCGAAGTCCGCTCGATCTGGGAAAAGCCGTTCTGCCGTCTGCTGCATTTCGATCGCAAGCTGACCCGGCCGCTGCGCAGCCCGCATCCGCGCGTGCTGATCGTGGCGCCGATGTCCGGCCATTACGCGACGCTGCTGCGCGGCACGGTCGAGGCGTTCCTGCCGACGCATGAAGTCTACATCACCGACTGGTCCGACGCGCGGATGGTTCCTCTCACCGAGGGCCGCTTCGATCTCGATGACTATGTCGATTACGTCATCGAGATGCTGCACGTGCTCGGCGGCAACATGCATGTAATCGCGGTGTGCCAGCCTTCGGTGCCGGTGGTGGCGGCGGTCTCCGTGATGGAAGCCGCGCGCGATCCCTTCGTGCCGCTGTCAATGACGCTGATGGGCGGTCCGATCGATACCCGCCGCAATCCCACGTCAGTGAACAACCTCGCGGCCGAGCGCGGCATCGAATGGTTCCGCAACCATGTCATCACCAAGGTGCCGTTCCCGCATCCCGGCGTGATGCGCGACGTCTATCCGGGCTTTTTGCAGCTCTCGGGCTTCATCACCATGAATCTCGATCGCCATACCGACGCGCACAAGGCCCTGTTCAACAATCTGGTGAAGGGCGACGGCGACATGGTCGACAAGCACCGCGAATTCTATGACGAGTATCTCGCGGTGATGGATCTGACGGCGGAGTATTACCTGCAGACCGTCGACGTCGTCTTCGTCAAGCACGCACTGCCCAAGGGCGAGATGACCCATCGCGGCAAGCCGGTCGATCCGTCGCAGATCCGCCGCGTGGCGCTGATGACGGTGGAAGGCGAGAAAGACGACATCTCCGGGCTCGGTCAGACCGAAGCGACGCACGCATTGTGCCCGCATATTCCCGATCATCGACGTGTGCATTACGTGCAGAAGGGTGTCGGCCATTACGGCGTGTTCAACGGATCGCGATTCCGTTCCGAAATCGTGCCGCGCATCTCCGATTTCATGATGTCGGCGGCCAATACCAAGATTTCAGCGGCTACTACCAAGCCAACATTGGTCCGTGCAGCCGAATAGTGCCCGGGCGGCATCGATTCCGGGTCGCCTATAAGTTGCTGAGAAGATTCAAACATTCCGGATTCCGGTCGAATCAAGCGGTGAGTTCAGACTCATTCCTTGAGGCCGTTTTTGACCCCCGGTTCCAGCCGAAATTTTGGGCTCCAGCCCCATTCCCTAGAGGCGATTTGCCGCCAAGCCCCTGTATATTGGGCAAATGATTTGTTTTTGCGCCGAGCAATTTAGATGCGATTTCCCTGGCGGCGGATATGGCAGAATCCGGGCGAACTCCTACTCCCCGGACTCCAAGACATGGCTACTCGCGCCCTCCTTTATCGGCGGCCCGCCGAACCCGCGACTCTTTTGGTCAAGCACGGCTCGCAAGTCTTTGCGATCAGGCTGCGCCGGCACCGCCGCGCGCGGCGATACACCTTGCGCATTCATCCAACGGATCGCGAAGCCATCCTGACGATGCCGCCGCGCGGCACGATCATGGAAGCCAAGGATTTTGCGCAGCTTCACGGCGGCTGGATCGCCGCCCGTCTCGGCCGTCTGCCGAAGGCCGCACCGTTTCAGGCCGGCACTGTCATACCGTTGCGCGGTGTGCCGCACCGGATCGTGCATCGCGCGGGCGAGCGCGGCACGGTGTGGACTGAAACCCGCGACAGCGGCGAGAAGATTTTGTGTGTGGCCGGCGATTTCGAACACATGGACCGGCGCGTCCACGACTTTCTCAAGCGCGAAGCGCGCAAAGATCTGCACAAGGCATCGCTCGCCTACGCGGCGGATCTCGGTGTGCGGGTCAGGCGGGTGTCGATCCGCGACCAGTCGAGCCGCTGGGGTTCATGCACCTCGGCCGGATCGCTGTCGTATTCCTGGCGATTGATCCTCGCGCCGCCCTATGTGCTGGACTATCTCGCCGCCCATGAAGTCGCCCATCTCGTCGAGATGAACCACTCGCCCAGGTTCTGGCGCGTCGTGGATCGTATTTGCGACCATGTCGAACGCGCCAAGCGCTGGCTCGACACCTACGGCAACGATTTGCATCGCTACGGGGTCGAGGATTAGTTCTGTCGTCGCCGCATATCGCGGTGTCGTCACCCGCGAAGGCGGGTGACCCAGTATTCCAGAGACGTCAGCGATAATCCAAGAGGCCGCGGCGTACTGGATACCCCGCTTTCGCGGGGTATGACGGCTTGTGGTGGTCGCGAGATTACCGCCTACCTCCCAAACAGCCGATCCACCAGCCAGCCATCCAGTCCCGCCGCGGCTTCCGGCCGCGCTGACGGATTCGGCGGCGGCGCGGGCGTTCGTGCCGGTGGCGGTCGATATCCGCCGCCCTGGGGGACCTGCGCCGACGGGGCAGGCGCGGCGCTGACCTGCGACGCGGTCTGGAACAGGTTCGATATGAAGCCGCCGCGCTGCGCGTTCGGCAGGCTCGCCACCGGAACGCCCTGATGCGCCGTGCGCATGAAGCGGGTCCACACTTCCACCGGCAGGCCGCCGCCGGTGGCCTTCCTGGTCGGCGAGTTATCGTCATTGCCGAGCCAGACGCCGGTGACGAGGTTCGCCGTGTAGCCGATAAACCAGGCGTCGCGGAAATCCTGGCTGGTGCCGGTCTTGCCGGCGGCCATCCAGCCCGGAATCTCCGCCTTGCGCGCCGTGCCGGACAGCAGGGTTTCCAGCATCATCGTGTTCATCATCGCGGCATGGCGCGGCTCGATCACCTGGCCGAGCCGGTCGGGCTGCCGCACATACAGCACCTTGCCCTCATGGGTACGGATCTTGGTCACGACATGCGGGGAGACGCCGAGCCCGCCATTGGCAAAGGGTGCATAGGCGCCGACCAGTTCGATGACCGAGACTTCCGAGGTACCGAGCGCGATCGAAGGATTGGCCTCGAGCTTCGATGAAATCCCCAGCCGGTGCGCGGTCCGCACCACGTTCTTTGGCCCGACCTCGAGGCCGAGCCGCACCGCGACCGTGTTGAGCGACATCGCCAGCGCCTGTGTCAGCGTCACCGAGCCGAAATATTCATGGGTGTAGTTCTCAGGTTTCCAGCCCTTGAGATCGAGCGGCGCGTCCTGGCGGATCGTTTCCGGCGTCAGGCCGCCTTCGATCGCCGTCAGATAGATGAACGGCTTGAACGCCGAGCCGGGCTGGCGTTTGGCCGTCACCGCGCGGTTGTACTGGCTGTCGGCATAGTTCCGCCCGCCGACCATGGCGCGCACCGCGCCTTCGGGCGTCATCGCCACCAGCGCGCCTTGCGTGACATTGAATTTCACGCTCTTTGCGGCGAGCTCGTCGATGATGGCGGCTTCCGCGACGCTCTGCAGTTTCGGATCGATCGTGGTCTCGACCACGATGCTCTGGTCGATCTGGCCGACGAGATCGTCGAGCACCTCGCCGATCCAGTCGGCGACGTAATTGACCGTGCCGGCGCCGGCCGGCTTCACCTTGTAGGAGGGATGTCCGATCGAGGCCTTGGCCTGGGCGGCGCTGATGAATTTGCCCTCCGCCATCGCCGCGAGCACGATCTGAGCGCGCGCCTCTGCGCCTTCGGGGTTGCGGTTCGGCGCCAGCCGCGACGGCGATTTGACGAGGCCCGCCAGCATCGCGGCTTCCGCAACCGTGACGTTCTTGGCGGATTTGCCGAAATAGCGTTGCGAAGCCGCCTCGACGCCATAGGCGCCGGAGCCGAAATAGACGCGGTTGAGGTAGAGCTCGAGAATTTCGTTCTTGGAGTGCTTGCGCTCCAGCCACAGCGCCAGCTCCACCTCCTGCAGCTTGCGCGCCATGGTGCGTTCCTGGGTCAGGAACAGGTTTTTCGCGAGCTGCTGCGTCAGCGTCGAGCCGCCCTGCGACACGCCGCGATGCAGGATGTTGGCGACCGCCGCGCGCGCGATGCCGATGGGATCGATGCCGTAATGCGAATAGAAGCGGCGATCCTCGATGGCGATGAACGCCTTCGGCAGATAAGGCGGCAGATCCTTCAGCGCGACATTGGTGCCGGCCATTTCGCCGCGCGAGGCCAGCAGGCTGCCGTCGACGCCGACAATCTGAATGGTCGGCGGGCGCTTTGGAATTTCCAGCGACTGGATCGCCGGCAGATGCGCGCCGACCCAGACCACGACGCCGATGATCGCGATCGCGGTCCACAGGCCGAGCACCGCGCCCCAATAGATCAGCCGGCCGAACCTGATCCGGCCGCGTGATTTCGCGCGCCGCTTGGCGCCGCCCTTAGCCGCGCGCGGCTTCCTCTCGCGCGGCGGCGGCTCGTCGTCGTCCTCTTCGTGCTTGCGCTTGGGCACTGGTTTCTTCGGTTTGTCGTCGTCGACGGCGGCGGGGATGCGATCCTCGGGAGAGAGGCGCAGATCGGCGAGCGCTGCCGGAAGCCCAAACAGCGGCTCCTCGCGTCCGCCGCGCTTTTTCCGTCCCCACGCCATGACAAACGCCGTTCACACCCGTCTCACCGCACGCTACCGGGGGCTGTTTAAGGGACGGTTACGGAAAGGTTAACGCGGGATTAGGAGGTGCGGCGGGGTCCATATTAGGATGGCTGCAAACCACAGCATTCTCAGGGAAAAACCGCATGGGCCACATCGATCCGACGAGGGAAGTATTCGCGCAATTCAGGGCCAATGACCGGCCGGGTCCGATCCACATGCTCAACCTGGTTCGTTTGCGCGCGCAGGCCGCCTATCCCGACGGCCGCAAGGCGACGGGCGCGGAGGCCTACGCGGCCTATGGGCGCGAAAGCGGCCCGGTATTCGAACGGCTCGGCGGCCGCATCGTCTGGCAGGGCAGGTTCGAACTGATGCTGATCGGACCCGAGGCGGAGCGCTGGGACCACTGCTTCATCGCCGAATATCCAAGCGTCGCGGCGTTCGCCGAGATGATCCGCGATCCCGTCTACCGCGAAGCGGTGAAGCACCGCCAGGCCGCGGTGGAGGATTCCCGCCTGATCCGGCACGCGGTGCTGCCGGCCGGCAAGACGTTTGGGGAGATACCGGAGTAGGGTTTGAAAAAAATCGGCGGCCCCGAGGGGCCGCCGATCGCTTCTTTCCGCCGATCGTTTCGATTAGGTCGCCGCGACTAACCCGCAGGACCTGCGTCCTCAAGGATCGGGCCGAACAATTCCCAGCGCTCGCCGTTGAACTTCATCAGCTGCAGCTGCTTGTTGACGCGGTAGTCGGTGGGGCTGGTGTTGATCTTCATGCCGGGCAGGCCGAGATCGAGCACGACGTCCTTCAGGTTGGCGGCCTGCCTCATCACGTTCTCACGTGTCAGGTCGTCGCCGCACTGCTTGAGTACCTGCACCAGCAGCTGCGCAGTCGAATAACCGTAGGTGTTGACGGTGTTCATCTTGTCGCCGTCGGGGAAGTACTTCGTCATGAAGTCGAGATACTTCTTCAGGCCGGGATCGTCCTTCCATGTCGGATCGGCCGGATCCTTACCGTACTGGACGCTGATCACACCCTTCGACGCTTCGAGGCCGGCGGGTTGCAGCGTGGCGCTCACCGGGCTCGCGTTGATGTCGACGATATGGACCGGCTTCCAGCCAAGCTCGTGGATCTTGCGGATCGCCTGAGCGGCCTGCTTCGGCGTCGAGGCGCTGTAGAACAGATCCGCGCCGGCGTCCTTGATCTTCAGCACCTGCGAATCGATGGTGGGATCGGAAACTTCGTAGGAAGCTTCTGCGACGACCATCTTCGATGCCTTGTCGCCAAGGCCCGCCTTCAGCCCGTTGATGTAATCCTTACCGAGATCGTCATTCTGATAAAGAATGCCGATCTTCGCGCTCGGATACTCCTTCAGAATGAACTGGCCGTAGATTTTGCCCTCGACGAAATAGTTGGGGTTGTAGCCCATGGTCCAGGGGAAGTTCTTGGGATCGGTGAACTTCGAGGCGCCGGTGGCGGCGAACAGCTGCGGCACCTTCTTGGTGTTGAGATACTTCTGCACGGCGGCGTTGGCCGCGGTGCCGATGACCTGGAAGGTCAGGAGGACCTCGTCGCCTTCCACCAGCTTGCGGATCTGCTCGACCGTCTTCGGCGGCGAATAGGCGTCGTCATACTGGATCAGGTTGACCTTTCGGCCGTTGATGCCGCCCTGATCGTTGATCATCTTCATGTAAGCTGCCTGCGTCTTGCCGATATTGGCATAGACGGAATAGGCGCCGGAGAACGGCACGGTCTGGCCGATCTTGATCTCGGTATCGGTCGCGCCGGTATCGTATTTTTTCTGGGCCTGGGCCGACGAGACCGACAGCGCAACCGCAAGCGCCGTGCCGGTGACCAGATGGAAAATACTCTTCCTCATAATGCTGCGTTCCTCATGTGTTCATGATTGAGCCGATGATCTTGCCGCGGGCTGGATTTGGCTGGCGGCGTCATCGCTGCCACAATAGTGGCGGAAGCCATATTGCAATGCAAGGTATCCAACATCCGGGTTTCGGGTATCGGTTCCGTTTGCTCAAAAAGAGTCCATACCTGGTGTCAGCCGCAAAATGATGCAGGTGCGCGGGCAGGGACATCACGGGGCTCAAAACAAAAGCCGCCGGCATCATGGGTGACGCCGACGGCTTCTGTCTTGAATCGGGGCGGGGCGCTAACCGGTCGGCCCGGTATCCTCGATAATCGGGCCGAACAGTTCCCAGCGTTCGCCGTTGAACCTCATCATCTGCATCTGCTTGTTGATGCGGTAGTCGGTCGGCGAGGTGTTGGTGACCATGCCCGGCAGCGACAGGCTGCCGGTGACGTTCTTCAGGCTGGTGGCCTGCCGCATGATATTCTCGCGCGTGAGATCGTCGCCGCATTGTTGCAGGATCTTCACCAGCAATTCCGCGGTCGCATAGCCGTAGACGTTGACGGTGTTGAGCTTGTCGCCCTCGGGGTAATATTTGTCCATGAAGGCGAAATAGGCCTTCATGCCGGGATCGTCCTTCCATGTCGGATCGAGCGGATCCTTGCCGTAGTTGGTGGAGATGATGTCCTTGGAGATATCGAGGCCTGCGGGCTTGAGCGTGGCGGAGATCGGGCTCGCATTGATGTCGAGGATATGCACCGGCTTCCAGCCGAGGTCGGCGACCTTCTTGATTGCCTGCGCTGCGAATTTTGGCGTCGAGGCATTGTAGAGCAGGTCGGCGCCCGCCGCCTTCAGCTTGACGATCTGCGAGTCGATGGTCGGATCGGTCAGCTCATAGGACGTTTCGGCGACGATCATCGACGGGGCCTTGGCGCCGAGGGCGTCCTTCAAGCCGGTGACATAATCACGGCCAAGATCGTCGTTCTGATAGAGAATACCGATCTTGGCGGTTGGATGGTTCTTCAGAATGTATTGGCCGTAGATGCGGCCCTCCGTCTGGTAGTTGGGATTGTATCCCATCGTCCAGGGGAAATTCTTGGGATCGGTGAATTTCGACGCCCCGGTCGCGGCGAGGAGCTGCGGCACCTTCTTGGCGTTGAGATATTTCTGGACGGCGGCGTTCGACGGCGTGCCGATGATCTGGAAGGTCAGCAGAACCTCGTCGCTCTCGATCAGCTTGCGCACCTGCTCGACGGCTTTCGGCGGCGAGTAGGCGTCGTCATACTGGATCAGGTTGATCTTGCGGCCCTTGATGCCGCCCTGTTCGTTGATCATCCGCATATAGGCAGCCTGCGTCTTGCCGATGCCGGCATAAGCGGAGGCCGGGCCCGAGAACGGAACGGTCTGGCCGATCTTGATTTCGGTATCGCTGGCGCCGATATCGTATTTCTTCTGCGCACTTGCAGATGTCGCCGATAGCGTGATCGCAACCGCCGCGCCTGCAAGGAGATGAAGAATGCCAGTTCTCATATCGCTGCCTCCGTTGTGTTGACCGATGATCGTGTCCGGTCATCGGTTCAGATGGCCAGCCGTCATCGTTGCCAGGGAGTTTGGCGGAACGGATTTGGCAACGCAAGGCAGTGACGGAAGTGTGAGCCTGTCAAGCCAGCCAGAGCAGAACCAAAGCGAGCGCCGCGGGCGCCGCCTGCACGTAGAGGATCCGGCGGCTGACGGTTGCCGCACCATAGCCGCCGGCCACGATCACGCAGAGCAGAAAGAACGCCTTGATCTGGAAGGCGAAGGCAGGATTGGGATGGAACAGGCCCCAGACGAGGCCCGCAGCCAGGAAGCCGTTATACAGGCCCTGGTTGGCGGCCAGCACCGCGGAGTCCCTTGCCTTCTCGATTCCGTTGCGGAAGATTTTCAGGCCCAGCGGCTTGGTCCAGAGAAACATCTCCAGCACCAGAAAAAACACATGCAGTGCGGCAACCACCGCGACGAGAAAATTGGCGATGAAGATCATGTTGCGGTCCCCCAACCGGCAGCGGAATTCGGGTGGACGCTAGCACGCGGCGGGTGGAAAAGTGCGGAACGCCTGCCGATATTTTTCAGGGCAGATATTTTTCCGGGAATGCCGATGCCAGAGAGTTTTGACCTCGACCGCCTGCCAACGCCAATCGGGACGGCGCTGCTGGTCACCGATGCGGACGGCCTGCTCCGCGCGCTGGACTGGGAGGATCATGAGCCGCGCATGAAGCAGTTGCTGCGGCTGCATTACGGCACGGTGGAACTGAAGAATGCGCGGGCGCCGCGCGGGCTGCGCGCCGCATTGACCGGCTATTTCAAGGGCGACCTCGATCGCCTTGCTGCGATCGAATGGCGCGTCGCCGGCACGCCTTTTCAGCAAAAGGTCTGGAACGCGCTGCCCCGGATTCCCGCAGGCACGACGCTGAGCTATGGCGCGCTCGCCGCGAAGCTCAAAATGCCCAAAGCCGTCCGCGCCGTCGGCCATGCCAACGGCTCCAATCCGATCAGCGTCGTCCTGCCCTGTCATCGCCTGATCGGCGCCAACGGGTCGCTGGTGAAGTACGGCGGCGGGCTGGAGCGTAAGCGCTGGCTGTTGCAGCACGAGGGCGCTCGGATTAAAAAAGGGGACGGGTCGATCAAGCGGCTGGGAGGTGTGCTTGAGGACCCGTCACAAGTTTGATCGAGACTTCAGCTAGAGCATGATCCGGAAAAGTGGGTACCGGTTTTCCCTCGCGACAAACGCGGAACGCGTTTGCGCGGAGATCATGCTCAAATCAAAGGGATAGAGCGGGATGACGATTCGAAGAAAAGTCATCACGCTCTAATCGAGGCCTCGCGTGTTTCGCATGTCCCGCACGATATAGACGAACACAAGAATCGTGGGTGCCCAGGCCAGTATCGCGCCCGCCAGCATCGCTTGCACTGTCGTCATGCTTGCTCCTTGGGTGTCCGTTCCGTGGCTGGATCAGCTTCTTTCCGCGACCGAGGGCTCAGGGCATTTGTAGAGCCATTTCCAGTAGGCCTTGTTGCGTTCCACCTGACGCTTGTAGATCTCGCGGCACTTTGCCGAGCAAAACTGTTCGAGGTACCAGCTGCGCCGGACCAGCCCGAAGGGGCGCTTGCATTCCGGATTTCCGCAACAATTGGTCATGACGCGACCTCCGCATTCGTACGCCTTATCCAGCGAATGAAATTCTCGTGACCCTTGTCGAGACAGAAGCGTCCGCAGTAGCGTTCAAACGCAGGATTTCGCAGAGAGATGATTTTCGGGTCTTCACTGTCGCAATGAGAGCAGCGCGGTTCTAAACGCATGGCGACCTCCTCTTAAGGAATTGCCACTTGCCGGATCAAAATGTGATGCTTTGCTGTCGCTTTCGTTCTCTCGAGGAGCGACGATGCGAAGTCTCGCGCCGGCTCCGCCTTTCTTCAACCTGTCTACATGTTTGGCGAGGTCATCCTTGCGTATAGCCGGTCCGCAACACACTAACGCGGCGCCCACCCTGTTGGGTCATTTGCCCGTTGCCGCGCCCTTTCCTTCCAGGGCGGTATCGAGGCATCCGATCAAGACTTCCCCGTCGAAGGGCTTGGTCAGATAGCAGACCGCCCCGGCCTTCAGAGCGCGCGCGCGATCGCTCTCGACGGCGAAAGCCGTGATGAAAATGAACGGCAGGCTATGTCCCCGGGCGAGCAGGTGGGCCTGCAATTCGAGCCCGCTCATGGCAGGCATTCTGATATCCGTGATCACGCACGATGTGTCACCCAGCTGGGACGATCGCAAGAACTCCTCGGCCGACGCGAACGAATGGACGACGTAGCCAAGCGATCTCACGAGGTTGTGGGTCGCGGCGCGAACGGATCCATCATCGTCGATGATTGAAATTACCGGTGGGTTGGACACAGCGGTCCTTCCTGGAGACGACCAGAGGGCGTCTTTGTGCTGCACAGCCGCGTGATGGGAGAGTGCGTCCGAAATCGGAGTCGGAGAATCATACTTAGGTTTGCGGCCCGCCGGATGCGGGCTTGATCCCGAGCATCTCCGCCATCCTCACCAGGTCAGGCAGCGACTTCGCAGCCATTTTCCGCATGATGTGCCCGCGGTGTATCTTCACGGTGATCTCGGCAATGCCGATTTCGGCGGCGATCTGCTTGTTCATGAGGCCGGTCGTGACCAGAGCCATCACCTCTCGCTCCCGAGGGGTCAGGGTCGCGAAGCGAGCATGCAAGCCTGAGAGGGCCCTGGCTTCATTGCGGCTAACCCGGTCGCGTTCGATTGCCGTGGTTACGGCATCCAGCATGTCCTGGTCGCGGAATGGCTTGGTCAGGAAGTCGACGGCTCCGGCCTTCATCGCCCTGACCGTCATCGGGATATCGCCGTGACCCGTCATGAAGATGATCGGAATGTGGATGTCGGCCTTCGCCAGCTCGGCTTGAAAGTCGAGACCGCTCAACCGGGGCAGCCTGATGTCGAGGATCAGGCAGCTGGCCACGTTCGGAAGCGTGCTCTGCAGAAACTCGTGAGCCGAACCGAACACTTCGACCCGCAAGCCCACCGACCGGAAAAGATTACTCAGAGCGTCACGCATCGATGCGTCGTCATCGACAACGAAGACGACTGGTTCTTCGGCACCTGTGAGGTTGTGAGGTGATGCTGGGCGGCCGGTCACGTACCGTCCTCCTGATGCAATGGCAAGGTGAACTGAAACGTCGCGCCGGGACCGGCATTGCCGGAGGCCGATAGCCGTCCTCCGTGTGCAGTGACAATCGAGCGGCAAATCGACAGGCCCATGCCCATGCCGCTGGATTTGGTGGTGAAGAAGGCATCGAACAGCCGATCGGCATTCTCGGCGGCCACCCCGACACCGCAGTCGCTCACCGTGACCAGCACCTGGCTTGTCTCATCCTGCCGCGTCCGGATCACCAGCTCGCGCGGCCGGTCCTTGACCTGTTGCATCGCTTCAATCCCGTTGACGACGAGGTTGAGGATGACTTGTTGCAACTGGATCCGGTCGGCGAGGACCGGGGGAAGGGCAGCGGCGAGTTCCAGCCGCAGCGCCACCCGGTGGGTGAACAGCTCATGCTGCACAAGGCTCATGACCTCGTTGACGACTTCATTGATGTGGAGCGCTTTCCGATCGGTGGTCTTGTTCACGAGCGCGCGGATGCGCTGGATGACCTCGCCCGCCCGATTGCCGTCATTGATAATCGACCGCAGGGTGCCGCGCGCTTCCTTCAGGTTGGCAGGTTCGCGGTCGAGCCAGCGCAGGCATGCGGCGGCATTGGTGACGACGGCGGCGAGCGGCTGGTTCACCTCATGGGCGATCGACGCGGCCATTTCCCCGAGCGCCGTCACTCGCGCGACATGCGCCAGATTCGTCTGCGCTTCATGCAATTCGACCTCGGCTTGCTTGCGGGCGGTGACGTCCGTTACGGCCCCGACAAATTCGACGCCGCCTGATGCGTCCGTGACCGCATGGCCCGTGGCGTGGACATGCTTGACCGCGCCGTCAGGCATCAGCAAACGATATCCATGCTCGAAGTCCTTCCCGTCGCTGGACGCGCAGTCGATGGTCTGTTGCACGCGCGCGCGATCATCCGGGTGAATGCGTTGCATGACCGCGGCGAACTTGATTGAAGGGGCCTTGTCGAATCCAAATATTCTGAAGGTTTCTTCCGACCAGATAATTTCGCCGCTGCCGGCGCCCCAGCCAAAGCTGCCGGTGTGGCTCGCTCGCTGGGCTTCGGCCAGATACATCTCGCTCTGCCGCAGCGCATTCTCAGCCTGCTTGCGCTCGGTGATGTCCTCGCATGCGATCAGGACGATCAGTTGATTATCCAGCCGCCGCACGGCCTTGGCGTTTTCACGAACCCAGAGCGACGAACCGTCCTTGCGGACCTTGCAGATCTCCCAACTGTGGGTTCGGCCGATATTTTCCAGGCAAATGGCAACATTGCTCTGGGCCGCACGTTGCTCTTCGGCAGGAAAGACTTTCAGCACGGATTGCCCGAGCAATTCGCTGACGGAGTAGCCGAGTTGTGCAGCGCCGAATGTGTTGACGGACAGGACGGTGCCGGCCGCGTCGACCATGAAATACATCACCGGGTTGTGCTCGAATACCTCCTTCCATTGCGCTTCGCTATGACGCAGCGCTTCTATCGCGTGTTGTTCGGCCCTCGCCCGGCCGTGGAGCACGGCTTCCATCTGCCTGCGGGTCGTGCCGACCCGGAGCATCATGATCAGGGAGGCGAGAAGCGAGGCGATGAGCAAGACGACGGCGGTCAAATAGGCGGGGGCCGCCGGTGCGGGGCCGAGCACAAGCCAGATGAAAGCCGCCATCGCCAACGCCAGCACCATGCTGCCCAGCAGCCATTGCTCGGCCGAGCGCCAGGATTTCATGGTCTGGTTACGCATCATCGGCAGCATCGCTCGGCCACACGGGGCCCGCTGCGTCGCTAGGTGATCTCTATCATCAGCGGCGACAACGTCGCCCTCCCAACAGGCTGCATGTTAGCAGCTTTTGGACGTCCGGAGGAAATTCCGGAGGACGTAAAAGTCCGGGGCGGTCATTGCGTGCCCCGATGCGCCTCCCGGGTGTGCGGCATTCCGATCGCCCGCCGCGGCCTGGATAGCGATCGCAAACCTAGGTATGATCCTGCCAACCGAATGTAATGTGTGGATCAACCTCCGTCTAATGGTCTGTTTCGTTTCAATGGTGAAGCTTATCGGGTAACCCGGTGGCATAAGAGTTTTTATGAAATTGCCCTGCGGGAAAGGCCTTTGCGCGAGACCTTCAACCGGACGTCTCGTCGAACGCAAACATCTCGTTGCAGTTGTCAAACCCGTAACCCAGTGCTCGTCGACCGCAAATTTGGGGATTGATATGCCGAAAGCACGCCTGCACTTGATCCTTTGCTCCGATGACATCGGACCCGAAGCAATGCATCGGAGGCGCGGGCGCAGCTTCCAGCTATCCGTCATCGACGGAGGCAAGCCGGCCATCGACGCGCCGAGAGAGAAGCTTTCGGAAGCCATGCTTGATCTGTTCGATCTGGGCATCCTGGTTTCCCAGACAAACTATCTGGCCTTCGTTGCAGCGGGCCTGACAGTTCTCGAGCTCCATGGCTGGGCTGATCCCAAACAGACCAACTAGATCGCGCTCAGTGCAAGCTGCTTCAGCAGCGATCACGCAGAGCTACGGCGCACTTGTGCGAAACTCGGATACGCGCCGTTTGCGCCGTCAGTCGCGCCGATGGCTCGAACCCGATCGGCGCGGTCTTCACGCTGTCATCGCCTGATCGGCGCCAGTGGTTCACTGCCTCAAACATAGTGGTGTGCTCGCGCGGAAGCGTTGGCTGCTGCGACGCGAGAGCGTGAGCCGCCGGTTGTGGCGCCGTCCGGGCGAGGCGCGGCCCTCGAGGGAATAGAAGTTGCGGATTCCGGCCACGTATGCGACGCTGTGTAGCATTGAGGCCCGAGATCGCAAGGTAGCACCATGGATGACAGCCTGCCCGAACTGGGCGACCTCGAACGCGAGGTCATGCAACTGGTTTGGGCCAATGGTCCTGTCACGGCCGAGGCCGTCCGCGAACGGCTTTCCCGCCCGTTGAAGGAATCGACGGTCCGCACCGTGCTGCGACGACTGGAAGACAAGGGCTACACCACGCACACCGTGGATGGACGGACCTATGTCTATCAGGCCGCCGAGCCGCGCGCGCGGGTTGCGGCGAAAGCCGTCCAGCGCATCGTCGACTGGTTCTGCAACGGCTCCGTCGAAGAGGTCCTGGTCGGCATGGTGGACACCGAGATGCTCGACCAGCGTCAGCTGCGCACGCTGGCCGACCAGGTTGCGAAGGCCAAGACTAAAATCGCGACCACTAAAATCGAGACCAAGACTGAGGCCAAAGCCGATACCAAAACAGAGGCGAAGGGTAGGAGGAGATAATGCTGGCGATTCTGGCGGAGTCGGCGCTGCGCTCCCTGTTGCTCGGGGGCGTCGTGTGGGCCGGCTTGAATCTGTTTCGGGTGCGAAATCCGCACATGCACATGACTTCCTGGGCTATGGTGCTGCTGGCGTCACTGTCGATGCCGCTGCTGATGCATTGGACCACGGTAACCGTCACCGTGGACGCGCTGCCGGTGCCGACGGCCGAACATTTCTGGCCTGCCGGTCCATCGGACAGTCCGTCGCCGGAGCCGCTGCCCGACATGCTCGCGGCTGAGCGGGGCGTGGCCGCCGCTCCCCGCTCGGCGCCTGTGCAGGCCCTGAACTGGCTGGCGCTGGCCACCACCGTTTATGCGCTCGTTGCCGGTCTTCTCTTGTCGAGGCTGGCGGTCGGCCTCTATTTGACCTGGCGGCTGGCGCGCGCCGCCAAGCCGATGCGCGAGCCCTGGACCGCCGACTGGAGCGTGCGCGTGAGCAGCGTGATCGCCGGGCCCGTCACCTTCGGCTCGACAATTCTGCTTCCGCCGCAATGCTTCGATTGGGATGTGCGCAAGCGTCAGGCCGTGCTGGCCCATGAGGGCGCTCACGTCGCCAACCGCGATTTCTATCTGTTGCTGCTCGCCTCGTTCAATCGTTCGGTGTTCTGGTTCAGTCCGTTCGCGTGGTGGCACCTCACAAGGCTGGCCGAACTGGCCGAAATCATCAGCGATGCAACGGCGCTCGAAGTGGTCGAGGACAGGCTGTCCTACGCCGAGATCCTGCTCGACCTGGTGCAGCACGTTCGGCGGGCGCCGGCAGGCATCGAAATGGCAAGGGCGTGCACGGTGCGCAGCCGGGTGGAACACATTCTCGCAGCAACCACGGCTCCTGCAAAGCTGGGCTGGGGCAAACGCATCGGGACCGCAGCCGTCATTCTGCCGGTTGTCATCGTCTCTGCCGGCTCGATCGCCTATCGCGCCGCGCCGGCGGCTTCGGCCGCGCTTGACCATGCGGCAGATGCCGTGACCGCAGCGCGCAAGCCGCAGTCGGTTTCCTTTTATGCGTTGGATCGCGCGTCGATCTTCACCGTTTCGCGGGAGGGCGACGATTTCTTCGGGCAAGTCAGCGGACAGCGAAAACTCCGGCTGGCGGTGCTGGGTGATGGAACCTATTTCTACCCGGCGGCGGCCGGCCCGATCACGTTGGCCGTCAGCCATGAACGGAAGCCATTCGCTCCGGTGCTGAACCAGAATGGCCGCGACATCCGCGCGATCAGGACAGCCGAATTGTCGTGGCAAGGGATCGCGGTCGATGCTGGCCGGCTGGATTCGTATGTTGGCGCGTACCAGTTGGGACCCGGCCGCGTCCTCACCGTCATCCGCGATGGCGAGCGGCTCCATGTGCAGGAGACGGGGCGGACGAAATTCGAAATCGTGGCGCGCGGCGTCGATGCCTTTGACGACGGCCATGACAATCTCGTTATTTTCCTGCGCACCGGCGAGGCCAAGGTGAACCAGGTCCTGCTGCACGAGCCGGTGTCCGGCGCACGTTCGGCGCTGCGAGTCTCGGCCGACAGGGCGAAGGCGATCGAGGAAGGCTTCGCGCGCCGAATTGCTGCGGCGCCGGACCGGTTCAGGGAGCAGACCCCGCTGCCGGGCAGCAAGGAGGCGATCCTGCAGGGGATCGAGGATCTGCAGCGCGGTGCTGCCAACTACGAGCGGATGAGTGAATCGCTGGCGGCCAAGATCCGTCGTCAGTTTTCCGAGCTGCAGTCCACGTTCAAGGCGTTCGGTGCGGTGGAGTCGATTTTCTTTCGCGGCGTGGGCCCTGGCGGTTACGACATTTATGGCGTGAAGTTCGTCAATGGCGTTGCGGAATTCCGCTTATTGCAAGGGGCGGACGGCAAGGTCGAAGACGTAATCTTCCGGCCTGACGGCAACGACAGACCGGGCGGGGTCCTTGCCTGCTCCGGCGAGCAGGACTTGAGAGCCGTTAGCGAGATCGCACCGATCAGGGTGCTGATCTACAATGGCAGCGGGACAGACATTCAGCTCTTCAGGCTGGACGCAGAAGGAAAACGCGTAGCCTTGGCCACGGTCGGCGAGGAGATGTCTTTCCCGATCATGACCAATGTCGAGAGCCCGTGGGTGATCGCGGACGCTTCCGGGAAATGCCTGGAGATCTTGCTGCCGGGACAGCAGACGCGCGTGCACACCGTCGGCGAGCCCCAGGCAAACGGTCAGCCAGGGCGCGTGGCGCGGCGCACCGTTCCGCTGGCCGGGAGCGAAGCGGCGCTGCGGCAATATATCGAGGCCGTGGGCCGCGGCGAGCCGAACTACGAGCGCATGACGTCCGAAGTCGCGGCGCAGACGCGGCAACAGCTTCCGTTCAACGAGGCCATTCTTTCCCGGCTCGGCGCCTTGCGCGCGATGTCGTTCCGGGGCGTCTCGGGTCTCGATAGCGACATCTACATCGCCCAGTTCGCCAATGGTTCGGCGGAGTGGCGGATCGGCCTGCTCAAGGACGGCACGATCGGACGGATTGCGCTGGGTCCGCAGTATTAGCCGCTTCATCCTTCGAGACGCACGCCGACGCGTGCGCCTCCTCCTCCCCGCGAAACATGTCAGCCAATCATGGTGAGGCCCGCGGCACCACCGCGCGGCCGGGCGACCCCACTCAATCTGTGCTTGCATTATGGTTCCCGAAATGTTACGATTCGTAGCATTACAATACGTCGCATGTTCCGAGGCGTTACCATGAGCCGCTCTGCAAAGGCTGAAGCCGCAATGGCCCTCCATCGGTTCGGATTGGGGCCGCGTCCGGGATCGATCGCGGCGATCGAGGCCGATCCGCGCGGCGCGCTGATCGCCGAACTCGATCGTCCCGCGATCAGCGAACTCGCTGCCGCCAATCTTCCGTCGAGTGCCAAGGCCTATCGCGCGGTGACCGACGCGTTTGCGAAGCGGCAGGCCAAGGCAATCGTCGCCAAGAAAGAACAGGACGCGAAACGCCAGCAGATGGCGGAAGCGTCCGCAATGATGGAAGGCGCCGCGCAGGGCCAGGGGCAAGGTGCGGGCGAGATGGCAGCAAAGATCGCCGCCGAAGCTGTCCCCGATCCAGGGCGGCAGATCTATCTCGACGAGGCGCGGATTCGTATCGCGGCCGCGCTCGGCGCCGAGATCGGGTTTGTCGAGCGACTGGTCTGGTTCTGGTCCAATCATTTCTGCGTCTCGGCCGACAAGATCCGCAGCATGTCCGGCGCTTATGAGCGCGAGGCCATCCGCCCTCATATGCTTGGCCGCTTCACCGACCTGTTGCTGGCGGCCGAGGGCCATCCGGCGATGTTGTTCTATCTCGACCAGACGGTTTCGATGGGCGCGAACTCGACCGCTGGCCTCAATCGCAGCCGCGGCCTTAACGAGAATCTCGCGCGCGAGATTCTCGAGTTGCATACGCTCGGCGTGCGTAGCGGCTACGCCCAGGATGACGTGATCGGCTTCGCCAACATTCTCACCGGATGGACCCTGGTGCCGCCCGGCGACAATCCCGAGCACGGCGGCGAATTCACCTTCAATCCCCGCCTACACGAGCCCGGCGCGCAGAAGGTGCTGGGAAAATCCTACGAGGACGAAACGGTGGAGCAGGGACGTGCCGCGCTGCGCGATCTCGCCGCCAATCCTGCGACAGCTTCGCATGTGGCGACCAAGCTGGCCCGCTATTTCGTGGCCGATACGCCGCCGCCTGCGCTGGTGGAACGGATCGCGAAGGCGTTCCTCGATACCGGCGGCGATCTCAAGCAGGTCGCCAGGGTGATGGTCTCGTCCGACGAGGCGTGGAGCGAGCCGCCGGCCAAACTTAAGCGGCCCGGCGAGTGGGTGGTCGGCATGGTGCGCGCGACCGGGCTCACGCAGACCGACCCTGTGCGGTACACGGATGGACAGGTCCTGCTCGGCGAACCGTTGTGGCGGCCGCCGTCGCCCAAGGGTTTCCCGGACGACGAAGCATCCTGGATCGACGGCATGGGACGGCGGCTCGACGTCGCCAATTATTTCGCCGAGCGCATCGCAGGCAGGACCGATCCCCAGGACGTCATCGAGACCGTGCTCGGATCGCAGGTGTCGCCGGAGGTGAAACAGGCGGTCGGCCGCGCCGAGAGCCGCCAGCAGGCGCTCGTGCTGTTGTTCATGTCGGCCGAATTCCAGAGGAGGTGAAGCATGACCTTTCGCCACCATCTGCCAAGTCATTTGCCAAGTCATCTGCCAACTCGCCGCGAGGCGCTGGTCGGCGCCGGCAGCCTGTTCGCGTGGAGCCAGATGCCGCGGCTTGCGCGCGCCGAGGGCCGCGATCCGCGCATGCTCGTCATCGTGCTCCGGGGCGCGCTCGATGGTCTCGGTGCGGTCGCCCCCGTCGGCGATCCCGACTGGATCGGCCTGCGCGGCGACCGCGCGCTGGTGCTCGACGGCAAGCCGCCGGCGCTGCCGCTCGACAGTTTCTTCGCGCTCAATCCCGCGATGCCTAACCTGCACCGGCTCTACCAGGCGCAGCAAGCAACCATCGTGCACGCGACCGCAACGCCCTATCGCGAGCGCTCGCATTTCGACGGCCAGGACGTTCTCGAAAGCGGCATCGCACGGCCGGGCGCCGTCGACACCGGCTGGCTCAACCGCGCGCTGGCCGAGCTGGCGTCGGACGGCCGGGTCGATCCGCGCGGCAGCCGCGTCCTTGGCGTCGGATCCGTGACCCCGCTGGTGGTCCGTGGCCGCGCGCCGGTGCTGTCATGGGTGCCGCAAAAATTGCTGCCGGCCAACGAAGACACCCAGGCCCGGCTGCTCGATCTCTATAAACATACCGATCCGAAACTGGCCGTCGCGCTCGAGGCAAGGATGCGTCTGTCGGCGCTCGGCGCCACCGGATTATCGGATGCCGCCATGGCCGACGGCGCGGCGCTTTCAGCGCCCGGCATCGCCGGGGTGCGGGCCTATTTTGCCGAGGCCGCCGGCACCGCGGCTCGCTTTCTCGCCAAGCCCGACGGCCCACGTGTCGGGGCTGTCGGCTTCATCGGCTGGGACACCCACATCAACGAGGGCGCGGCCTCCGGTCAGCTCGCCAATCTACTGGGTGCGCTCGATGGCGCGCTTGCGGCGATCGAGAAGAACATGGGCGACGACTGGCGCGAGACGGTAGTCGCTGTCATCACCGAGTTCGGACGCACCGCGCGCATCAACGGCACCAACGGAACCGATCACGGCACCGGCACCGTGGCGTTTCTCGCCGGCGGCGCCTTGCGGGGCGGGCGCGTGGTCGCCGACTGGCCGGGGCTGAAACAAGCCCAGCTCCATGAGGAACGCGATCTCAAACCCACCACCGATCTGCGCGCCGTGCTCAAGGGCCTGCTCCGCGACCATCTGAGAGTCGACGAGCGTGCGCTCGCAAGCACCGTGTTTCCGGACAGCATCGGCGTCGTGCCGGTTGCAGGTCTGGTTGGTTAGTTGAGGAGGTCTACCCATGACGTCACAGGTCATTATCTTGTCGCTCGCCGTTTCCGGCATCGCCCTGTCTTCCGCAGTCACATGTCGGCCCTATAGCAGCCACTTCGCCGGAATGCAGAAGACGTAACGGCCTCGCGTAATTGGTCCGATGTCTCCTGCTACCGCATCCCGGCGTTTCCCATGTCGATACTCACAGGCCGCGAGCTCGAATTCCTCACCAGCTTGAATGTCAGCTGGGCGAGGCTCTATCGCAACGAGCTCGCGCGTCTCCTGCATAAGGTTGACGACCGATGCGACGTCCACCACGAAACCCATTCCACCATTCGGATCTCGGCGGCGCCTTCCTCGCCTTCGCACCGAAATTCTGCGACGACGACCAGGACATAACGCGCGGGCCGTTGTCGGACGACCACCTGCCTTACCCGACGCGCCATCAGCGGTCGTCCATTCTCTCGCTGCTGATCGATGCGCTGCGCTATCGCAGAGAGCGGAAGACCGACGCGGGGCCGGTGGGCTCGTAGGATGGGTAGAGCGAAGCGAAACCCATCACCTTCCGCGTCGGCATTGATGGGTATCGCTCCGCTCCACCCATCCTACAGGACACGAGCCTATCACGCCGCCGGTTGCGCGACGTTGTCTTCGCTGGCGAGCAGATGAATCAGCGCGCTCTTGATCGCGGCCTGCCGGGTCGGCGCGTTGATCTGGGCACCCAGGAGGTCGGTGACGTAGAACACGTCGCGGGCGCGTTCGCCGAAGGTCGCGACATGGGCCGACGCAATATTGAGGTTGAGCTTCGAGATCGCGGTCGTCAGCTGATACAGCAGGCCGGGGCGGTCGAGGCCGGAGACCTCGATCACGGTGTAGCGGTCCGACCACTGATTGTTGATGGTCACTTCAGGCTCGACCACGAACGCGCGCACCTTGCCGCGGTTGGCCGCCTTGCGGGCCACCACTTCGGGCAGCCGCAATTTACCTTCCAGCACCTGCTCGATCATCTCGCCGATGCGGGTCGCGCGCCGTCCCTCGTCCTCGTCGCGGTCGTATTCCCTTGATATCGCGATGGTGTCGAGCGCGCGGCCATCGGTGGTCGTGTAGATCTGCGCGTCGACGATATTGGCGCCGGCCGAGGCGCAGGCGCCCGCAATGATCGACAGCAGCCACGGATGGTCGGTCGCGAGTATCGTCAGCTCGGTGACGCCGCGCGCCTCGTCGAAACCGACATTGATCGCGAGCTGATGTCCGGCCTGTTCGCTGGCGCGGATGAAGCGCGCCTGGCGGATCTTGCGTTGCAGCTCGACCTTGAGCCAGTAGGCGGGATAGTGCCGCCCGATATAGGCGTTGAGCTCAGCTTCCGGCCACTCGTTGAACGCGGCGCGGAATTCGGATTGTGCTACCGCAATGCGCTGCGCGCGGTTCACTTCCGAGAAGCCGCCGGTCAGCGCCGGCTCGGTCTCATAATACAGCGTGCGCAGCAGCTGCGCCTTCCAGCCGTTCCACACGCCGGGGCCGACGCCCCTGATGTCGGCGGTGGTCAGGATGGTCAAAAGCTTCATCTGCTCGACGGATTGCACGACGGCGGCAAAATTCTCGATCGTCTTGCGGTCGGAGAGATCGCGCGACTGCGCCACCGTCGACATTGTGAGATGTTCTTCGATCAGCCATGCCACCAGCTCGGTATCGGCGGTGCTGAAACCGAGCCGCGGGCACAATCGCCGCGCCACCTTGGCGCCGGCGATCGAGTGATCCTCAAGCCGGCCCTTGGCGACGTCGTGCAGCAGCGTGGTGATGTAGATCACCGCGCGATGCTCGGGTTGAATCTTGCGGAACAGGTCGCTCGCGACCGTGAACTCGTCATTGCCGCCGCGCTCGATCTCCTGCAGGTGGCCTATGCAGCGGATCAGATGCTCGTCCACCGTATAATGGTGGTACATGTTGAACTGCATCATCGACACGATCTTGCCGAAGGCGCGGATGAAGTGACCGAGCACGCCAGTCTCGTTCATGCGCCGCAGCACGGTCTCCGCGTTGTCGGACGTCAGGATCTCCATGAACAGCCGGTTGGCTTCCGGATTTTCGCGAAGCTGGGAGTTCACCTGTTTCAACGAGCGCGTCACCGTGCGCATCGCGTCGGGGTGGAAGGCGAGGTTGTTCGTCTGCGCGAGGCGGAAGATCCGGATCAGATTGACCGGGTCGTGCTTGAAGACGTCGGGCGCGGCGAGGTTGATGCGGTTGTTGTCGATGATGAAGTCGTCGCTGTCGGGCACCCGCCGCCGCTTGGTGCCCGGCCGCAGCCGCGCCACCATGCGACTCAAGACCGGCGCGGGTTTGGCCTGTTCCTCTTCCAGCTTGGCGCACAGGATCGCGGTCAGATCGCCGACGTCCTTGGCGACCAGGAAGTAGTGCTTCATGAAGCGTTCGACATCCTGCATGCCGGGATGCGAGGTGTAGCCGAGCCGCACCGCGATCTCGCGCTGCATGTCGAACGACAGCCGCTCTTCGGCGCGCCCCGAGACGAAATGCAAATTGCAGCGCACCGACCACAGGAAATCGGCGCAGCGGCGGAAGGTGCGGTACTCCTGCGCGTCGAACACGCCGCGCTCGACCAGTTCGCCGGTCTCGCGCACGCGGTAGACGTATTTCGCGATCCAGAACAGCGTGTGCAGGTCGCGCAAGCCGCCCTTGCCGTCCTTGACGTTGGGCTCGACCAGATAGCGCGATTGCCCGGCGCGGCGGTGGCGTTCTTCGCGCTCGGCGAGCTTCGCGGTGACGAATTCGGAAGCGGTGCCCTGCACGACGTCCTTGTCGAAGCGGGCGACCAGTTCGTCATAGAGCGGCTGGTCGCCGGTCAAAAACCGCGTCTCCAGGATCGCGGTGCGGATCGTCATGTCGCCGCGCGCCTGGCGGATGCATTCGTCGACCGAGCGCGTGGCGTGGCCGACTTTCAATCCCATGTCCCACAGGCAATAGAGAATGGCTTCCGCGACCTGCTCGCCCCAGGCGGTCTGCTTGTAGGGCAGGATGAACAACAGATCGATGTCGGATTCCGGCGCCATCAGGCCGCGGCCGTAACCGCCGGTGGCGACCACGGCCATGCGCTCGGCGCCGGAGGGCACATGTGAGCGATAGAGATGCCGCGTGGCGGCAGAGTAGAGGATGCGGATGATTTCGTCCTGCATGAAGCAGAGCCGCTCCGCGCAGCGGCGGCCGTGGCGATCCCTGAGCAGCACGCCCTGCGCGGTCGCGCGCGCCGCGATCATCTCGGCCTTCAGGAGCTGCGCCAGCGCCGAGCGAAACACGTCCTCGCGGCCGGCATGTTTTTCGGCCAGCGCATCGACCGCCGCGGTGATCCGCGCGGTATCGAAACGTTCATCTTCCCCCGAGGGGGCCTCAATCACGATGCTGTCCATGGCTACCCGATAACGGACGGCACAAAGGCTGTCACGGTGGATTGTACGGTCGGATCAAAGCTATGCTGCCGCCGCCGCGAATGCCAGCCATAAGCTGTTGGAAAAACGCGGATTTCCGACGCGGCGTGTCGATGACCAGCGGCTCGGGATGACAGCGCGTCGATAGCGCTTTATATCCGGTGCACAAACAAAAGTCGGGAGAACAAAATGGACGCCGCCGAACTTCGCGCGATGCAGGCCCCGATCAAGGAACGTTACAAGTCCGATCCCTCGGCCGCCGTCATCACCCTCAAAGCCAAAGGCTCGATCGACAATGAAGGCATCGCCTGCAAGGTCGAGACCGGCCGTGCGCTGGCGGTAGCTGGCCTCCACCCCGCCACCGGCGGCTCCGGCCTCGAACTCTGCTCCGGCGACATGCTGCTGGAAGCCCTCGTCGCCTGCGCCGGCGTCACGCTGAAATCGGTCGCCACCGCCGTTGAAGTGCCGCTCAAAAGCGGCAACGTCATCGCCGAAGGCGACCTCGATTTTCGCGGCACGCTCGGCGTCGACAAGGAAGCCTCGGTCGGTTTCGAGGAGATCCGCCTGCGCTTCGAGGTCGGCACCGACGCGCCGCAGGACAAGCTCGATTTGCTGCTCAAGCTCACCGAACGCTATTGCGTGGTGTATCAGACTATCAGGAACGGCCCGAAGATCTCGGTCTCGATGAAGCGGGTGTGAGGCGCTCGCAACCCTCCCCTGGAGGGGGAGGGTCGGCTCGCATGAGCGGAGCGAAATGCGAGACGGCGTGGGGTGATCTCTCCACTCGGGCACCGTTCGCGAGGAGAGACTGTCACCCCACCCCGCCGCTCATTCATGAGCGTCGACCCTCCCTCTCCAGGGGAGGGTAAGAGACCGCCGCCATGTCCCCCGAACTCGCCTTCATCCTCACGCTCGGCCTGCGCATGGCGATCACCGCGGCGTTCGTGGTGACGGCTTCCATCGTCACCGAGCGCTCGGGCCCCGTGATCGGTGCGCTGATCGCGACGCTGCCGATCTCGGCCGGGCCTTCCTATGTGTTCCTCGCGCTCGATCATGACGCGGCCTTCATCGCCGAGGGCGCGCTGGCAAGCCTGCCGATCAACGCCGCGACGATCTTCCTCGGGCTGACCTATGTCGTGCTGGCGCAACGCCATGGCGCGCTGCTCAGTTGCTTCGCAGCCGTGGCCGTGTGGCTGTCGCTCGCTGCGATCATCCGCTCGGTGCAATGGTCGCTTGCCGGCGGCCTGATCGCCAATGTCATCGCTTACGCGATCTGCGTCCCGCTGCTCGCCCGCTATCGCCACGCCAAAATGCCGCCGATCAAGCGCCGCTGGTACGACATTCCGCTGCGGGCGTCGCTGGTCGCAACGCTGGTAGCGACGGTGGTTACTACGTCGAGCTGGGTCGGACCCAAAGTCAGCGGCATGATCGCGCTGTTCCCGGTCGTGTTCACCTCCATGATGCTGATCCTGCACCCGCGCATCGGCGGCCCGCCGACCGCCGCCGTGCTCGCCAACAGCGCCTGGGGCCTGATCGGCCTCGGCATCGCGATTGCGGTGCTGCACGTCGCCGCACCGCAGTTCGGCTCGGCGATCGGGCTAAGCTTGGCGCTTGCGACCTGCGTGGGGTGGAATCTCGGCCTGTGGTGGCTCGGGCGGAGGAAGGCTGTTAGTTGAACCCGTCATTCCGGGGCGATGCGCTAGCATCGAACTATGATGCGCAATTGCGCATCTGAGAATCTCGAGATTCCCCGGGGTGCAATTGCACCCCTGAGGTCTGGTGCTTGCACACCATCCCGGAATGACGGCATCGAATTCATCCCTTCGGCAATTTCGCCTTCAGCGCATATAGCGCCTCCAGCGCCTCGCGCGGGGACATCTCGTCGGGATGCAGCGCCTTCACGGCTTCCATCATCTGCTCGGCCTCGCTCGGCGGCGCGGCTTCCGCGGCGGCGCGGGAGGGGACGGCGAACAGCGGCAAATCATCGGCGAGTGCGCGCGCCGTCTGGCCGCGGTCCTGCGCTTCGAGCTTGGCCAGCACCGACTTGGCGCGCGTGATCACTGCCGGCGGAAGGCCAGCGAGTTTGGCGACCTGGATGCCGTAGGAGCGGTCGGCCGAACCCGGCAGCACCTCGTGCAGGAATACGACGTCGCCTTGCCACTCCTTGACCCGCACAGTGGCGTTGAACATCCGCGGCAGTTTGGCGGAGAGCGCGGTCAGCTCGTGATAATGCGTGGCGAACAGCGCGCGGCAGCGGTTGGCCTCATGCAGATGCTCGATCGCGGCCCAGGCGATCGACAGGCCGTCGAAGGTGGCGGTGCCGCGGCCGATTTCGTCGAGGATGACCAGCGAGCGCTCGCTGGCCTGGTTGAGGATGACGGCGGTCTCGACCATCTCGACCATGAAGGTGGAGCGGCCGCGGGCGAGATCGTCGGCCGCGCCGACGCGCGAGAACAGCCGGTCGACGACGCCGATCCGTGCCCGCGATGCCGGTACATAGGAGCCGATCTGCGCCATCAGCGCGATCAACGCATTTTGCCGCAGGAAGGTCGACTTACCCGCCATGTTGGGGCCGGTGATCAGCCAGATCTGGCCGGATTTTTGCGCGGGCCCCGGCGACAGGTCGCAGGCATTGGCGATGAACGGCTGGCCGGCCCGCTTCAGCGCCTGTTCGACGACGGGGTGCCGGCCGCCCTCGACGGCGAAGCCGAGCGAGCCATCGACCTCGGGCCGCACATAATTGTCATCGACCGCCAGCTTCGCCAGGGAGGTTGCGACGTCGAGCAATGCAAACGCATGCGCTGCGGCGCGCAGGTCGTCGCTTGCCGCGAGCGCCATCACGCAGAGCCGCTCGAAGATTTCGAGTTCGAGATTGAGGGCGCGGTCGCCGGCATTGGCGATCTTGGCTTCGATCTCGCCCAGTTCGGACGTCGTGAAGCGAACCTGGCCGGCCAGCGTCTGGCGGTGGATGAAGGTCGCGTTCAATGGCGGCGCCATCAGCTTGTCGCCGTGCTGCGCGGTCACCTCCACGAAATAGCCGAGCACATTGTTGTGGCGGATCTTGAGCGCCTTGATGCCGGTCGTGTCGGCGTAGCGCGCCTGCATCGCGGCGACGACGAGGCGGGAGGCGTCGCGCAAGTTCCGGCTCTCGTCGAGGGCTGCCTCATAATTCTCGCGGATGAAGCCGCCGTCTCGCTTGATCAGCGGCAGTTGCTCGGCGAGTGCGCGCTCGAACTCGCGGGCGAGGTCGCGTGAGGGGCGGCGCAGCGCCTCCATCACAGCGATGATTTCCAGCGGCGGCGTTTCGAGCTGCGCGAGCCGCACCAGTGCCTGATCGGCGGCAAGAATGCCATCGCGCAGGTCTGCAAGATCACGCGGGCCGCCGCGTCCGACTGACAGCCGCGCCAAAGCGCGCGACATGTCGGGCGCGGCACGGAGCGTGGTCCTAACGTCGTCGCGCGCCGCGCTGTCGGCGACAAAGGCCGCAATCGCATCCAGCCGCCGCGCGATTCCCGCGATGTCGGTGAGCGGTGCGGCGAGACGCTGCGCCAGGAGCCGCGATCCCGCGGCGGTGACGGTGCAGTCGATCGCATCGAGCAGCGACCCGCGCCGTTCACCCGACAGTGTGCGGGTCAATTCGAGATTAGCGCGGGTAGCGGGATCGATCGCCATGGTCGTTCCGGCTGCTTCGCGCGAGGGCGGCGACAGCGGCGGACGTTTCCCGACCTGCGTGCGGTCGATATAGGTGACGGCGGCCGCCGCCGCGGTTGCTTCCAGCCGCGACATCGCGGAGAGGCCATCCATGGTCGCGACCGCGAAATAGTCGCATAGCCGCCGCTCGGCGGTGGCGCCATCGAAGACGTCGCGGGTGAGCGGCGTTACTGACGGCAGTTCGCGCAGCAGCGGACCGAGATCGGCATCGCCATAGAGCGCGTCGGTGACGATCACTTCATTCGGATTGATGCGCGCCAGCGTCGCCGCGAGTTCGGCGGTCGCGCATTCCGTGACCATAAATTCGGACGTGGAAATATCGATCCAGGCGAGGCCAATGCGGTCGCCGCCGGAGGAGGAGCGGGCGCGCGCGATTGCGAGCAAATAATTGTTGGTGCGGGCATCCAGGAGCGTGTCTTCGGTCAGCGTGCCCGGCGTCACCAGCCGCACCACGCCGCGGGCCACCACGCTCTTGTTGCCGCGGGCGCGCGCCGCGGCGGGATTCTCGGTCTGCTCGCAGACGGCAACCCGGTGGCCGGCGTTGATCAGCCGATGCAGATAGTCCTCGGAGCGCTCCACCGGCACGCCGCACATCGGGATGTCCATGCCCTGATGCTTGCCGCGCTTGGTCAGCACGATGCCGAGTGTTTTGGAGGCGATTTCGGCGTCCTCGAAGAACAGCTCGTAGAAATCGCCCATCCGGTAGAACAGCAACAGCCCGGGATGGGCGGCCTTGATCTCCAAGTATTGTTCCATCATCGGCGTAACGCGCGAATTTGCGTCGGTAGCCGGCGTGGCTTCAGGGGGCGCGGGGGCGGGGATGGATTGCTGGATCGTCATTGCGGCCGCAAACTACAAAATTTTGCGGTCCGGTCCTATTCCCTTACCTGCGTTGTCAGAGTTTTCCACGCCCACCGCCCTCCCGTTCATCACGCCAGCGTTGAGGGCATGACGGACCTCCCGCGAAAGCACCACCCGGGAACGACGCCTCAATTGACCTGTCGCGGGCGCGCTCCTAAAACTCGCCATCAAACCTAGCGGGTCAACGCCTAAAGCGCGGCATTCAGGGAGAAATTCAATGCGTGATGTGTTCATTTGCGATGCCGTCCGGACCCCGATCGGCCGTTTCGGCGGCTCGCTCGCCAAGGTGCGCGCCGACGATCTGGCCGCCGTTCCGATCAAGGCGCTGATGGCGAAGCATCCCGGGCTCGACTGGGCGCAGGTGGACGAGGTGTTTTTCGGCTGCGCCAACCAGGCCGGCGAGGACAACCGCAACGTCGCGCGCATGGCGCTGTTGCTGGCGGGCATTCCGGAATCGGTTCCCGGCCAGACCCTCAACCGTCTCTGTGCGTCGGGCCTCGATGCCGTCGGCGCCGCGGGACGGGCGATCCGAGCCGGCGAGATCGATTTCGCGATTGCCGGCGGCGTCGAGTCGATGACCCGCGCACCGTTCGTGATGGGCAAGGCGCCGGAAGCGTTCGCGCGTTCGGCCGAGATCTACGACACCACTATCGGCTGGCGTTTCATCAATCCGCTGATGAAGGCGCAGTACGGCGTTGATGCGATGCCGGAGACCGGCGAGAACGTTGCCGAGGAATTCCAGGTGTCGCGCGCCGACCAGGATGCGATGGCGATCCGCTCGCAGCAGCGCGCGGGCGCTGCGATCGCATCAGGTTATTTCGCCGAGGAAATCACGCCGGTGTCGGTGCCGGGCGGCAAGGCCGGGCCTGTCATCGTCGACAAGGACGAGCATCCACGCCCCGAAACCACGCTAGAAGGCCTGACCAAACTCAAGCCGATCGTGCGCAATCCCGGCACGGTGACGGCGGGCAATGCGTCGGGCGTCAATGACGGCGCGGCGGCGATGATCTTGGCGTCGAAAGCTGCGGTGAAGAAGCACGGGCTGACGCCGCGGGCGCGCATCCTTGGGTTAGCCTCGGCCGCGGTGCCGCCGCGCATCATGGGCATCGGCCCGGTGCCGGCGACGAAGAAACTGATGGAGCGGCTCGGCATCAAGATCTCTGACTTCGATTTGATCGAGCTCAATGAAGCCTTCGCCTCGCAGGGCATAGCCTGTCTGCGGCAGCTGGGCGTCAAGGACGACGCCGACTTCGTCAACCCGCATGGCGGCGCGATCGCGCTCGGCCATCCGCTCGGCATGAGCGGCGCGCGGCTGGCGTTGACGGCAGTGCACGGCATGGAGAAGCGGGGCGGGAAGCTTGCCTTGGCAACCATGTGCGTCGGCGTTGGCCAAGGCGTTGCGGTCGCGATCGAAAAGATTAATTAAAACAACTGTTTGGGAGGGTGGAAAACAGCGCTTTCCCGAATTAGTTATGTCGTATAATGATCTGGCGGGCGCGGCTCGGCGACAAAATTGCAAAGCAATTTTGCGCCGCGAGCGCGATGCGAGGGAGGAATTCGTCATGACATTGGTCTATCCAGTGCAGAGTCTGGCGGCGCATCCGCCGCGGCTGTCCCCCGCCTACAAGAGCACGGTGAAGCGCTCGCCCTCAAAGCCGCTGATTCCGATGCGGCATACGCTGTCGGAATTGACCGGGCCGGTCTACGGCCACGAGACGGTGCGCGAGAACGATCACGACCTCACCGTTCAAGGCAAGGGCGAGCCGCTCGGCGAGCGCATCATCGTGCACGGCCATGTGCTCGATGAAGACGGCCGCGGCGTGCCGAACACGCTGGTCGAACTCTGGCAGGCCAACGCCTGCGGCCGTTACGTGCATGTCGTCGACCAGCATCCCGCGCCGCTCGATCCGAATTTTACCGGCGCCGGCCGTGCGCAGTCGGACGCGCAGGGCTATTACCGCTTCGTCACCATCAAGCCCGGCGCCTATCCCTGGGGCAATCACCACAACGCCTGGCGGCCGGCCCACATCCACTTCTCGGTGTTCGGCCATTCGTTCGTGTCGCGTCTGGTGACGCAGATGTATTTCCCGGGTGACCCGCTGTTCCCGTTCGATCCGATCTTCAATTCGGTCACCGACGAGAAGGCGCGCAACCGGATGATTTCCGCGTTCGATCTGGAGAACACCAAGCCGGATTGGGCGCTGTGCTACCGCTTCAACATTGTGCTGCGCGGGCGCAACGCCACGCCGATGGAGAAAAAGTAAGTGCAACAGACCAAGCCAGACGGGGTTACCCCGTCGCAAACCGTCGGTCCGTACTTCGCCTATGGCCTGACGCCGAACGGCAAATATGACTGGAACGACGCGTTCAACAACAACCTGGTGACATCAGATACGTCGGGCGAACGCATTCGCATCGAGGGCCAGGTGTTCGATGGCGACGGCGCGGTCGTGTCGGACTGCATGCTGGAGATCTGGCAGGCGGACGCGCAAGGCCGCTTCTCCGACCCGCAGGATAAACGGGCACAGCCGAATACGTCATTCAAGGGATTCGGCCGCATCGGCACCGACGCCAAGGGTGGCTACGCCTTCGACACCATCAAGCCGGGCACTGTGCCCGATCCCGATGGCAAGCCGCAGGCGCCGCATATCCTGCTTGCGGTGTTCGCGCGCGGCATGCTGCTGCATAATTATTCGCGGATCTATTTCGACGGCGAGGCCGCCAACGCGTCAGATCCCGTACTGGCGCTGGTGCCGGCCGATCGCCGCGCCACGCTGATCGCGACGCGCCAGCCGGGCGGCAATGCCGTCTATCGTTTCGACATCCACCTGCAGGGCGACAAAGAGACGGTGTTCTTCGACGTGTAGCTGCATTCATATCGCAGCCGAGGCGACGCGAGAGGCAAGACTTCGCACATGATGACGCTTCGCCAGGTCGAGGTGATCCGCGCCGTGATGGTGACCGGCACGATCGGCGGCGCGGCGAGGCTTCTGAACGTGTCGGCGCCGGGCATCAGCCGGTTGGTGAAATACACCGAGAAATCGCTCGGCGTCCGCTTCTTCCAGCGCCAGAACGGGCGCTATTTCCCGACGGCGGAAGCCCGCAACATCTTCGAGCAGATCAACGGCGTCTACGAGAAGATGGATGATCTCTCCGAGATCATCTCAAAGATCGGACGCGGCGATCTGTCCGAACTGCGTATCGGCTCCGTGCCCAGCATCTCGCAGGTTATGGTGCCGCGCGCGATCGAGCGGGTGCGGCGCCGTTATCCGGAACTGCGGATCGACATCAACATCCTCAAGATCGAGGAGGCCGTCGACTATCTGCTGCTGGGGCGCGGCGATTGCGTCGCCATGAGTTATCGGCTCGAGCATCCCGGCCTCGACTTTCTGCCGCTGGCGTCAGGCGAATTGTTCTGCATCGTGCCGGCGGGGCATGAGCTTGCCGGATGCAAGCAGGTCTCTGCCGCGGAGATCATCCGCTATCCCCTGATCGGCATCGATCCCAACGATCCCTATGGGCGGATCATGGCGGAGATATTTGCGCGCAACAAACTCGACTACGACATCACCATCCGCGCGCGCTTCGGCACCACCGTGTGCGCGCTGGTCAAGGCCGGTCTCGGCATTGCCGTGATCGACCAGTTCACCGTCGCCCATGGCGGTTATCCCGGTGTCGAATTGTTGAAAATCGTCGAGCCGACCAGGTTCGACACCTACATTGCGGTGAAGCGCGGTGCACCGCTGTCGCTGCACATCGAGCATTTCATCGAATGTCTGCGTTCGGAAATGCGGGCGGTCGGACCGGGCAAGGCGGCGCCGCGAAAGCCCGATTCCAGGTCGCGCAAGAAATAACATGATGTTATCTATACGGCATAAATGGGTAATTGTGTTAGGTCGGCAAAGCGCTATCGTCTGGGCGGATCGGGACGTATCCCGAACCCCCGCGCCGCTAACGCGCATTTGCGCCCGATGACGAGATCATGAGCCCTGCCGTCCGCCCTATCGCTCCAGCCGATCGCCGCTTTCTCACCGGCCTGATCGGGTCGCCGATCGCGCATTCGGCGTCGCCGGCGATGCATGAGCGAGCCGCCGAGGCGCTCGGCGCGCATTGCCATTACCAGCTGATCGAAGTTGCGGGCGCTGACCGCGAAGAACTGCGGCTGCTGCTCGACGGTGTGCGCCGCCTGGGCTTTGCAGGGGTCAACGTCACCTTTCCCTACAAGGAGGCGGTGGTCTCCCTGCTCGATGAATTGTCGCCGGGTGCGCAGGCGATCGGTGCGGTCAACACCGTCGTGGTCCGCGATGGCCGGCTGATCGGACATAACACCGACACTACGGGATTTGCCCGGGCGATCACCGAGCTTGTCCGTGACCCCGCGCAGAGCTCGGTTGCCGTGATCGGCGCAGGCGGCGTCGGCAAGGCGATTACCTTTGCGTTGGCCGGGATCGGTGTCGCCGAGATCAGCATCTTCGACACCGACCGCGTCAAGGCTACGCAACTCGCCGCCCAGATCGGGAAACGCGGCAAAACAAGTGTTGCCGGCAGCGTCGAGGATGCGATGAGCGGCGCCACCGGGGTCGTCAACGGTTCGCCGGTCGGCATGCTGCCGAACCGTGGCACGCCTGTTCCGGATGCCTTGCTGCATCAGGACATGTGGGTCGCCGACGCAGTCTACACGCCGCTCTGGACGCCGCTGTTGAACGCCGCAAAGGCAAAGGGCGCCGAGGTCATGACCGGGCGCGAGCTTGCGATCTATCAGGCCGCGGACGCATTCGAACTGTTCACGGGATTGAAGCCATCGGCCGTCGAGATGGGAAATGCATTCGACGCGGTGATGGCCAAACGCTACGCTAAAGTGAACGCAGCTTAAAACGCGACCGGTCACAAGGTCGCTTGTTGTAACGAGAAGAGGGGATGGAAATGAGATCTGGGATTTTTGCTGGGCTCCTGCTTGCCACCGTGTCGGCCGCAGCCGCGTTCGCGCAAGGGGCGCCAATCAAGCTCGCCAACGTCGCCGAACTGTCCGGCGGCGGGGCCACCGTCGGCAACAACTGGAAAAACGGCATCGACCTTGCGATCGAGGAGATCAACGCCAAGGGCGGGTTGCTCGGCCGCAAGCTGGAAGTCACGCATGCGGATTCACAATCGAATCCAGGCGTCGCACGCGCGCAGGTGCAAAAGGCGCTCGACAATGAGCCTTACGTGCTGCTCGGACCCGGCTATTCCGGCTCCGTCAAGGTCACTTCGCCGCTCGCCGCCGAAGCCGGGCATCACCCAGATCATGGGTGGCGAGGCCGCCGAACTGACGCAGGGCGGCAACAAGTTTCTGTTCCGCACCTCGTTCGGCCAGCAATCTTCGATGCCGAAGGTCGCCAAATACATCAACGACGAACTGAAGGCGAAATCGGTCGCGATCGTCTGGGTCAACAACGACTTCGGCAAGGGTGGCCGCGACGTCATCACCAAGGAATTTGCCAAGTACAACATCAAGGTCGCCGCGGATATTTCCACCGAGGCGGGCCAGGCCGACTTTGCCGCCGACGTCAGCAAGATCAAGGCCGCCGCGCCGGACGCCGTGTTCGTCTATGTCAACGAGGAAGAAAGCGCGCGGATGCTCAAGGAGCTGAAGCGCCAGGCGATCACCGTGCCGTTGATGGGGGAAACGACGCTGGTCGGCCAGAAAGTCGTCGAACTCGCCGGCGATGCCGCCAACGGCGCGCGCGGCCATGTCGGCCTCACCACAGATGCACCGGTCGATCTGGTCAAGGCGTTCCGGGAAAAGTTCGTCAAGAAGTACAACTACGTCCCCGATCATAACGGGCTGAAAGGCTATCTCGCGATCTACATGATCAAGGCCACCACCGTGAAGATGGGCAAGGTCGACGCCAAGGCTTTCGCCGACAATCTGCACGGCCTCACCATCAAGGCCGCCAGCGAGCCCGGCATCCTGATGGACGTGACCTTCGACGAGAAGGGCGACATCGACCGCCAGGGATTCCTGGTCGAGATTGTCGACGGCAAGCAGGTCGTCAAGCAGGTGCTGCCGAAACTGAACTGAGCCGCGACGGGGCGTACGCTTGAACGTGCGCCCCCGAGATCAGCATGGTGAAGATGATTGACGCCGTCTGCATGTGACGGGTGAGGGGAGGAGCATGTCCAATCTGCTCGATCTGCTCGTGGCAGGCCTTGCGACCGGGGCGATCTACGCCCTCGTCGCGGTCGGGTTCACGCTGCTGTGGCAGACGTCGCAAACCATCAACTTTGCGCAAGGCGAATTCGTGATGCTGCCGGCGTTCCTGATGCTGGCGGTGATGCATGCCGGCGCGCCGTTCTGGCTCGCGGTCATTCTCGGCATCCTGCTGTCGCTGCTGCTGCTCGGGCTCGGCTTCAAGCTGCTGCTGGTCGATCCGATGCTGCGGCACGGCGTGCTGCCGCTGGCGATTGCGACCATGGCGCTGGCGATTGGCATGAAAGAGGCGGTGAAGCAGTTCTTCAGCGCCGAGGCGTCGCCTTTCCCCTCCATCGTGCCAGCCGGTGACGTCTCGATCCTCGGCCGGGTGGTCTCGTTGCAGAGCCTCGGCGTGCTGGCACTCGCGATCGCGGTGGTGATCGGCCTGACTGCGCTGTTGAACCGCACCTCGATCGGTCATCAGATGCAGGCCACAGCGCAGAACCCGACGGTCGCCCGCATCATCGGTATACCCGTAGAACGCATGATCCTGTTCACCTTCTTGATCAATGCGTTTCTGGTAGCGCTGGCCTCACTGCTGATCACGCCGATTTATCTGGCGAAATTTTCCTCCGGCGAAGTGCTTGGGCAGGCGGCGTTCATTGCGGCGATCGTCGGCGGCTTCAATCAAGTGCGCGGCGCCATCGCCGGCGGGCTTTTGATTGGCGTAGTGGACAATCTCGCCGCCGCCTATGTGTCGACGCAGTACCGCGCCGCCGTGCCGCTGATCCTCCTGATCGTCATCATCCTGTTCCGGCCGCAGGGACTGCTCGGCCGGCCCGAGGAGCGTACGGTATGACCGCAACGGGGAAATATCTGCGCATTGCGCTCGGCGTCGCCGTCATCGCGGCGCTGATTATCGTGCCGATGAATTTCAACCGCTATGGCCTCTATATCCTGAGCCAGTGGGCGGTGATGACGATCGCCGCGATGGGCCTCAACCTGACACTGGGATACGCAGGACAGGTCTCGCTGGCGCAGGGCGCATTTGTCGGCATCGGCGCCTATGCGGCGGCGATCATGACTACGCAGGGCATGCCGCTGATTGCGGCGCTTGGCGTCGCCATCGTGCTGTGCTTCGCGATCGGTTGGATCCTGGGATATCCGGCGCTGCGCGTGCAGCATCACTATCTCGCGTTCGTGACACTGGCGTTCTCGACGCTCGCCTTCCTGGTGTTCCGTAACGAGGACTGGCTCACCAAGGGCATCTACGGCATCTCCAACATTCCGCGGCCGAACGTCATGGGCTTTGCCACCAACCGGCCGCTGCCGTTTTATTATTTCTGCCTCGGCTCGCTTGCGCTCGTATCATTGGCGATGTGGTGGTTGATCCGCTCGCCCTGGGGCCGCGCCTTCGTGGCGTTGCGCGAAAATCCGGTGCGGGCGCTGTCGCTCGGCATCGACACCCGGCGTTATACGCTGATGGCGTTTGCGATCGGATCGGCGCTCGGCGGTGTCGCCGGCACGCTCTATGCGCCGCTGACGCAATATATCGACCCGGTTCCGTTCAACCTCTCGCTCTCGCTCGATCTTCTAATGATGGTGATCGTCGGCGGTTCCGGATTCTTCTTCGGCCCATTCCTCGGCGCGATGATCGCGGTGCTGCTGCCCGAGTGGCTGCGCTTCACGCAGGGCTACTATTTGATGCTCTATGCGGTTGCCGTGATGCTGCTGCTGATCTATTCGCCGACCGGCATCCTCGGCATTCTCGATCGCTATTTGGTCGAGCGCCGCACCAAGGCGGCTTCCGCCCTGCGCGCGGTCGCCAAATCCCGGCTGGAGACGGCGCCATGACCGCGGTCCTCGAAGTCAGCGACATCAAGAAGAGCTTTGGCGGCATCAAGGCCGTCGACGGCGTCAGCTTCGACGTGCAGGAGGGCGAGATCCTCGGCCTGATCGGCCCGAACGGCTGCGGCAAGTCCACGCTCTTTAACTGCATCCTCGGCCAGCTCACGCCGACCGGTGGCGAGGTCAAGGTCGACGGCAAGGTCGTCACCGGCTTGCGGCCATCCGAGCTGAATCGTCTGGGCGTCAGCCGCACCTTCCAGCTTCTGCAGGTGTTTCCAAAACTGTCGGTGCGGGAGAACCTGATCCTCGCCGGCCAGGAGCATCAGGGCAACATGATGTCGCGGCTGCTCGGTCCCTCCGACGCCGGATTGACGTCGGCGGCCGACCAGATGATCGGCTTCTTCAAGCTCGATCATCTCGCGACCGAAGCCGCGGGCGGCCTGTCCTACGGCCAGCAAAAGCTGCTCGATGCCGCGATGGCGTTCATGGGCGGGCCGCGGCTGGTGCTGCTCGACGAGCCTGCCGGTGGCGTCAACCTCACCATGCTCGGCGATCTCAAGGAGCGGCTGGCCGCGATCAACCGCGAGAAGCGCGCCACCTTTGTGGTGATCGAGCACAACATGGAATTCGTGATGTCGCTGTGCACGCGCGTCATGGTGATGGCGGAAGGCAAGCTGCTGGCGATGGGCACGCCGGCTGAAGTGCGCGCCAATCCCGCCGTCATCGAAGCCTATCTCGGCCACTAGAGGAACAGCCCATGAGCGACCCTATCCTCGAGGTTCAAGGTCTCGTCGGCGGCTACGGCAAGATGACGATCCTCAACGGCACCAGCTTCTCGGTGCCCGCGGGCTCCATCACCACCGTGATCGGGCCGAACGGTGCCGGAAAATCCACCGTGTTCAAGGCGATCTTCGGCCTGTTGAAGCTGCGCGAAGGCAGGGTCGTATTCAAAGGACGTGACGTCACCGGCCTGAGCCCGCGCGAATTGCTCACGTCAGGCATCTGCTACGTGCCGCAGGGACGCAATATCTTCCCCGAACTGTCCGTGCGCGACAACATCCAGCTCGGCGCCGTCGTTGCGGGGCGCGACATCACCGACCTGCCTGATCGGATCGAGGCGGCGCTGGATAAATTCCCGGTGCTGCGCAGAAGGGCGACTCAGCAGGCCTCCACCCTGTCGGGCGGCGAGCAGAAGCAGCTCGAAGTCGCCCGCGGGCTCCTGCTCAATCCGCAACTGGTACTGATCGACGAGCCGTCGATCGGGCTCTCGCCGCTGATGGTGCAGCAGACCTTCAACATTCTGAAGGAATTGCGCGACCGTGGCGTGTCGATCCTGATGATCGAACAGAATGCCCGCTCTGCGCTGGAGATTTCCGACTACGGCATCGTGCTCGAGCTCGGCCAGACCCGGCTTGTCGACACCGCGCAGCGTGTGCTGAACGATCCCCGCATCGGGCAATTGTTCCTGGGTGGCGCCATGACGGAGACGGCCGCATGAACAAGCGCTCGATTGCCACCGTTTCGCTCAGCGGCGCACTCGACGAGAAGCTGCGCGCCATCGCAGCGGCTGGCTTCGACGCCGTAGAGATCTTCGAGAACGATTTGCTGTCGTTCAGCGGCAGCCCGCGCGACGTCGGCCAGATGTGCCGAGATCTCGGGCTTTCGATCTGCGCCTTTCAGCCATTCCGCGACTTCGAGGGCATGCCGGAGCCGCAGCGCACCCGCAACTTTGCGCGCGCCGAGCGCAAGTTCGACCTGATGCAGGAACTGCAGACCGATTTGATGCTGATCTGCAGCAATATCTCGCCGGCCTCGCTCGGCGGTATCGACCGTGCGGCCGCCGATTTCCGCGAACTGGGCGAACGCGCCGCCACGCGAGGCCTGCGCGTTGGTTATGAGGCGCTCGCCTGGGGGCGTCACGTTAACGACTACCGCGATGCCTGGGAGATCGTGCGCCGCGCGGATCATAAATCGATCGGTGTTATTCTCGACAGCTTTCATGCGCTGGCGCCGTCGTTTCCGACGCTGCCGATTCAGTCGATTCCAGCCGACAAGATTTTTCTGGTGCAATTGGCCGACGCACCAAAGCTCGGCCTCGACGTACTGTCCTGGAGCCGGCACTTCCGCTGCTTCCCGGGACAGGGCGATCTGCCGGTTGCGACGTTCGTGAAAGCCGTGCTCGCCACCGGCTATGCGGGGCCGCTGTCGCTGGAAATCTTCAACGACCAGTTTCGCGCCGGCTCCGCGGTCCGCACCGCGACCGACGGGCTGCGCTCCCTGATTCTGCTCGAGGATGACGTCTGCGGCGCCGCGTCCGGAGTTCCTGCGATGCCGCTGCAGCCGAAGGCTTGCAGCCGCGGCGTCGGCTTCATCGAGTTCGCCGTCAGTGAAGAGAAGGCCCGTGACCTCGCCGCGCTGTTCGGCCAGCTCGGTTTTCGCAAGACCGGCGCTCATCGCAGCAAGGATGTCGAACGTTGGTCGCAGGGCCATATTGATCTCGTGATCAATTGCGAGCCGGACGGTTTTGCTCATTCGCACTTTGTCGCGCACGGCCCCGGCGTTTGCGCCATCGCCGTTGATGTCGATGATGCCGCTAGCACCATGGCGCGCGCGGAAGCTTTGCAGGCGCGGACCTTCTATCAGCCGGTCGGGCCGGGCGAACTCGAGATTCCGGCGATCCGCGGCGTCGGCGGTAGCCTGCTGTATTTCCTGGAGGGGGCCGGCAAGAACTGGGACCTCGATTTCGAGCCGCTGCGCAGCGACGCGGCTGGCGACCAGCTCGATGCCGTCGACCATATCTCGCAGTCGATGCCCTATGACGAGATGCTGTCGTGGCTGTTGTTCTATACCGGCATTCTCGATCTGGAGCGCCTGCCGCAGATGGAGATCGCGGACCCGGTCGGCCTGGTGCAGAGCCAGGCACTGATCAACGGAAATCAGAGCCTGCGCGTGGTGCTCAACGGCTCATCCGCCACCCGCACGCTGTCGGCCCGTTTCATCCACGAATTCTTCGGGTCCGGCGTGCAGCACGTCGCGTTCTCCTGCCGCGATATCTTCGCTGCGGTCGCCGACATGCGCTCGCGCGGGGCGGACTTCCTGAAGATCCCCGATAACTACTACGACGACATCGACGCCAAATACGGCCTCGACGCCGCGACCATGACAGCGCTTCGCGACAACCAAATTCTCTACGACCGCGAAGGCGATGGCGAATTCTTCCAGGTCTATACCCACGCCTTCGACGAGCGGTTCTTCTTCGAGATCGTCGAGCGGCGTGACTATCACGGCTTCGGCGCTGCCAACGCCGCGATCAGGCTGGCGGCCCAGACCCGGGAATCGCGGCCGCTGACCATGCCCAAGGCATGACCATTCGGAATGCAAAGCAAGAAGACTGAAAGGGAAGCGAGACGATGTCGATCATGAACGGGAGGCGTATTCGCGCGGTATTGCTGCTTGCAACGTGCTGTTACCTGACACCGGCGGTGGCCGATACGCTTCCCTGCGATGACGGCATCAAGACGGCCTTTCGTCCCGACGCCGACACAAAGGTTGTCGCGGTTCGGCTGGTGAAAAAGGGCGAGGAGCTGAAGGCGCCCGATGCGCAACAGCCCGTCACGGCGGCGGCCGATCTGTGCCTCGTGAAATTGCTGGTCGGTCCCGGCGCCACGGCAGAGAAGGATAAGAACGCGCGCTCCTATTCGGAAGGCATCGGCATCGAGGTCTGGCTGCCGACGCAGGCCAACTGGAACGAGCGCATCCGCAACTATGGCGGCGGCGGATGGGTTGGCGGCGGTCATCGCCATGCGGACAAGGTCGGCAGCAAGGTCCCGGCCATCGTCAACGCCAACATCGGATATGCCTCGGGCACCACGGACGCAGGACAGCCCTGGTACCAGGATGGCTCGTTCACGTTTCTCTCGGACGGCAAGGTCAATGCCGAGTCGCTTCGCGACTTCTCGGTGCGCGCCATGGTGGAGCAGGCCGTCAAGACCAAGGCGCTGGTCAGCCTCTATTACGGCAAGGCGCCGAAATACACCTACTATGACGGCCATTCGCAGGGCGGCCGGCAGGGCATGAAGATCGCGCAGGAATATCCGGAACTCTACGACGGCTACATGATCGCCCAGCCGGCGCTGAACATCGCGAAGTTCGGCACGGCGGGACTGTATCCGCAGATCGTGATGAAGACCGAACTCGGCTTCACCGCGGCGAACAAGCCGGAGGCTGCAGCCTTCGCCACCAGGGTCGCTGCCGCCAGCAAGCGCGCGGTCGCCGTCTGCGACAAAACGGGCCTCGGTTTCCTGCTCGATCCCTTCACCTGCGATTACAATCCGGCGCGCGATGCCGACATATTGTGTGCAGGCGTGGCCGGCGAAGGCGTATCCGGCAAGAATAACGACTCGGCAACCTGCATGAATTTGAAGGAGGCGAATGCGCTGAACCGAATCTGGTTCGGCGCCACCAGCGATGGAAGCTTTGAAGCCGCGCAGAGCCCCGACGCGCGATCCGGCAAATCGCTCGGCAAGAACCAGCTCTGGTGGACCTTCACCAAGGGCACCGCCATCGGCACTCAAATCACGAATGCCGCTTCCCTCGGCGTCGCGTTGGCGTTGCAGGACGTCAGCTATGCCCCCGACTCCAGCACCTCATCGAGCGATCCGATCGCAAATGGTTCGTCTGACGTGCGCAACAAATGGCGTGAACTCGATTACGCCGGGCTCGCCGACGCCGTGAACAAGGGCGTCGCATTGCAGCCGACGCTGTTCAGCGACCTCATCACGGACAAGGCCGATCTCGGGAAGCTGCGCGATCTCGGCCGCAAGGTCGTCGTTTACAGCGGCCTGGTCGACGATGCGATCCCGCCGGCCGGCAACATCAATTATCACGAGCGCGTGGCGGCGGCGATGGGCGGGCACGCCGAGGTGCAGAAGTTCATGCGGATGTACCTCCTGCCAGGTTCAGCGCACTCCTCGCAGGGCCGGGCCTACACAGTTGGCGGCAAGAACGACACTGTGCCGCTGCCGAAACTGCCTGGCAACACCAACCAGACGCCGACGCGCGAACAGGACCAGTTCTTCACGGCACTGGTGGATTGGGTCGAGAAGGGCACGGCGCCCGGTGAAGTCATGCTGACGTCGCGCGACAACAGCGTCAGCTATCCCGTCTGCGTCTATCCGCTGCGGACGACGTGGAACGGCAACGGGGATGCAAAGCAGGCTTCGAGCTATAGCTGCCGGTAAGCCGGCGGGATAAGATCGTATCGTCGGCGGGAGTGCCAGCACCGGATTGAACATGATCGAACCCAAGGAAGCCGCCAGCAGAGCACGCGAGGTGCTGGGACTGCTCGGCTTTCTGCTGGTTGCCACCGCCCAGGTCTCGAACATGATCCTGGCGCGTGGCGTTGCCGGGAGCGTTCCGCCATTTTCGATCGCCTTCTTCCGCTGGGGCATCGTGGCGCTCGGCCTGCTGCCGGCCGTCATGATGGCGTTGCGCGAAAAGCCCGGCGTGTTGAACGGCCAGACGCCCGGCATCGTTCTGGCTGGTTTCCTCGGCATGTTCGTCTGCGGCGGCCCGGTCTATGTCGCCGGTGTTACGACCTCGGCGATCAATCTGGCGCTGATCATGGCGCTCGCGCCGCTCGTGGTGCTGCTGTTTTCTTTCGTGTCGGGCCAGGAAACCATCCATCGAAGCCAGATCATCGGCATGCTGCTCTCGCTGGCGGGCGCGGCGTTGATCATCACAAGGGGACAAGCCGCCGTCGGGGGAGGCGTGGTGACCGGGGATCTGCTCGCATTGCTGGCGATGCTAGGTTGGGCGGGATACACCCTGCTGCAGAACCGTGTCGGCAGCGGTGTGAGCTTTCTGGCGCGGATCGGCCTGTTCGCGGCAGCAGGTGCGCTGTTCTCGCTGCCTTTCGCGATCCATGAAATGTGGTCCGCGCCTGCCGCCGCCTTCAGCGGGCGTGCGGCGCTGGTCTATCTCTTCGCAGGATTGGTCCCAGGCCTATTTGCCTATTCGGCCTATGCCTATCTCGGCTCGAAATTCGGTGCAGTGTCGACTTCGCTGAGCCTCTATCTCGGGCCGATCGTCAGCGCGGTGCTGTCGATCCTCTTTCTCGGCGAGGCGCCGACCGTGATTCATCTGATCGGTGGCGCGCTGTCGCTCGGCGGCATGTGGTTGAGCCTGCAAGCCAAGCAGGGCAGGCCACCGGCCTAACGCGATTTCGGTTGCTGCCTTATCCGGAAATCTATCAAGGCATCTTCGCGCTCGATGCGCGCATCGCCGATTGCATCTGAGCATCGCTCTTCCGCGCGCGTCCGGCGCGAGCGGGGGACCGTCGTCGCATGGGCTTGACAATAAGATATCAGTTATATAATATATCTGTTATATAACTGATCTGAGATGTACAATGTCAAACCTCGATGCCGCCTTTTCCGCGCTGGCCGACCCGACACGCCGGGCGATTCTGGCACGCCTCGCGTTGGGTGAGGCCACCGTCATGGAACTGGTCGAGCCGTTCGAGATGACGCAGCCCGCCATCTCCCGCCATCTCAAGGTTCTCGAGGGTGCAGGGCTGATTATCCGCCGCGTCGAAGGCACCAAGCGGCCGTGCCGGCTGGCGCCGGCAGCCGTCAACGAGATCGACCAATGGCTTGCGATGCTCCGGCAAGCCCTGTCCGCGAATTACAACCGGCTCGACGACGTTCTGGCCGCCATGAAAACCGAAGAGTGAAAGGCAAACCCTATGAGCAAGATGACGCTGAAGACCGAAGGCGACCGCCATGTCGTTGTTAGCAGGCGCTTCGCCGCCGCGCCGGAAGCGGTGTATCGCGCGCATACCGAGCCGGCGCTGATTCAGAAATGGCTGCTCGGTCCGGACGGCTGGACGATGCCGGTTTGCATCAACGAGGCGCGACCGGGCGGCAAGATCCGCTACGAGTGGACGAACGGCGAAGGCGGTGGATTTTATCTGACCGGTGAGTATCTCGAACTGGTGCCATTCAGCCGGCTCGTTCATGTCGAGCGGATGCACATGCCGGATGCCACGCCGGACAACCACGTTGAAACGACCTTTGCGCCGGACGGGACCGGTACCTTGATGACCATGCGGATGACCTTGCCCGATGCCGCGACGAGGGCGGCCATGCTGTCGACCGGCATGGAGCACGGAATGGAAGCGAGCTACGCGCGACTTGAGACAACACTCAAATCATAAGCAGTGTCCCATCAGCGACGCATGCACCGGGCTTTACGTCAGCCGAGTGAAACGCGCGAGGACGCTCGTTTCACCAACACCTCAAATCGGGAGACCAGCCGTGATCGAACCGCTTCGCGTCCTTCAAACTAAGCCGCTGCTCACGGCCTCGATTCCGATCAAGGTTCCGCGCGAAGACATTCACAAGGTCATGGGACCCGGCCTTGCTGAACTAAAGGCCGTCGTCACCGTGCAGAACGTTGCGATCGTCGGTCCTTGGTTCACCCACCACCTCCGCAATCCCGGTGAGGTTTTCGATTTCGAGATATGCCTGCCGGTCGCCACGCCCGTCGCGCCGGTAAATCGCGTGAAACCAGGGCAGTGGTCCGCCATGAAGATCGTCCAGACTACCTATCATGGCGGCTACGAAGGCCTCGGCAGCGCCTGGGGCGAATTCATGGGGACGATCAAGGCGGCCGGACACAGAACCGCGGATGGCCTGTATGAATCCTACGACGTCGGCCCGGAGGCGAGCACGGATCCGAGCGCCTGGCGGACGGTGCTTAGCCGGGAATTGGTCGAAACCTAAAATACCGGCTCGGCACGCAATGCGGAAAACAAGCGTACACCAACCAAGCCTTACTCCATCACCGCATGATCCGGCGCGGCCGATTGCTCGCGCAGCGTGGCCTTGGTCGAGCCGATCATGATGGCGAGCGGTATGGCGCAGGCGGTGAAGATCATCACCATCTGGTAGTCGTGCGAGAACGCGATGATCTGCGCCTGCACCTTGACCATCATATCCGCCATGGCGCGGCCCTGGTCGGTCGCGAGATCGATCATGCCGCGCACCGCGGGCATCTGCAGCGCATGATTGAACGGGTTGATATGCTCGGACAGGACTGCGTAGGTGTAGCGCGTGCCCTGCGTCAGTTGCGCGATCACGAGCGAGATCCCGATCGAGCTCGCGACATTGCGCATCAAGGTCAGCATCGAGGTGCCGTCGGTGCGCAGATGATTGGGCAGCGTCAGGAACGCCACCGTGGAAAGCGGCACGAACACCAGGCCGAAGCCAAAGCCCTGGACCACGCTGATGATGACGATCTCGGTCACGCCGGTCTGGTCGGTCCAGCCGGTCATGTAGAGCAGCGAGGCCGCGGTCAGGCTGAGGCCTGCGACGATCAGCGTCCGCGCCTCGATATGGCGCATCAGGCGGCCGACCAGCATCATCGCCACGAAGGTGCCGCAGCCGCGGCTCGCCAGCAGCAGGCCTGCCGTAATGATCGGATAGCCGATCACGTTCTGCAGGAAGGGTGACGACAGCGCCATGGTCGAGAACAGCACCAGCCCCATCACGGCCATGAACACGCAGCCGCCGACGAAATTCTTGTCCTTGAACAGCGCGAACTGGATGAACGGATGCTGCGTGGTCAGGGAATGCGCAAGGAAGTAGTAGAAGCCGATCGCCGATATGATGAACTCGGCGATGATCTCGTTGGATTCCAACCAGCCGAGCTGCTCGCCGCGGTCGAGCGCGAGCTGCAGCGCGCCGATCGCGATCGCAAGCGCGGTGAATCCGAACCAGTCGAAGCGCAGCGCGACGTCCTTCCTGGTCTCGTCCATGAAGATCACGAGGCCGAGCACGGTGATGATGCCGAACGGCAGGTTGACGAAGAACACCCAGTGCCAGGAATAGGTCTCGGTCAGCCAGGCGCCGAGCGACGGGCCCATGATCGGCCCCATCATCACGCCCATGCCCCAGATCGCCATCGCTTTCGCGCGCTCATGCAGCGCATAGGAGTCGAGCATGACGGCCTGCGACAGCGGCACCAGCGCCGCGCCGAACACGCCCTGCAGCAGGCGGAACAGCACCATCTGGCCGATGTCCTGCGCCAGCCCGCACATCACGGAAGCAATGGTGAAGCCGGCCGAGCAGATGATGAAGATGCGCTTGCGGCCGAAGCGGTTGGCGATCCACCCCACTGGCGCGGTCATGATCGCGGCGGCGACGATGTAGGAGGTCAACACCCAGTTGATCTGGTCTTGAGAGGCCGACAGCGTGCCCTGCATGTAGGGCAGCGCGACGTTGGCGATGGTGGTGTCCAGCGCCTGCATGATCGTCGCCGTCATGGCGCAGATCGTCACCATGTTCCGGCGCAGGCCGGGAACGGCAGCCGATGGTGCGCCTGTTGTCATGACGCTATTCGTGGTCCTGGTTCGCCACCGCCGGCGACATGCCGAGCAGGGCGGACAGCGAGCGGCGATGGTTGGTGTCGATCGTGGCGTAGACGCTCATGCCGGCCTTCAGCTTGCGGACGAACTTGTCGTTCCTGTCGAAATAGATCCGCACCGGCACGCGCTGCACCACCTTGACGAAATTGCCGGACGCGTTCTGCGGCGGCAGGATCGCGAACTGCGCGCCGGTGCCGGGCGAGAGCGAGCCGACCGTGCCCTTGAACGGGTGGTTCGGGAACGCATCGACCTCGAGCGTGACGGACTGGCCGACCGCGACATAGGTGAAATCGGATTCTTTCGGATTGGCGTCGACCCAGGGGTTCGAGGTGTCGATGATGCTGAACACCGGCGCGCCCGCCATCACGAAGCGGCCGAGCTGGATCTGTTCGACCTGCGTGGCGATGCCCGCCATCGGCGCGCGCATCACCGTGTGGTCGAGATTGCGCTGGGCCTGATCGAGCGCCGCCTTGGCCTGGGCATAGGGCGGGAATTCGTCGAGCGGCAGTTCGGGATTGCCGAGCAGTTGCGCCTTTGCGGTGGCGATCTTCTGCTGCAGCAACTGGAACTGGGCGCTCGCGGTGACGAGGGCGGTAGAAGCATTGTCAAGGTCGAGCTGCGAGCCGAAATTGTTCTTCACCAGCGAAGACTTGCGGTCGACGTCACGCCGCTTCAGGTCCATGCCCTGCTGCGAGAGCTCGCTCATCTGGCCGTAGATCCTGAGGTCGGCGATCAAATTGTCATAGGTGACCTTGGTCTGCGCGAGATTGGCCTTGGCCTGTGCCACGGCGAGGCGGAACGGGACGGGATCGATCTCGAACAGCACGTCGCCTGGACCAACCTGCTGGCCCTCTTTCACCACGACCTTCTCGATCTTGCCGGAGATGTCGGGCGTGATCAGCACCTTCTGCGCGCCGACATAGGCGTCGTCGGTCGTCACGTAGCGGCCGCCATTGAGATAGAACGTCACGCCGGCCACCAGCGCGACCAGTGGCAGCACCACCAGCAGCAGGAAGCGGCGGTAGCGGCGCATGCCGGCCATCAGCCGGCGGCGCGGCTCGGCCGCGAGTTTCGGCCGCGACTCCGGAGATGCGGGGTTGCCCTTCTGTTCGGGCGGAAATTTGAGCACCGGATCAGCCATAACGCTGCTCCTTTCGCGGAGGTTCGTTCGCCGGATGCTGGATCGCGTTGCGAACGTTCTCCTTGATCAGGTCGAGTTGGTCGAGAAGGCGGTGGGCATCAGTGGGGTTGATGCCGTCGAGCGCGGTGGCCGTCAGTTCGGAGCGAAGCCCGGCGAGCTTGCCGAGCAAGGGACGCGCGGCCTTGCGCAGGTAGAGGCGGTTGACGCGGCGGTCGTTCTCGTCGCCGCGGCGTTCGATCCAGCCATTGTCGCAGAGCTTGTCGATCAGCCGCGTCAGCGTGATCGGCTGCATCTCCATTTGCTCGGCGAGCTCCGACTGCTTGAGGCCTTCGGTTCGCTCGACCTTGGCCAGAACCGCCCATTGCGCGCGGGTGATGCCGTAGCGCGCCGCCTGCCGGTCAGCATAGGCGCGCATCATCCGCTGCACCTCGCCGAGCGTGAACAGGAAGTTCATATCCACGGAACCGCGCATGGTTTCAGCCTCCATAAGCTTGCGATATGATAAGCTTGCTTATGAATTCTGCATGGCGAGTTAACAGTGGCCTGATCCGCTTCCAGCACATGGCTGGGAACCAGCGGGTGGCCGGGCTTTGGGATTGGCATTCAAACTGCTACAAAGGCCGGATATGACCCTGACAAAGCCGACATTTCCCGCGCCCGACCACGATCACGGCCGCTGCACTGCGGAAGCGATCGCGCATGCGGAAGCGGTTTGCGCGCGGCGGGCGCAGAAATTCACCCCGATCCGGCGCCAGGTGCTGCAGGCGCTGCTGTCGAGCCACCGCCCGCTCGGCGCCTATGAGGTGATCGACGAACTCGCCAAATCGATGCCGCGGCCGGCGCCGATCACGGTCTACCGCGCTCTCGATTTTTTGATGGAGAACGGCCTGGTCCACCGGATCGAGAGCCGCAATGCGTTCCTTGCCTGCGCGCATGACCACGACGAGACGTCGATGGTGGCGTTCCTGATCTGCGATCATTGCGGCTCCGTTGGCGAAATTCCTGCGGCCCCCGTGGCGCAAAGCCTCAATGCGGCGGCGCGCGCCTCCGGATTCGCGCCAAAGCTCTCCGTCGTCGAGATCGCCGGCACCTGCGCTCACTGTCAAAAATAACAAAAACACGGCGCCAAGCCGGCCACGAGGATAGATGTCGTCCAAGCCAGTGAAACTGTCCGCCGGGCGTGCGCTCACTCCGGGCGCTATCGCATTGATGCTGATGCTGTGCCTGAGCTGGGGGTTCAACCAGATCGCGGTGAAGCTGGTGTTGGCGGACGTGCCGCCGATGCTGCAGGCATTGGCCCGCTCCATCGGCGCGTTGCCGGTGCTGCTCCTGATTGGCTGGTTTCGCGGCGTTAAATTCTTCGAGCGTGATGGCACGCTGTGGCCGGGCGTGATTGCGGGAACCATCTTCGGCATTGAATTCGTGCTGATCTATCGTGGCCTGCTGCTGACGTCGGCGTCGCGTGCGGTGGTGTTTCTATATGTGGCGCCGTTCTTCGTCGCGCTCGGCTCGTTTGTCTTTCTGGGCGAACGGCTGCGAGCGCCGCAATGGGGCGGCCTGGCCCTGAGTTTCGCCGGGGTCGCGCTGGCGATCGGCGTCCCCCAGACCAATGTCGACGCGAAGGTCTTGCTGGGCGATTTCCTGATCGTCGTCGGCGGTGCGCTCTGGGCGGCCACGACGCTGATCGTCAAGACCACCGCGCTGATCAAGGCCCCCGCGGAAAAGGGCCTCGGCTATCAGGTGGCGATATCGATCCCGATTCTCGCCCTTGCTGCGTGGATATCGGGCGAAACCATCACCCATGTTCCCGGGCCGCTGTCGCTGGCGTTGCTCGCCTATCAGGCGTTCTGGGTGGTGGGTCTGACGTTCCTGTTGTGGTTCGCATTGGTCAAGACCTACTCCGCCAGCAAATTGTCAGCGTTCACCTTCGTCACGCCGCTGTTCGGCGTCGCGGCCAGCTATTTCATCCTGCATGATACGCTGACCATCGCCTTCGGTGTCGCGGCGCTGCTGGTCATTGCCGGGCTCTATCTCGTCAACAAGCCGGATCCGAAGATCGTGCCGGATCCGAACCTGCCGGCGTGATGTCGGACGGGGTCCGGTGCCAAGCTCGTCATTGCGAGCGAAGCGAAGCAATCCATCTCTGCTCATTTGCGGGTGCATGGATTGCTTCGCTTCGCTCGCAATGACGTGGAGAGAGCGGAGCTTGCGTCCTAACCCGTCTCGATCGGTAGCGAGGTGTCCTTGGCCCATTCGCCCATCGAGCCGTCGTAGAGCGTGAGGTTGTCGTAACCAAGCTGGTGCAGCAGGAACAGATCGATCGTCGCCGAGATGCCGCCGCCGCAGTAGGCGACCACGCGCTTGTCTTTCGTAATGCCCTGCGCCTTGAATTTGGCATCCGCCTCGCCAAGCGGGACGAAGGCCTTGGTCTTTGGGTCGAGCAATGTGGCTGCCGACACGTTGCAACTGCCGGGCACGCGGCCGGGCCGGCCGTAGCGGCTGGGCTCGAGGCCCTTGTGAAACTGCGGGCCGAGCGCATTGACGACGACGGTGCCTCGCTCGGAGGTGGCGGCGAGTGTTTCGTGCTTGTCGACGAAAAATCCGGTCTTTGGTTTAGCCGTGAAGGTTGCCGGCTTATATCCCTGCGCCGGTCCGGTTTCGAGCGGGCGGCCTTCGAGCTTCCATTTGTCGAGCCCACCGTCGAGCACCGAGGCGCTCTCGAAGCCGAGCGACTGGAGCATCCACCAGAACCGCGTCGCCCACATCGGCGTCCCGATGCTGTACAGCACGACCTGGCTGCCGTTCGATACGCCGTGACGGCCGAACGCCCGCTCGAGATGCGCAACATCCAGCATCATGAAGCGAAGCTCGGTATTGGGGTCGGAAAACTCGCTTTGCAGATCGAGAAAATCCGCGCCCGGAATATGTCCGGCCTCGAACGTGTGTCGCCCGGGTACGGCGAGATAGGGGAGGCTGCTGCCTTCGGGCGCGGGTTCGAGATAGGTGGTGCAGTCGAACAGGCGCAGGTCGGCCTGACCCAGAATATCAGCGAGTTCCGCCGTAGAGATGAGCCCGTTACGCCCCGACATTTGTTGGCCTCCCGTTATTTCAGGCCGATGCTAGGGCCCGCATCGGGCCATGAAAAGGGGTCCGGAAGTGCGCTCGCCCTTTCAATTCGGCGATTCCTGTCCAATATAGCGGTTAACGGACGTTGCGGTATTTCCGCCTGCTTCCGGTCGCCGTCATCGGCTTAAGCTATTGAATATACAACGCAAAAATCCCCATGTGACGGGACGCACAGACCCTTCGCCGCCCCCTTGGTGAATGTCACCAAAACCTGATATTCGAGGCCCCATGAACAAGCCCGAAGTAATTCCGCAAGACGACGTCGCTGGTCCCCGCGCCCGGCATAAAACCACCCAGGTCATGGTCGGCAATGTTGCCGTCGGCGGGGGTGCGCCGATCGTCGTGCAGTCGATGACCAACACCGACACCGCCGATGTCGATGGCACGATCGCGCAGGTCGCGGCGCTGTCGCGCGCCGGATCGGAAATGGTGCGCATCACCGTCGATCGCGAGGAGGCGGCTGCCGCCGTTCCGCACATCCGCGATGGCCTGCGCAAGCGAGGCATCACCACGCCCCTGATCGGCGACTTCCACTACATCGGCCACAAGCTGCTCGCCGAATATCCGGCCTGCGCCGAGGCGCTCGACAAATACCGCATCAATCCCGGCAATGTCGGCTTCAAGAACAAGCGCGACTCGCAATTCGCCGATATCATCGAGATCGCGAACAAGAACAACAAAGCGGTCCGCATCGGCGCCAATTGGGGTTCGCTCGACCAGGAATTGCTCACCAAGCTGATGGACGAAAACACCGCGTCAGCGAACCCGCGCGATGCCCGCGCGGTGACCCGCGAGGCGATGGTGCAGTCGGCGCTGTTGTCGGCCGCCCGCGCCCAAGAACTCGGCATGCCCAAGAACAAGATGATCCTGTCGGCAAAGGTTTCCGCCGTGCAGGACCTGATCGCGGTCTATCAGACGCTCGCCTCGCGTTCGGACTACGCGATCCATCTCGGTCTCACCGAAGCCGGCATGGGATCGAAGGGCATCGTGGCGTCGTCGGCCGCGCTCGGCATCCTGTTGCAGGACGGCATCGGCGACACCATCCGTATTTCGCTGACGCCTGAGCCCGGCGGCGACCGCACGCTGGAAGTCCAGGTTGCGCAGGAATTGCTGCAGACCATGGGCTTCCGCACCTTCGTGCCGCTGGTCGCGGCATGCCCGGGCTGCGGCCGCACCACCTCGACCACGTTCCAGGAACTGGCGCGCTCGATCCAGGATTTCATCCGCGAGGAAATGCCGGGCTGGAAGACGCAGTATCCCGGCGTCGAGACGCTCAACGTCGCCGTCATGGGCTGCATCGTCAACGGCCCCGGCGAATCCAAGCACGCCAATATCGGCATCTCCTTGCCCGGCACCGGCGAAGCGCCGGCAGCCCCCGTGTTCGTCGACGGCAAGAAGTTCCGCACCCTGCGCGGGCCAACGATTGCCGCCGACTTCAAGGCGCTGGTGATCGACTATATTGATCAGCGGTATGGGGCGGGCGCCAAGGCGCCGGAGACGACAGCGGCAGAGTAGATCGTAGCTCGGGTGCCACGAAGCGAAACCCGGGGTCTTTCTCGCGAGCCGATAGACCGATCCCGGATTGCGCTTCGCTCCATCCGGGCTACGATGCGTCCCAATCAAGAACGATTGGGAGAAACGCCATGAGCTCGTTGTCCGGCAAGCAGGGACCCCGCTACAGGCACACCGCCGGCGACACCGAGCCCTACGAGACCATCAGCGTCGAAAAACTCACCCCGATCATCGGCGCGGAAATTTCCGGCGTCGACATCGGCAATCTGGTCTCGGACGACACGCGCTCCAATCGCCAGATGGACGAGATTCATCGCGCGCTCGCCGAAAACCTCGTGATCTTCTTCCGCGACCAGCACATCAGCCCCGATCAGCACCTCGCCTTCGGGCGCAAGTTCGGCGAATTGCATGTGCACCCGGCGGCGCCCAATGAGGGCGACCCGGCGCTGATGAAGATCTATGCCGACAAGGATTCGCCGCGCGCCAATGGCGAGGGTTGGCATACCGACGTGTCCTGCGACGTCGAGCCGCCGATGGGCTCGATCCTCTACATCAAGCAATGCCCGCCGCGCGGCGGCGACACGCTGTTCGCCAACATGTATGCCGCCTACGAGGCCCTGTCGGATCGGATGAAGGCCTATCTCGACGGCCTCACCGCGCTGCACGACGGCGAGCAGACCTATCGCGGGCTCTATGCCAACTATGGCGTCGCCGACCGGGTGAAATATCCGCGCGCCGAGCATCCCGTGGTGCGCACCCATCCGGTGACGGGCAAGAAAGCGCTCTACGTCAACCGCGGCTTCACCCGCTTCATAACAGGCATTCCCCGCGACGAGAGCGACGCCATGCTGGCCTATCTCTACCAGCACGCGGAAAACCCGCTGTTCCAGTGCCGCTTCCGCTGGACCGAAAACGCCATCGCCTTCTGGGACAACCGCTGCGCCCAGCACCGTGCGATGTGGGACTACTGGCCGCATACAAGGTCAGGCACGCGGGTGACGGTGAAGGGCGAGCGGCCGGTGTGAGGATGGCGCGTCCGGCGCGACGCGCTATTGCCATCTCGCTATCCAGATAAAAACCCTCTTGTGTGAACTACGTCACATTTGTCGCGCCTGCGCGCCGGATAGGCTTTGGCGCGTTACGCAACCATCCGTTGCACGGAGTGTCTATCGATAAAATTCAAAATGATATTTCGGAGGTGCGAAATGGCAGAAGAGCGGCTCCACGTATTCATCAGTTATTCTTCCGAGGATAGGGATCTCGCCACCGCGATCGCCGAAGAACTGCGGCGCGCTTTCAATCCCGCCATTCTCAAGCTGACCATCGACGTTGAATTCTCGCTTGGCTCGAACTGGCGTGACCGGCTGAAGGCCGATCTTGATGACACCGACATTCTACTAGTCGTAGCCACCGGCAAACAAAAAGTGAGCCATTCGTTCACCGGCTTCGAAGTCGGCTATTTCGATGCCTCGATCTCGCATTCTCCGAAGATGGAGCATTTTCCGACTCAGGACCGGATCATGATTCCGGTCGCCGTCTTCACCAAGACGCCGGAGACCATGTCCGATATTCAGGCGCTGCAGATCAATGCACCGTTCGATCCGATGGTGGTGGACCCCGCCGCCCTGAAAAACCCGGCGAACCCGGCCGGCGCCGCCAACGGCGCCTTGAAGAAAAGTCCGATCTTCAGGCTGTTCAAGCGCATCCAGGGGATCATCAACCAGTCGATCCAGCTCTCCGACGAAGAGCAGGAGGCTTTCAATGAGCAATTGCTCGAATCCTCAGCGCGTCTCTTCAACGTCGTTCATCTTGAACTGCAGAAGCGCGTCTACCAGGAGAATTTTCCCGAACGCAAGATCGTCGTTCGTACAAGCCTTGCGGCGAGCCAGCCCGGCCGCGGCGACGCCTTGTCGGATGCGACCGTCGAATTCTTCGGCCGGTTTGATTCGTTCGGATTTCAGGCGCCGCAAGGCGGGCCGGTTCCCTGGTCGCAATTTGCCGAAAGTATCGGGGAGGAAGACATCGCCCGCTGCTGGACTTCCACCATTCAAATGCTGACGTCGGCGGCCATGCGCGGCGATTTCCGGGACAATCGGCAGGTCGTCACCTCGCAAGAAAAGGACCGCGCGTTCAGAATGTTCGTTGCGCGAAGCGTCATCTATTACAGCGGCGTGCGCGAATTTCACATCTACATCGTCGAGATCAGGTACAAGGACTACGGTGATCCGACTACAACGATGCTGCTGAAGGCGATTTCCATCGGACTGCAGTATCGATTCATGTTCCTTGAAGGCAAGACCAGCGAATTCTCGCCAAATAGCTTCAATGCGACGTTGCATGATCTGCGCGGAAGAATTGCCGAGATGATCCAGCAACTGGACTACCTGCTGTGGTACAGCCAGGACGCCGGCTTGAACGAGCCCGAAAGCATTCTTCAAATCCTCGGCGATTTGCCGACCGGCGAGATCGAGAGGAAGTCGGGCATCTGGGAGACGGAAAAGAGCAAGCTTTATGCCGCCGCGCGCAAAATGCTCGCGACTGCCGACGACCGCGAGCTTCTGCAGAACAAGGCCGAGTTCGTGACCGTGCTGCAGGCCTTCTGTGACAGCACGCGCGTCCTGAATGAAGACTTCACTTCCAAGGTCCTGCTGGCGCTTGGCCGGATCGTATCGGGCGCGCAAACGAAGGTCGGGCTGACCGCAGCGGCGTAACGGCGCTACCCGTCGGACCCAAGACAGGTGGGGCCGCGCGTCAGCGACACGCTGTTCGCCAACATGTCGGCGGTCTACGAGTCGCCGTCGGACCGGATGAAGAGAACGGCCGGTGTGAGGCGGCCGCTCGAACATGAAAAAGCCCCGGACGATGCCGGGGCTTTGACTTCGTTGGAGCGCCGATCAGTATTTGGCGACGACCGGAGCACCGAATTGATAGCTCAGACGCGCACGCACCGAATGAATTTCGAAGTCGTTGAAATTGTAGAGCGCGCAGCAACGGCCGGTCGCAGCGCCGGTCGTGATATCGACGTTCCGGGCTGCGAAGGTGGCACCGTCAAACCTGTAGTAAAGATATTCGAGGCCGAAGATCCAGTTGTTTGTGACTTTGAATTCACCACCGACGCCGGCCACCCAGCCCCATTTATTGAGGTCCGACGAGAACGGATTGCGGGAGTTGAAGCCACAGGCAAATACGCCCGTATTGGGACAACCAACGTCGCCCGAGGCATCTGCGTGCATCCATGCGCCGCCGCCTGTCACGTAGAGCAACCACTGATTTTGGGTCCACCCAAGACGGCCGCGGATGGTGGCGAGGTTATCGATCCGCAGATTGGAGTTCGAGAAGCTGTTCGCCGGCGGGAGAGCGCTGACGAAAGGTGACAGCGAGCCTTGGTAACGCAGCGACGTAAAGCTGAAATCGCCTTCGATGCCGACTAGCCAGGTCGGCCCGACCTGCCAGTTGTAGCCCGCGTGAACGCCGCCAATTACGCTGGTCGGCGACGCCGAGAAGTTGATCGGCACCAAGCCGCCTGTCAGGCCCAGCGTGTTATTCGGGTCGGTGATGCCGAACGCCGTGTCATTGGTGAATGCGCCGCCGACGTTGCCGCCGACGTAGAAGCCAGTCCACGAGAAAACTGGCGCCACGGGCGGCGGAGCCTTGGCGTCCAGGTCGGCCGCCGAAGCAGCGCCGGCGAAGAGCAGGGAGACAACCGCAGCTGCAATGGCAATTCTTTTCATCAGAGGCCCCAAATAGGTATCCATAAGACAATTCCGAATTCAAACTGGGAACCAACTTACTGGTGGATTGCGTATTCGTCCGTCCCTCTTCTGCAACAGTCGCGGACAATCAGTGGGTGTGGCGAATCACCGGACTCGCGCGACACCTCCAGCACGGCGGGCGTCGTAAATGGCGTGCGAAGAATTTCCTTTCATTTTCAAATAGTAGCGGCCTGAGGTGAGTAGTCGTCTGGCTTCGCCGCCGACAGCAGATGTCCCATGAAGTCGCGCGCGTTGACGCCCGTGCGATCCCGCGTCAAGCTTAATCAAAAGCAAAACAACAACCCGGAGGTCGCCCCATGCTCCGCGCAGAAGACAACAAATTCCTCACCGAGAGCGGTGCAGGCACCGGCGTGGGCGAGCTGCTGCGCCGCTTCTGGATCCCGGTGTTGCTGTCGGCCGAATTGCCCGAGCCCGACGGTACGCCAAAAAAGATCGTGGTCATGGGCGAGGAGCTGCTCGCCTTTCGCGACACCCGCGGCGTGGTCGGCGTCATCGATCAATATTGCCCGCATCGCGGCGCCAATCTCTGGCTCGGCCGCAACGAGGAATGCGGCATCCGCTGCGTCTATCACGGCTGGAAGTTCGACACCGAGGGCGCTTGCGTCGACATGCCGACCTCCTATCCCGATCTCAACGCCAAGGACCTGATCCGCATCAAGTCCTATCCGGCGCGGGAATGGGGCGACATGATCTGGGCCTATATGGGCCCGGCGGACCAGATGCCGGAATTGCCTGATCTGGAAATGGCGCTGCTGCCGGCCTCACATCGCTATGTCTCGAAGAAATGGCAGGACTGCAACTGGGTACAGGCGCTGGAAGGCTCGATCGACACCGCGCATTTCACCTTCGCGCATCTGTCCTTTGAAAAGGAAGAGAACGAGATCCTCGACATCAAGAAGCACTTTGTGAATCCGCTTGTACGGGTCGCGACCGACCATATGCGATGGATCGCCGAAGACCCGCGCCCGGTGATCAAGATCAATCCGCACGAGGCCGGCCTCACGGTCGCCGGCGGACGGCTCACCGGAACCGACAACATTTACTGGCGGATCGCTCAATTCCTGATGCCGGTTCACGCCTATGCGCCGAGTTCGATGCCGGGTGAGAATATTTTCGGCCAGAGTTTCATTCCGGTGAACGATACGAGCTGCTGGATCTACACCTATGCCTGGAATCCGGAGCGGCCGCTGACGCAGGCCGAGCGCGACGGCTATGACCGCGGCAACGGCGTGATGTCGGAGGTCGACGAGAACTATATTCCGCGGCGCAACAAGGCGAACGACTATCTGATCGATCGCAAGCTGCAGAAGACCCATAGCTACACCGGCATCAAGGGCGTGTCCGAACAGGACGCCGCCGTGCAGGACAGCCAGGGTCCGATCGCCGACCGCACCCGCGAACATCTCGGCCCGACCGATCTCGGCATCATGCATTTCCGCAAGCTCGTCATGGATGCCGCCCGCGCGCTGCAGAAGGGTGAGGCGCCGCCGCACCTCAAGCATCAGGACCGCTACGCGGTGCGATCCGGCGCCTGCGTCACCAGCAAGACAAAGGACCTCACCGCGGTCATGATCGAGCGGTTCGGCGACGCGGCCGGCTATGTCGGTCATCCCGGCAGGAATGCGGCGGCAGAGTAGCTGCGCTCTCTCGGCGAGTCGTCCCCGCCTAGTGCGCAATTGCGCGCGGGGACCCATAACCACAGGCTTGCGTTGTGGAAGAAAACGACCTCCGTGCCGGATGATTACCGCCGCAGCGTATGGGTCCCGGCTCGCGCTGCGCTTGGCCAGGACGACAACTACAGCAGAATCTTCCGGTACTCTCGATTGCTCAAGCTCGCTTCCTCCAGATCGAGGTCGCGCTCGATCCGGCGTCTGGTTTCGTCGGTGATCTTGCCGTCGCGGAGCAGGGCGTGGATGAATTTCCGTTCCGCCGCGATCAATTCCCGCGTCAGGGCGGTGCCGGCCGCAGAAACGTCGTGGGCTTCGGGATCGAGCGAATCCGGGAGCTGATTGCTGCGGATCTCGTGGCGTGCCCTGAGTAGCTTCACGACTTCATCGGAGAGTTCGCGGTCGTCGGTGATGGTGTCGAGCGACTTGAGCGCGGCATCAAGCGCCTCGCGCCGGGCCGCGATCTCGGCCTCATGTTCCGTGACATGCTCACTGCGGCCGTCTTTGGCGACCCCGAGCCATCGCACCACCGCCGGCAAGCCAAGCCCCAATCCCACCAGGGTGATGAAGATGACGCCGAAGGCAACGAACAGGATCATGTCGCGGTGGGGAAAGCCCTCACCGCCGGGCAGTGCCAATGGCAACGCCAGCGCCGCTGCGAGCGACACCGCGCCGCGCACGCCGGTGAAGGCCACCACGAACACGGTCTGCCAGGATGGCGGCGGATCACGTTCACGGATTCGTCTGCTGATCAGACGCGGCAGATAGGTTGCGGGGTAGACCCAGGCAAAGCGGGCCAGGATGACGATGATTGCGACCAGCGCGGTGGCGAACAGGATATCCTGCAGCGGAAACGCCTTCGATTTCTCGAACAGCAGCCGCATCTGGAATCCCGTCAGCAGGAACAGCGAGCCCTCGACCAGATAGATCACGAGGTCCCAGAAGAAGATGCCCTGCAGGCGGGTCGCCGATGAAATCAAAAGCGGTCCGTTCCAGCTTATGTAGAGCCCGCAGGCTACCGTTGCGATCACGCCGGAGCCGCCGAGATGCTCGGGGATCCAGAAGGCGAGGTAGGGGGTGATCAGCGACAGCGTGATCTCGACCTGAGGGTCCCGCGCACGATGGCGTGCGCGCAAGGAGAGCCATCCGACTGCCACACCGAACAGGATTTCGCCGACCACGATGACGGCAAAGGTGCCGGTGGCCTTCGGCAGCGAGAACAGCCCGGTCGAAATCGCCGCCACCGCGAACCGGTAGAGGATCAATGCGGTGGCATCGTTGGCAAGCCCCTCGCCCTCGAGCACGACGAGGATGCGGCGCGGCATGCCGAGCTTGCGCGCAATCGCCAGCGGCGCCACCACGTCCGGCGGCGCGACGATCGCCCCCAGCAGGAAGCCGACGCCCCAGGGCAGCCCGATCAGATAATGCGTCGCGGTCGCGACCGCGAAGGCGGTGAAGATCACGCAGCCGACCGACAGCAGGATGATCGGACGGAGATTGGATTTGAATTCGCGCCAGCTCATGGCGACGCTCGCCGAATAGATCAGCGGCGGCAGGAATACGAGCAGCACCAATTCAGGCGGCAATTCCACCGTCGGCATGCCGGGCACGAAGGCGAGCGCGATGCCGGCGAGCAGCAGCAGGATGGCCGGCGCGACGTGGATTCGCCGCGCCAGCAACGCGGTCCCTGCCAGCACCGCGAGCAGGATCAAGAAGATCTGAAATTTGGCTTCCATGATCGCCCCCATTCGCAGGGAAAAACCGCAAGGTCAATGCGCAAGGCGCGCGCTCACGGGCGAAGGGCGAAGCGTTTTCAGGCCGCCCCTGACAAATTTGTGACGCGTGCGTCAGGAGGCGCCGCTGACACGGCTGCTGCAATCGGCCGTCGTGATGCGCATGATCCGGGGCAATCTTGGCCGCCGCAGTGGCGGTGCAGACACCGCGCCGGCGGGTGCCCAAGCCTGAGTCGATATTACTCGCGCAGATCGTAGCGGTAGGATTTCGAGACTATTTTCCAGCCGTCGCGCAGTTTCATTGCCACCAGATAGTCGGTGAAATAGCGCGGCGGCAATTGGCAGCGTACCTTGATGAAGGCGGTCTGATTGTCCGAATGGTCGACGGTGACGATGAAATCCTCACGCGGCTTTCCTTCAGCCTTGGCCGAAGGCTGCTTTTTCATCCAGTCCAGCCAGGCAGGCAGGGTAAGAACTCGCAGCTTGCCGTTCTCCAACGAGCGCAGGTCGGCGGACGGGTGAAAGACGGCCCCCAACTTCTCGACGTCGCCTTCGTACACGCCGTCGAAATAGTGCTGGACTGCGGCCTCTACGGTAGAAAGATCATGGTTCACGGATTGCTGCATGATTAAGCCCCGTTTGGTTGGAAATCGCTACTCGCGCAGATCGTAGCGGTAGGATTTGGATACGATCTTCCAGCCGTCGCGCAATTTCATTGCCACCAGATAGTCGGTGAAATAGCGCGGCGGCAACTGGCAGCGTACCTTGATGAAGGCGGTCTGATCGTCGGAGCGGTCGATCATGACGATGAAATCCTCGCGCGGCTTGCCTTCAGCCTTGGCTGAGGGGCGCTTGCGCACGCGATCGAGCCAGTCCGGCACGGTCAGCACCTGCAACTCGCCCTTTTCCAGCCAGCGCAGATCGGCAGTGGGGTCGAATATCGCGCCGAGCTTGTCGGCATCGCCTTCATAAAGGCCATCGAAATAATTCTTGACCACGGCTTCCACGGTCGATCGGTCGTGACTCACGGCAGTTCCTCCCGGCGAAAAGAAATTTGTTCGAATTGAATTAAGCCACGAACCTCTTCGTTGCGCTAGGCTGACTTGATCACGGTTGCGAGGAGTTGCAGGTGGCGGGTTCAGCAAAATCGAATGCTCGCATTCTTGCCGGAGAATGCTTTTGCCGCGCGGTCAGCTATGCCGTGGCTGACGAATTCGGCTACGCCTTGAACTGCCATTGCTCGAATTGCCGGCGCACCACCGGCGCGGCGTTCAAGCCGTTCGCCGGCATCGCGCGCGACAAATTCAGTGTCACCAAGGGCGAGGACGATCTCATGATCTATGGCGACGAGGCCGGCCACGACGCGCATTGCCGGAAATGCGGTTCGTTGCTCTATTCGGTGGTGCGTGAAGGCGCTTTCGTCCATGTCGCCATGGGCACGCTGGTCGATGATCCCTCGATCCGCCCGACGGCTCACATTTTTGTCGGCTCCAAGGCATCGTGGTTTGCGATCACGGACGACCTGCCGCAATACCGGGAGCATGTCGAGCCGCGTTGAGCGGCTCACGCTGCTCCGGGGAATACATGCTCGTCGCCGGAGGTTTATACCTGGGCGGGAACCCGGCGGAAAAGGTGATCGGCCATGGCCGAACCGACGGGGCGCTGGCCCGACTAACGATAAGGCGAGGGCGCGATTCACGTTGGCGTGGTTCGTGACTTAACTCACAAAGCCGGGCTGTGGCTTCTGATAGGCAGGCCGGTGTGGTAAAAAAGTACGAGGCTCCGGAGGAGTCATGATGATGTCTGGATCGCAAAAGTTGTGCCGATGGGCACTTGCAGCCGCCACCTTCCTGCTGGTGAGCGGGCCGGCGGTTGCCGAAAAGCGCGTGGCGCTGGTGCTCGGCAATTCCAACTACCAGAATGTCGCACCGCTGGCCAATCCGGTTAACGACAGCGCCAGGATCGCGGCGACGCTGAAAGATGCCGGCTTTGACGTCGTCGATTCCCGCCGGGACATGGCCGCAGCCGAAACCCGTCGCGCGTTGCGCGACTTCGCCGACCGCGCGCGCGATGCCGATATCGCGGTGGTCTATTATGCCGGCCACGGCATCGAGGTGGACGGCGCGAACTACCTGATCCCCGTCGATGCCCGGCTGGAACGCGACACCGACATCTACGACGAAGGCCTCTCGCTCGACCGCATTCTGATCGCGATCGAGCCGGCCAAGAAATTGCGGTTGGTGATTCTCGACGCCTGCCGCGACAATCCGTTCTCCCGGACCATGAAGCGCACGGTCGCTTCGCGCGCGATCGGGCAGGGCCTGGCCAAGGTCGAGCCGACCAGCCCGAACGTTCTGATCGCCTATTCGGCGAAGGCCGGGTCCACCGCGGCCGATGGCGACGGCAAGAACAGCCCGTTCACGGCGGCGCTGTCGCATCATTTGACGAAGCCCGGGCTCGACGTGCGCCGCGCCTTCGGCTTCGTGCGCGACGAGGTGCTCAAGACCACCAACAACCGGCAGGAACCCTTTGTGTATGGTTCGCTCGGCGGTGACGACGTGCCGCTGGTACCGGCGCCCCGTCAGGCGCCCGCGGCGGCGGCCGCTCCGACACCCGCCCAGAGCGCGCAGGCCGAGGCCCGCCGCGATTACGAACTCGCGCTGCAGATAGGCAACAAGAGCGCGCTCAACGCCTTCCTCGCGCAATATCCCGATGGCTTCTATGCAAGCCTTGCCAAGCTTCAGCTCGACAAGATCGCCGCCGAGGAAACCCGCGTCGCGGCGACTGAAAAAGCGCGGCTGGCCGAACAGGAGCGGGCACGGCTCGCCGCCGAGGGCGCCCAGAAGTCGCAGCAGGCAAAGGCCGAGGCCGAAGCCAAGGCTGCCGAGCAGGCGCGCGTCGCGGCTGAAAAGGCCAAGCAATTGGCGCAGGAACAGGCGGCCGCGGCCGAACAGAAGCGTGTCGCTGCCGAAAGCGCTACCGCCGACAAGGCGTCCGCTCCGGCGCCCGCTGACAAGGACAAGGCGGTGAACGTTGCTGCCCTCGCCGCGGGGCCGCCGCAAGCCGACGTCACCAAATCGGTGCAGGCCGAACTGCGCCGCGTCGGCTGCCTGGCCGGCAATGCCGATGGCAACTGGAACAGCGTCTCGCAGCGATCGCTGACGCTGTTCAACCGCTACGCCGGGACCAAGCTCGATACCAAGGTCGCCAGCATCGATACGCTCGATACGATCAAGCTGAAGTCGTCACGGGTGTGCCCGCTGGTCTGCGAACACGGCTACAAGGTCGACGGCGAGCGCTGCACGAAAATCACCTGTGCCGAGGGCTCGTTCCTCAACGATGATAATGAATGCGAGCCGCGTCGCGCCAAAAAGCCGGTGGCAACGCGCGACAGGCCGGAATCACGGCGCGTTCCCGAAGCAAGGCAAGCTCGGGAACCACGGCAAGTCATTGTCAGGCGTTCTCAGGGACCGACCGGTGCAGGGTACTCATCTACAGGCCGGCCGCTTACCGGCCAGGAACGTCAGGTGGGTTGCCACTCCTACGGGGCCATCATGTCGGGCGTGTGCCCGTAGCCACAGCCGCGTGTTAACACGCTACGGCCCCGGCTCCTCACGGCAGGAGGCCGGGGCCAGATTCAAGGCGCCGGGGCGACGGGGACTAGATCGCGCTCGCCGCGATATTCACCATCAGCGCCAGCAGCGCCGTGTTGAACACGAACGAGATGATGCCGTGTACGGTCGCGGTGCGGCGGATGACCCTGTCGGTGATGCCGACGTCGGAGACCTGCGCGGTCATGCCGATCACGAACGAGAAGTAGACGAAGTCCCAGTAATCAGCCTCGGCATGCGCGTCGCCGCCCGGAAACTGCAGGCCGCCCGGCTCGCTGCCGCGGTAAAACTCGTGCGCGTAGTGCAGCGAGAAGGCGGTGTGAACGGTGGCCCATGACAGTACGATCGTCACCGTGGCCAGGATCAGCCCGGCCGGGTTGCCCTTCGAGGCGCCAAGCTCGAACACGATCGCGGCAAGGCTCGCAAAGGCGCCGAGCGCGGTGACCAGCAGCATCACGAAGCGCCCGTCGTCCTGCATCACCGCGCTGCGGCGGATATGGCCGACGTCACAGCGCAGCATCATGATGTAGGCGAGCACGAGGTACAGTGCGGCGAAGACGTCCCATCCCACGACAAGCCGCGTCGGCAGCCGCAGCGTGCCGGGCAGCAGGAAGAACGCGATGACGCCGACGGCGAGCGCGATGAAGGTGCGCGGCCTGCCATAGACCACGCGGACCGGCAGCGGCAGGTTGCGGAACCGAACAAGGTGTTCTTCGAATTCCCTGCTCATCCGCTGCCCTTATTGCGATAGAGAGGGATAACTCTTCTTCGAAGCGTCATCCCTCTCTATCATTTTGTTTTGAGCATGATCTCCGCGCAAACGCGTTCCGCGTTTGTCGCGAGGGAAAACCGGTACCCACTTTTCCGGATCATGCTCTAGCTCTTGCGCTCCGCGACGAAGCGCGCGGCTGCCCGCAATGTGTCGCCCTTTGTCCCGAAGATCGAAAGTGCTGAATCGGCGCGCGCCAGCAGGTCGCGCACGCGCTGCTTGGCGCCGTCGATGCCGAGCTGGGTGACGAAGGTGGTCTTGCCGAGCGCCGCATCCTGCCCGGTCTGCTTGCCGAGGGCCGCCGCGTCGCCCTCGACGTCGAGCAGGTCGTCGGCGATCTGGAAGGCCTCGCCGAGCGCGCGGCCGTAATCGTCGAGCGCCTGATACTCGCTCGGCGTGGACTGGCCGAGGATCGCGCCGGCGATGCACCCATAGCGCAACAGCGCGCCGGTCTTCATCTGCTGCAGCCGCGCCACGTCGACCGGCTCGCGGTCGCCGAACCGCCCCTCCCCGGCGAGGTCCAGGATCTGGCCGCCGACCATGCCGCCAATGCCGGAGGCGCGCGCCAGCGCTCGCGTCAGGAGCAGGCGTACCGTAGCGTCGTTGTGGATCTCATCGCGGGTGACAATGTCGAACGCCAGCGTCAACAGACCGTCGCCGGCGAGGATCGCGGTGGCGTCGTCGGTCTTCTTGTGCAGCGTGGGCCGGCCGCGGCGCAGGTCGCTGTTGTCCATTGCCGGCAGGTCGTCGTGGATCAGGGAATAGCAGTGGATGCATTCCAGCGCGGCGCCGACCAAAAGGGCGGCTTCGCGCGGGACGCCGAACACGGCCGAACTTTCGACCACCAGAAAAGGGCGCAGCCGCTTTCCGCCGTTGAGGCTGGAATAGCGCATCGCCTCCATCAGCCGCTTCGGCCGCACGATCTCGTCGGGCAGCAGCGTATCGGACAGCAGCTTCGCCAGCAGGGCTTCGGTATCGTCCGCGGTCTGGTCCAGGCGTTTGGAAAAATCGGCAGTGGCGGGGATCATTAAGAATAGCTCCAGATCAATTTGGCCGGACAATCGTTGATGGCAAGGGCTTCGTCAATTCCATGATCCCGGTCACAAAAGCGCTGGAAAACGCACGAAATATCATGGAGATGTCACGTGGGTGGGGCCAATTCATCGGCCCCGGGCCGGCCTGGGCTCAACCGGAAGCGTCCAATTTGCGCATTGTCCGAATTTTGCTGCTGATCCTGCTCGCGGTGCTGTTGCTGCCCTATCTCGTGACGCCGTTCTACCGAACCGGCCATCCGGTGTCGGCGCTGATGGCTTGGCGCTGGCTCAAGGGCGCGCCGGTGTCCCGGCAATGGGTCGATTTCAAAGCGATTTCGCCCTCACTGCCGCGCTCGGTGGTGGGCTCCGAAGACGCCAGGTTCTGCAGCCATCGTGGGGTCGATTGGGACGCGCTGCAGGACGCGATCGATGATGCCGAGGATGGCGAGCCTGCCCGCGGCGGTTCGACCATCACCCAGCAGGTGGCGAAAAACCTGTTCCTGTGGCCGGGCCGCAGCGTGGTCCGCAAGGCGCTGGAACTGCCGCTTGCGATGTGGATCGATCTGGTGCTGCCGAAGCAGCGGATCCTGGAAATTTACCTCAACATCGCCGAGCTCGGGCCATCAGGACAATTCGGGGCAGAGGCCGGGTCAATGTACGCGTTCGGCCATTCGGCGGCCACGCTTTCCGCGCGCGAGGCCGCCTTGCTGGCGGCGATCCTGCCCAATCCCGCCAGGCGCAGCGCCCGCAATCCCGGCCCTGGGGTACGCCGTCTGGCCGGGACCTATATGGCCCGGGCCAACGCCGTGCCCCGCTGCTGGACCGAAAATCGCGCTTTTTGAGCCAATTTTCAGTCCCTTTAACCGCAAGCCGGCCTAGCTTTACGCCATCCCATCCTCTATAAGCGCGGCCTTATCGGCATCGCAGCCCGTGCGCGCAGCGCTGGGTCGTCCGTTTCGGACGATGCCTCCGACAACACCCCTAGAGGACCGTTATGGCCGTTCCCAGAAGAAAAACATCGCCCTCGCGGCGTGGCATGCGCCGCTCGGCGGACGCGCTGAAGAAGCCGACCTATGCCGAAGACAAGGATTCCGGCGAACTGCGCCGGCCGCACCACCTCGACCTCAAGACCGGCATGTACAAGGGCCGGCAGGTGCTGAAAAAGAAGGAATCCTGATCGGATTCGGGGATAAGGCGCCGCTTTTGGCGGCGTCTGCCCGAATTTGGCCAACGAGTGGGCCAACGGTTCCATTGGGCGAAGCGATTGCCCGGGGACAATCCGGTATTCCTAGGAAGGCGCGATACCCATGGTCGGTTTTCCGCTGCTTCTGATTCCGCTCGCGATCTACAACATCATCGTCTTCCTGATGCCCGGCGTATCGTTCACCGAGCCGCTG